>JANWYE010000141.1 GCA_025057175.1 Chloroflexus sp. | reverse complement strand
GCGAGTTTGCTGATTTTCTCCGCCCCGGCCAAGCGGTGCCCGATCCGCAGGATCCGGCGACCTTTGCTCGCTCAAAGCTCAACCACGCGCTGCGCACAGTGGGACGGCACGCTGCCCATCAGGCGTTTTACCGTGAGTTGTTGCGTTTGCGGCGCGAACTGCCGGGCTTGCGGCAGCGCCCTCGCACACGGGTTTGTGGTCAGGTGATTGTGGTCGAATGGCCGGCCATCAGGTTGCTGCTCAACTTTGGAGCCGATCCGGCCCAGATCGAACTGCCGGCGCAAGCATGGCAAATCCGGCTCGACAGCGCCGATCCGCCGGCGGCGCGGTTGAGCAACGCAAGCGTCACCTGTGCTGGCCATAGCGCAGTGCTGCTAGTGGCAACGGCAGAGCGGTAACGGCGCGAAGGTGCGCGCCTGCATACCAATTTAAACCAACGGAGTGTCTCTCATGGCCGAGCGGCTGATCTGCATTCACGGCCACTTCTACCAACCGCCACGGGAAAACCCGTGGCTTGAGGCGGTTGAACAGCAAGACTCGGCGTACCCGTATCACGACTGGAACGAACGGATCACTGCCGAGTGCTACGAGGAGAACGCCGCCTCGCGCATCCTCGACAGCCAGAATCAGATTGTCCGCATTGTCAACAACTACAGCCGGATCAGCTTCAACTTTGGGCCAACCTTGTTAACGTGGCTCGCCGCGCATGCGCCGCAGGTCTACCAAGCCATCCTCTATGCCGACCAAGACAGCCAACGCTATTTCGGCGCCGGCTCGGCGATGGCCCAATGCTACAACCACATGATTATGCCGCTGGCCTCGCGGCGCGATAAAGTGACGCAGGTGGTCTGGGGCATCCGCGACTTTGTGCATCGCTTTGGCCGCGATCCAGAAGGGATGTGGTTGCCGGAAACGGCGGTTGATCTGGAAACGCTCGACATCATGGCCGAGCATGGCATCCGCTTTACCATTTTGGCGCCAACCCAAGCCAGCCATGTGCGCAAAATTGGCGAGATGATCTGGCAGGACGTCAGCGGTGGGCGGATCGATCCAACGCAGCCGTATCTGGTGAAATTGGCGAGCGGGCGTTCGATCACGGTCTTCTTCTACGATGGGCCGGTGTCGCGGGCGGTGGCCTTTGAGCGCCTGCTCAGCAGCGGGGTCGGTTTCGCCAATCGCTTGGCCAGCATCTTCAACGACCAACGTCCGTGGCCACAACTGGCTCATATCGCCACCGATGGCGAGACCTATGGCCATCACCATCGCCATGGCGATATGGCGCTGGCCTACGCCTTGCACTACATCGAAGAGACAGGATTGGCCAAGTTGACCAACTATGCGTCGTATTTGCAGCGTTACCGCCCAACCCACGAAGTGCAGATCATCGAATGTACGTCGTGGAGTTGCGCCCATGGCGTGGGGCGCTGGTCGACCGACTGCGGCTGCAATACCGGCGGCAATCCGGGCTGGAATCAGGCGTGGCGAGCGCCGTTGCGCGCCGCGCTCGACTGGTTGCGCGACACGATTGCGCCTCGGTTTGAAGGTTACGCGCGCCGGTTGTTGGTTGACCCGTGGGCAGCGCGCGATGACTACATCAACGTCATTCTCAATCGCTCGCCTGAAAATGTCGCCGCGTTTATCGGGCGGCATGGCCGTGGCCGGCTTGATGACGGCCAGCGCATCGCGGCGCTCAAGCTGATGGAATTGCAGCGCCATCTGATGTTGATGTATACCTCATGCGGCTGGTTCTTTGATGATTTGGGCGGGATCGAGACGATCCAAGTCATGATGTACGCCGGGCGAGCGCTCCAACTCGCGCATGAACTGTTTGGCGAAGAGTTTGAGCCGGAATTTCTTGACCGGTTGGCGCAAGCGCGCAGTAATCTGCCGGCGCGCGGCAATGGGCGCGATCTCTACGAGCGCCACGTGCGCCCCGCTATGGTCGATCTGCGCAAAGTGGGCGCGCACTACGCGATGACCTCACTTTTCAATGGTGTGGGTGAGCGCGAGCAGATCTACGCCTACACTGTTGAGCGCGAGGATTACCATCTGCTCTTGGCGGGCAAATCGCGCTTGGCGATGGGCCGTATTCGCATCGAGTCAAATGTTACCGGTGAGTCAACCCGGCTCAGCTTCGGCGTGCTCCATCTCGGCGACCACAACATCTCAGGCGGTGTGCGCGAATATCAGAATGAGCAGGCCTACCAACAACTGATCGAAGAGCTAAGCGAACTCTTCTTGCGGGCCGATATTCCCGGCGTGATTCGTTTGGTTGACCGCAATTTCGGCCAAGAGCAGTATTCGCTCAAACTGCTCTTTGGTGACGAGCAGCGCCAAATCCTCAACCGCATCCTGACCTCAAGTCTGGCCGATGCCGAAGCCGCTTACCGGCAGATTTACGAAAACCATGCCCCGCTGATGCGCTTTCTCGCCAGCATGGGCATGCCAGTGCCGCGCGAGTTTCAGATCGCCGCCGAGTTTGCCATCAACACCGAACTGCGCCGCCTCTTCGAGGCCGATCCGCTTGATTTCGACCGCATCAACAGCCTGCTGCGCGAGGCGAAACGTTCCGGCGTGACGCTCGATGCCGAGGGGTTGAGTTACGCCTTATCGCGCACCATCCGCCGTATCAGTGAGACGTTCCAGTCCACTCCTGAAGATCGCGCGCTGTTGGCCCAGCTCGACGCAGCGGTCGGTTTAGCCCGCAGCCTGCCCTTTGAGGTCGATGTGTGGCACGCCCAAAATGTCTACTACGAATTGCTGCAGACTGTCTATCCGCAGATGAAGGCTGAAGCTAGCGAGGGGTACGCTGATGCCCATGCATGGGTGCGGCTGTTCCGCGCGCTTGGCGCGAAACTACGCTTTCGTCTGCCGCCGGGAGAGCCATGATTGATGTAGAACCGCACATTCCACGCGCAACCTATCGCCTGCAACTGAACGCTGATCTGACCTTCACCGATGTCGCAAAACTCGTTTCCTATTTTGCCGATCTTGGCATTAGCGACCTGTACGTTTCACCCATTCTGACCCCCCGCGCCGGCAGTCGCCACGGCTACGATATTACTGACCATTCTCAACTCAACCCCGAATTAGGCGGCGCTGAGGGCTTCGCCCAGCTTGCCGAGGCCCTGCGCGCGCACCGCCTCGGCCTGATCCTCGATGTCGTGCCTAATCATATGGGCATTGGCGACATGCGCAACTACTGGTGGCGCGACGTGCTCGAAAACGGGCCGAGTTCGATCTTTGCCCCTTACTTCGACATTGACTGGGATCCGGTGCCGCCCGAATTGCACGGCAAAGTCTTGTTGCCGGTGCTCGGTGATCAGTACGGCGTGATTCTCGAACGGGGCGAATTGCGTTTGTATTACGACGAAGACGGCGGGTTTAGTTTGGGCTACTGGGAGCACCGCTTCCCGCTGAACCCGCGCAGTTATGCGGATATTCTCGCCCACCGGCTCGATGATCTGCTCGGCGAACTAGGGCCGGATCACCCCGACGCGATCGAGTTGCAGAGCATCATCACCGCAATCGGCTACTTGCCGGCGCGCCACGAGACCGCGCCCGAGCGGGTGATCGAGCGCAATCGCGAGAAGGAGGTCGTTAAGCGCCGGATTGCGACGCTGGCGGCGGCTAGCGCGCCGGTGCGCCGGATGATCGAGCAGGCGCTGGCCGATTATAACGGCGATCCTGCTGATCCAAAAAGTTTTGACTTACTTGATGCTTTGATTGCTCGCCAATCGTACCGGCTGGCCTTCTGGCGCGTGGCGACCGAAGAGATCAACTACCGCCGCTTTTTTGACATCAACGATCTGGCCGCGATCAGGGTCGAATTGCCGGAGGTGTTGCAAGCGACTCACGATCTGACCTTGCGCTTATTGGCTGAGGGAATTGCCACCGGCGCTCGCATTGATCACCCCGACGGTTTGTGGCAACCGGCGGCTTACTTCCGCCAATTGCAAGAGAGCTATCTGCGCTATGCGGCAGCGGTTCGCTTTGGCGGCAGCGCCCCCGCCGATCTCGAGCAACAGATTCAGACCCGATTGGCGCAGGCCGAGCGCGGCGAACGGCGCTGGCCGCTGTATGTCGTGGCCGAGAAGATCCTCAGCCACGGCGAGCAATTGCCCGCCGATTGGGCCGTCGCTGGCACCACCGGCTACGATTTTCTCAACCAGATCGGCGGCGCGCTGATCGACCGTAGCAGCCAGCGCGCGCTCAACCGCTTGTATAGCCAATTTGCCGGGCCGCAGCCAACGTTCGCCAATCTGGTCAACAGCAAAAAGAAAGAGATCATGCTGGTCGCGTTAGCCAGCGAAGTCAACACGCTCAGCCATCTGCTCGACCGGCTGGCCGAGCGCACCCGCCGCTACCGCGACTTTACCCTCAACAGTCTGACCTTCGCCATTCGCGAGGTGATTGCCGGCATGCCGGTCTACCGCACCTATATCAGCGCCGGCGGCGGCGTCAGCGAGCGTGACGAGCAGGCGATCCGTTATGCAGTGCGTGAAGCGAAACGGCGCAACCCGCGCACGGCAGCGCAAATCTTTGACTTTCTCGAAGAGACGCTGCTCTTGCGCAATCTTGATCACTTTGCGCCAGAGGTGCGCGATGACGTGGTGCGCTTTGTGATGAAGTTTCAGCAACTGAGCGGGCCGGTCATGGCCAAGGGGGTGGAAGACACGGCCTTCTACGTCTATAACCGCTTGGTCGCGCTCAATGAGGTCGGCGGCCACCCCGAACTCTTCGGCAACGACGTGGCCGAGCTGCATCAGGCGGCCTACGAGCGACAACAGCGCTGGCCGCACAGCATGGTAACGACCTCCACCCACGATACCAAACGCAGTGAAGACGTGCGCGCCCGCATCAGCGTGCTGAGCGAATTGCCTGATGAATGGCGCAAGCAGGTCTTGCAATGGAGCCGGCTTAACGCCGCTAAGCGCAGCCAGATTGAGGGTGGGATAGCGCCAAGCCGTAACGACGAGTATCTGCTCTACCAGACACTGGTTGGGGCGTGGGAGGGCATGGAGCAACTACCTCGTTTCACCGAGCGGATGGTGGCCTACATGGAAAAGGCAACCCGCGAGGCAAAGGTAAACACGAGCTGGATCAACCCCAATGCCGCGTATGATGCTGCTGTGCAACGCTTCGTGACCGGTATTCTTGACCCGCGCCGCTCACGCCGGTTCCTCGAGAGCCTTGATGCGTTTGCCAAGCGAATCGCTTTTTTTGGCCGCTTCAACAGTCTGACTCAGACCCTTGTGCGACTGGCAACACCGGGGGTGCCCGATCTGTATCAGGGGTGTGAACTGTGGGATGTTAGTCTGGTCGATCCTGACAATCGGCGACCGGTTGACTTTCAGCGCCGGGCGGCATTGCTGGCCGAGCTACAGGCGCAGCGGGCTGCGCGTGGGGCGCTAGCATTGGCTGAGGAGTTGCTAGCCACCGCCGCCGATGGCCGGATCAAACTCTACACCATCGCCACTGCCCTTGCCTGCCGCCGCGACCGGCCCGATCTCTTTCAAGCCGGCGCATATCTCCCGATATACGCCGCCGGCCCGGCCGCCGATCACGTGATTGCCTTTGCTCGTCGCCATGCCGAGGCCGGCGAGGTGCTCGCCGTCGCTCCCCGCCTCACCGCTCGGCTCAGCGGGGGGCGTGAAGCGCCGCCGGTAGGCGAGCTGTGGGGTGAGACATGGCTGCCGGTGCCTGACATCGCGCCGGGGACGCGCTACCGCAATGTGTTTACCGATGAATGCTTGACCGTGGCCGATCATCCGGCGGGGCCGGGGTTAGCGATGGCCGGCGTCTTGCAGCGGTGGCCGGTGGCGCTGTTGGTGAGGGAACGGTGACGCGGGTGCCGGGCAGCGGGTAACGTACCGGGGCGATGTGCCTCCACGAAGGGGGCACATCCGCAAACCGGCATTTTCGGCTATACTATTTATGATCGCCTAATGACACGATCGCCGTCGATGGGGACGGAACGTAAGCGTCTACGAGCGTGCGCCTGCGTTGTCGCGCCCCGCTACGGCGAACCGTGGCGGGAATTTGGTATTGGCGCGTACATAAGAGGGAGGTAGTACCGATGACCGTCTCAATCAACGAAGTCAGCGCCAGTCCGGGATTTGGGCACGATCTGCCGCCGCACACGTTGCGCGATATGCTGCGGTATATGATGTTAGCGCGGGCGCTTGATGAACGGATGTGGGTGCTCAACCGGGCCGGCAAAGCGCCATTTGTGATTAGTTGCCAAGGCCACGAAGCAGCGCAGGTCGGCGCCGCGTTTGCGCTTAGTCGCGGCAAGGATTTTATCCTGCCCTACTATCGCGGCCTAGCGACCGTGCTAGTGATGGGGATGACCCCAACCGAAGTGATGCTCGGTCTCTTCGCCCGCGCCACCGATCCGAGTTCGGGTGGCCGGCAGATGCCGGCCCACTACGGTTGTCGCCGCCTGAAGATTGTCACCCAATCATCGCCGGTTGGAACGCAGATTGCGCACGCGGCGGGGATTGGTCTTGCTGAAAAGATTAAAGGCGGCGACGCGGTAGCGTGGGTATCCTTTGGCGAGGGCACCACCAGCCAAGGCGATTTTCACGAAGCGCTCAATCTGGCAGCCGTTCACCGGCTGCCGGTTATTTTCCAGTGCGAGAACAACGAATACGCGATTAGCGTTCACCAACGCCAGCAGATGGCAGTGGCCAGCGTAGCCGATCGCGGGCCGGCCTATGGCATTCCCGGCATTAGCGTTGATGGCACCGATGTGCTGGCGGTCTACGAAGTCACCCGCCGCGCCGTCGAGCGCGCTCGTCGGGGCGATGGCCCGACCCTGATCGAAGCCCGCGTTGTGCGCATGACTGCCCACTCAAGCGACGACAACGACCGCACCTACCGCCCGCCACACGAAATTGCGTTGGTGCGTCATCAAGACCCGATTGTGCGCTTTGTCGCTCAACTGCGCGAGCATGGCATTCTCAGCGAGGCCGAAGAGCGCGAGATGCGCGCTGAGGTAGCGGCCATTGTCAATCAGGCGACCGAAGAAGCCGAACGCGCGCCGATGCCTGAACCAGAAACCCTCTACGACCACGTCTATGCGCCGCCTCGGCAGCGACGTTAACGTAAAGGCGGGCAGTGCGGCTCAAGATGTAGAGGAATTTAGAGGGATGGCGCAAGCAGTTGGGGGCAACTATGCAAACACCTTGCACGCTTCGCGTTCGCTGCGTCTTTGCGTTAAAGGTGTTCATTGCCAAGAATGCTAGCCTGTAAATAGAGGAACCATCACTCTCTACGGAGGATGTTATGCCAGAGATGAATCTACTTGAAGCGATCAGGCAGGGTCTCGACGAGGCGATGGCTGCCGATGCGCGCGTCTTCATTTTCGGTGAGGATGTCGGTAAGCGCGGCGGCGTGTTTCGCGTAACCGAGGGGTTGTACGACAAGTATGGCCCTATGCGCGTGATCGACTCGCCGCTGGCCGAGAGCGTGATTGTTGGCGCATGCATCGGCGCAGCGATGAATGATATGCTGCCAATCGCCGAAATTCAATTCGCCGATTTTATTGCTCCCGCCTTTAACCAGATCGTGCAAGAGGCGGCTCGCATTCACTATCGCTCCAATGGCGACTGGGAAGTGCCGCTAGTCATCCGCGTGCCCTACGGTGGCGGCATTCATGGCGCGCTCTATCACAGCCAAAGTGTGGAAGCCTTCTTTGCCCATGTGCCCGGCCTGAAGGTGGTTACGCCATCAACGCCTTACGATGCTAAGGGCTTGCTCAAGAGCGCCATCGAAGACCCCAACCCGGTGCTCTTCCTCGAACACAAGAAGACCTATCGCTTGATCAAGGGGTTCGTGCCCGAAGAAGATTACCGCGTGCCGATTGGCCCCGCCGACATCAAGCGCCCCGGTGAAGACATCTCAGTGTTTGCCTACGGTCTGATGCTGCACTACTGCCTCGAAGCGGCCCAAACGCTGGCCGCTGAAGGGGTGAGCGTCGAGGTGATCGATCTACGCACCCTGCGCCCGCTCGACACCGAAACGATCCTTGCCAGCGTGCGCCGCACCGGCAAGGCGCTGATCGTCCACGAAGACAATCTGTTCGGCGGGTTTGGCGGCGAAGTGGCGGCGATCATCGCCGAGCATGCCTTCGAGTATCTTGACGGGCCGGTGATGCGGATTGGCGGGCCGGATGTGCCGGCAATGCCGTTTGCCCATTCGTTGGAAGCGGCCTTTATGCCATCGCCGGCTTCGATTGCCGCCGCGATGCGCCGGTTGGCGGCGTATTGACCGTAGGCACGAAAACGAGTAAGTGATTGGTGGGACGCGCAGCGATAATGCACATTCTTTTCTTGTGCGCGAAGGGCGTGTTTTACGCATTACCATTCCCACAATCGAAGCGACATTCAACACACAATTTGCTGGTAGGTGAGAGCAATGATCGACATCAAAATGCCCCAACTCGGCGAGAGCGTTACCGAAGGCACTGTCGGGCGCTGGCTGAAGCGGCCCGGCGAGCCGGTGGCGAAATACGAGCCGTTGCTGGAAGTCGTGACCGATAAAGTTGACACTGAGGTGCCGGCCCCCGAAGCCGGAATCCTCCACGAGATACTCATCCCCGAAGGCGAGACGGTGCGAGTTGGCACGGTGATTGCCCGGTTAGCGCCGGCAGGGGCAGCAGTGCCAGCGCCGGCGCCGGCGGCTAGCCCGGTCGTGACGACAGCCGCCACGCCGGTCGTGGCGACGGCTACGGCAACCGCAACGGTCGCACCGCCGCCGGCCACCGATGGCCGCAATTCTTACCTCTCGCCGGTGGTGGCCCGGCTGTTGGCCGAACACAACCTCGATCCGGCTCAGATCCGTGGCAGCGGGCAAGGTGGGCGCATCACCAAACAAGACGTGCTGCGCTTCCTCGCCGAGCGCGAGCGGCAACCGGCTGCGCCCACGCCAGCAGTCGCCCCTGCTCCGGCAGCCGCCCCCGCGCCGGTTGTGGCTGCGCCCACGCCGGCAGTCGTCCCTGCGCCGGCAGTCACGCCCACGCCGGCAGTTGCCCCGGCTCCGGCAGTCGCTCCCACGCCGGTCGAGATTCCCGCCGACGCTGAACTGGTGCCGCTGACACCGATGCGCCGCAGCATCGCCGAGCACATGGCCCGCTCGGTGCGCACCGCGCCGCACGTCACCACCGTGATGGAAGTTGATCTGAGCCGGGTGCTGGCCCACCGCGCCGCCCATCAAGAAGCCTTCAACCGGCAAGGTGTACGCCTGACTCTCACCCCTTACTTCGTGATGGCCACCGTAGCCGGCCTGCAAGCCGTGCCGGTCTTCAACGGCAGCTTTACCGAGCAGGGCATTATCATGCATCGCCGGATTAACATCGGCATCGCAGTGGCGCTCAACGAAGGCTTGCTGGTGCCGGTCATTCCCGACGCCGACGAGAAGAATCTGCTAGGGCTGGCCCGCGCTGTCAACGATCTCGCCGAACGCGCGCGCACCAAACGGCTACGCCCCGAAGAGACCCACGGCGGCACCTTCACTATTACCAACCACGGCGTTACCGGCAGCCTGTTTGCAACGCCGATCATCAACCAACCCCAAGCCGGCATTCTTGGCATCGGCGCGGTGGTCAAGCGTCCGGTAGTGATTACCCAAAACGGCCTTGACGCAATCGCCATCCGCCCGCTCTGCTACCTCTCGTTCACGTTCGATCACCGCATTGCCGATGGTGCAACCGCCGATCGCTTCCTCGCTACG
>JANWYE010000140.1 GCA_025057175.1 Chloroflexus sp. | reverse complement strand
GGCGAGCCACGGCCAGCCGGGATTAGCTAGCGCAATCCCATTGAGCACCATGAACAAGACCAGCCAGCCAATCCGTCGCACCATCGTTTCACCCTTTCGCGAAGCGCTTGCGTTTCGTAATCGGTGGGGCAAGCTAGGAGTGGTAACGACAAGCGCGCATCATTGCGCAGGGCACGGCATGGCGGTCAGCCACCATCTTAGCCGATATGGCGGGCGGTGTAAAGAGGTGTCAATAAAGCCAAGCATCATGCCGCCGGCAATTCGTGCCTCTCAGGTTACAGCTCCCGCACTCGGAAGAGATTGATGCGAGAGCTACGTCCCCGTGCAACGACGAGAAGAGCTGTCGTCGCTTGACGACCAGCGCGACGTGATTAAACGGCGGCCCCGCCTGCCACGGTACAAAAGTAAGCAGACACTACTCACATGTCGCTTACGGCCATCCCACATCCTCCGGCATTCTGAACCGATCGAAACCTTTCAGATCCATATCCTCTGTCAACAACCATGCTTGTATCGTTATGGAATACCCACAATAGGGCCAACTAGAAGCGTTCCCTGACCCGGCGTGTCGTGATCACGGTTGGAAATGGCAATATCAATCTTCCAGACATCTTCCGGCCTGATAACTTCACCCGGCTTACAACCGGTGCCAAGCCAACACACGAACAGGCTATAGGGAACCTCTACATACCGCCAATCGTCAGTGTTCGTTACGCTATTCCAGAGCACGCCAAAGATAGCGCTCTTACCGTGTTGGTCTGGTTTGCGAAAGAGTTTGAATTCAAGGGTATTGGGAGCGCCGCTCCCCTTAAACGAAAATCCGACTGCTCGCGTGCCGGCCAGAGCCGCTGAACTGATTTCACGATACATGGCTACCCAGCTACCCTTTGCCAGCGTGTAATCGAGCTGAATGGCATGAGTTTCGTTCTCAGGGTCTGTCACTCTGTGTATGGTCAGCAGCGCTCCGGTGTGTTTAGCAATGCTCCACACAGAGATACCCGTCATGTCATCAACGACGATCGGCTTGGCGGCAGGCGCTACCAACCATGTACCGACCCAAGTAAAATAGAATATCGTTGCCGCATAGAGCACTGCCAAGCTGATCCATCGCCACCGTAAGCTGACATGCTGGGCTTTGAACGCAAACCAAAGAGTGCATCCGAAGTACACTGCAAAAGCCACCCCTGAAACCATGTGGAGCGTTTCAGGATCATGCAGCCAGCCGCTGATTTGGAGCACGAACGAGACCAACGCCGTAAAGAAGCCCAAAACGCCACTCAGTTTAATCAGTGTATCTGTCAGGTTTTCTCTAGACATATTCCCTTCCTTTGCCACTGTAATCTCGTCACGTCCTTCTCGGCGAAGAAGCAAGGATGCCAGCCCGCAGATCAGCTCCATAGCGTGTGGCTGTCTGACTGCCGCACGCTCAACCAGAGCCGTAACCATCTGTTTTTTTACTTTTGCCGATGCTGACCCAGCAATGTATTGATCATAGTCAGCCGCCGCTGCCCAGCCCGCAGTGCAGGCTGGGCAGCAGTTCGCGCCGGCTACCGGTGCAGCAGCGGCAAATAGAGCCGCGCGCGCTCGACCACTCCCGTGAGCGCAAACTCGGTCAGGTGATCGAGCATAACAGTGATCCGGTTGGCAACCAGATCGTGGCTGCACCCAGCACACGGCAACAGATTGCGCCACGCGCTGCCATCCCAGTAGGCCACATTCAGGCTGTCTTCTGGGATCGACCGCGCGGCAAGTTCCTCATCCGTATAGTCGATTTGGATGGTGATCGGAGCGACAAACTGGGTCACTGGCTGGCCGCTGGCGGTAAATGCTTGCAACGAAAAGCCGCTCACGGCTGTCGCTGCCCCGGTGAAGGGCTGGGCCGGTATCGCGTTGTGGTTGTAGACAAAGGTGGTTGTCGTGGTCACAGCGCCGGCCGGCACGGTGATAGCAGTATTCAGATCGGTAGCGATGACGCCACCGGTGGGTGGAACTGGCCGCGCAACCACACCGGTATAGCGGTCGAGATTCATGTCGATATGTTCCCACGTGGGGGATGGAGGCCACGCTGCGTTGATCTGCCCCGCCGCGGCTGCGTCGGCAAGGCGCTGGTCAGGGAAATAGGTGAACCACGGCAGCACATCAATCTCGCCGTTGAGAAGCGCATCGAGCGCCGCATCTGAAGACGGCAAGAACCGGATCACAAGCCGGGGTGTTTTGGGCGCTGGCGTGTGGTAAGGGTTGGCGACAAATGTCATGTGATCGCCCCGCACCCACTCTGCCAGCATATAGGGGCCAAAACTCAATGGGCGCTCGGCAATTTCCGGCAGCGCCGGCCACTCGCGCGCCGGCACATCGGCTAGCACCCGGCCATCGCTCAGCACCTGATGCGCTGGGTAGATGCCAAACGGCAGCAGATGGTATGCCGGGTTTTGATAGCCGGGCAGGTAGGTCACGGTGTATTCAAGACCGGGGCCGAACGTGGTCTGATGGATCGCGTTGCAGATATAGGATCGTTGCCAACTTGCGGCCATCGCGCACTCAGCCCGTACTCCCAACTGAATATCCGCTAATGAACCGGCGACACCATCGCTCCATCGGTAGTTCCGCAGCCGGTAGCGAACGGTCAGTTGTTTCATCGCCAGCGGGCCAGCGCCACTATACGTCACGTAGTTGCCATTGGCGTCAATTACCCTCTCACCGGCAGCCAGCGTCACTGCCTCGCCGAGGCTGTTTACGACTCGGTCACCCGCCGTGACCGTCACTGTCGCGTTTTGGGCCAGACCCGCTTCGATCGTGCTCAGACCATCTTGCAAGACCGGTTGGTAGTCGTAGTCATACTCGGTGTAGTATGCGCCTTTGGCCAACAGTGCTGCTTCACGCGCCACCCATTGCGACGAGACCCGCTCAAAGAGGGTGTCCGGCTGCTGGGTAAACCCCACCACAATAGCATCGCCGCCATCATCGCGTTCCCACTGAGCTGCGCCGGCGAGCGTATAGCCGGTGGCGCTAGCGGTTATACCGGTCACGTGCCGGCTCCACGCCAAACTCGCCAAGCGGCTAAACAACGGCAGCGAGACCATATCCCTTGCAAATTCGGTTTGGACGATGGCGTAGTGGTTGATGCGCTCGTGGCGCAAGAGGGTGCTGTTAGCAGCGATAATCGCGGCGCTAGCGGTAGGGTTGCACCACCCCATATAGTTCTGCCCAATCCAGCCATTAGCCGCCGTGGGGATCTGATCGCAAGCGTACAACGTTCGGCCACCGGGATCAGTCTGACCTACCCAAGCAAACGCACCTAGCTCAAAATCGCGGCGACTTAAACCGCTTGCGGAACCAAACCAGATCGAAGCTGTAGTATGCTCGCGCACAAGTCGGATGCCGCAATGGTCACGCCACTGCGCTTCGAGTGCCGCTGCCCATATCTGGCGGAATTGCGCATTGGTTGTCGTAAGGGTCAGCGCCAATTCGTCGCCGGCAGCGTTGGTGCGATAGGTCGCGCCGGAGGTTAGGTTCCAGCCGGCTTCCTCAAGCAGTTGCCGGCCCCTAGCTGGGTCAAACGGATATGTGTACTCCGGCGGCGGCGCGTGGTAGGCCCAGTGATCGGGAGGCAGGAAGGTGTTCATCAGCAACTCCTGCCGCTGGGCAGTGGTCAAGAAGGGGTAGACCGAACCAATCAGGGCAATCCGGTCGGTGCAGTAGGCAAGGGCGCGACGAATGCGGATGTCGCTTAGGAGGGGATGTGGCGCGACGGTGGCCGGATTGGGCGGGTTCCCCAGCCCCACCGTGACAGGTGCGCGAGGCGCTGCAACGGTGATGGCGTGGAACAGTACAAGCGCTATGACGAGCATAGCAACACCCACTATCGGCGAGCGAATATTGCGGTTCATCACCCACCTCCTTTCGTGTGAAGATGGCGCCACACATGCTGCGCCGCGCAGCGCAAGTTGTGCGGGCTGATCTACCAAACATTGCAGCGAATAGCCATCCTTACCACTGCCGATGCGTGTCACTCTTACCCGCCACGCCCAATCACCAACGGCACGTACACCTGCCCTCCGCCATACATCTCGTAGTGGGCCAGCACCACGCCGGGATTGCGGTAGAAGTAGTGCCAGACAAACCCGTTCAGATGATTAACCAGCCCCAAAAACAACCATTCCTGCGCCAACGCGCTGTAGCGCGCGCTGCACTGGCCGTAGGCAGGGGCATCGGGATGCGCCATTACCGAGTCGCGGAAGCCGAAGGTAGGTGTATATGCGCATGGGAAAGTGGTAGCCAGTTCCTGCAAGGTCGTTATCGCCTCGGTAGCCAGCGGAGTGATGAGGGCGAGACCGGCTGCGTGGGGCGTCACTAGCCCCGGTCGCTCCTCCAGCGCGGTAGGGCGCGCCGCCGGTGGCGCGCCTTGTTGCACATACCCGCCCCCACCCACATCAAAACAGTCAGATAACCCCCACGCCACATACCCTTGCTCACGGGCATAGGCTATCTGCGCTTGAGTCGCCGGGAGCAAGGTGTCCCGGCCATAGTCGGTGCCCACTTCTCGCACAAACAATGCCGGCGCCGCATACGTAAAGTACGAACCGTCCCACGCCATCTGCGCCACGGTGATACCGCCAAAGCTTCCCGTCGGTCCTTCAAGCGCCGCGATGCTTAGCCGAAACTCATCGGCACTCAGATGGCCTAATGCGCGAGCAACGAAATTAATGATGCGATTCTCATTGGAAATGTAATCCGCTTCAGTGCCACCCTGCGGGTTCTCAACCGCACCCCAGTAGAAGCGATGCGTCGCCGGGTTATACCAGAGGGTAAAATCCATATCGTCTACGATCGCAGCGGCCTTTTGCGCCAGCGCAACATGACCATGCGCTGCGGCGTACTCGCGGATCGTCATCAGCGCCGCTGCTAGCCAAGCGTTATCTACCGAAGGTACGAGATGGTTATCGCCAGTGTTGGCCCCCACTACTGGCGGGTTCCACGCAATCCAGTACCATTGATAAAAGACGCTGTGACGGTAAGCGTTAGGGCCGTGCGGCTGGTAAGTTTGCGCACCGGTCTGCCAAGCGCGCAATTGATCGAGAATTGCGCTCACCTCGGCTTCCGTTTCGCGCCACGTGGGACTCCACGGGCGGGCGAGGTCGTACGCCGCCACCCATGCCAGCGCATACAAACCGATTTCAGCCGGATTGGCGTAATCGCCGCCGGAGATCGTAGGCGACCACCAACTGTAGGGAAGATGATGAGCGGTCGTCTGCTCGGCGCGCAGATAGGCCCATGTATCTTGAGCTAACTGGTCAAGAAAGCTATCCTGCGCAACAGCGACCGAACCACGCGGATTGCTGCCAAATAACGAACCGCTGAGCGCCAGCGCGACCAGAATCAGTACACCCACCCCCCGCACTGTCCGCATGCGTCACCTCCCCCACGCATCGCAACAGGGCGCATCATCCCATCCGGCGTATTGCAGAGCGGCAATAGGGAGCGAAGTACTGAACGCGAGCAAGAGGAACGCAACGCTGCGCCGGCCCAGCATTGGTGCTGACTAGTTATGGCAACTCGCGCCCATAAAATCAGTGAATAAAATATCAAATAAACCAAAAATAAACTTTTATTTTTATATCTAATAATTTATGCAAAAATAATATAACTAATTAATCAGATGTAGAGTTGATCGCGTATTACTTTCCGATAAATTCCGGCAACCATCCGGGAGTGCTCTGCCATCCTACCCACAAACACAGCGCCGGCCGCATAGACGCGACCGACGCTCATTATGGCACGCCAACATTTCACGCTAGCTTATCTAGCGCCAATCTCGCTAGCCGCAGTAGTTTGCCACAATGGCCCTCTCGGCATGCGAACTCTTCTCTTGACCACATTCAACAAGGCCATTGCATGGTTGCCCTCTTGCTTTAGGCTATTCACCGGTGCAATGGCTCACTCCTCCTAAGCTTTTGTCTAAGGCGTGCTAGCTGCTCATTCTTCCGGCGCCGCCGATTCCAACGGCGGCACCGCTACCGGCTTCCCATCGTCACCAATTGCCACCAATACACACTCGGCTTGGCAAGCCAATACCCGCCCCCGTGATCCATCGGTTCCCACCACATTTCAACCGAGATATGCATCGAGCTGCGCCCGGTACGGACGAGCCGCGCGATCAGTTCTACAATTGATCCCTCACGCACTGGGTGACGAAAGTTGACCTCACTCAAGTGAACGGTCACAACCTTGCGCCGGCACCAGCGGGTCGCACAAACAAACGCTGCCTGATCGATCCAAGCTACTGCTTGCCCGCCGAAGAGTGTGCCGTAATGATTGGTGTCGGCAGGAAAAATCGGGAAGACCATGCGTGTTTCGGTGCGGTGCGACTTAAGCATGGCATTGCTCCTTGAAACAGGTTGGATGCAAGAGGTAGGCCATCTGTTCGATCCGATCGACCATCCGGGCTGACGGGCGCAGGCTGAGTGGGCGCGCATCAAGCGTATAGACGCGCTGCTCTCGAATGGCCGGGATCGCGCGCCACTCACGCGGCAGTTGGCAGGTCTTCCAGCAGCGCTCGGCAGCTTGAGCCGAATGCCCGGCTAACAGCAACACGATCACATCGGGCTGCACGGCATGGATCTGCTGCCAGCTCACGGGAACCGAATGCCCATCTGCCCGGCTGAGCAGCTCATTGCCACCGGCCATCCGGACAATCTCTGCCGCCAAACGTCCGGCCGTATATGGCGGGTCGAGCCATTCCAACGTAACCACTTTCGGGCGCGGACGCCCGGCAATAGTCATCTGTACCCGCGCCAGCCGCGTTCGAATCTGATCACGCAAACGCCGGCCTCGTTCGGGATAGCCGATTGCCTCAGCGATAGTCATGACATCGTAATCCGTGTCATCACAATCGGGCATAGTGAGCGAAACGATCTGGCTATTGCCCGGCAAGCGCTTGGCAAGCACACATACATCATCAAACGACGCCACACCGGGATCGCACAGATCCTGAGTGATGATCAGATCCGGTGCTAGGGATATGAGGGCAGCTTCATCAAGGGTGAAGAGGCTATCACCCCGGCGAAGACGAGTAGACAACACCCAGTCTAATTCTGTCGCCAACAAATCGGTGGGGATAGCCGAGCGGGTTACGCGCGGCAAGCTAGCGACCACCTCAGCCGGGAAATCGCAGAGGTGCGAGACTCCTACCAACAGATCGGCCAAACCGAGGCGACAAATAATCTCCGTCGCCGGCGGTACAAGCGAGACAACGCGCATATCTCTTTCCTATCGCTATTGACGAATGCTTGTCATAATTCCATTCAGATCGGATACATCAAGCTGAATAGTGGCAAAGATGTCAGACAGCTCCAATCCTGTTGCTGCACGGCGCACATACAGCAGCCGCCGTCGCGAAATCCGGCAAAACCCCATCTGGCACATCCGCTCATCCATTGAAGCCTGCACCCAGCGCTCATAATCGGTTCCCAACCCATGCGCTAGCAATGTCAAGTGCAACAGACGCGCCCGATCGTGCGCAATCCGTTCCAGATAGCTCAGGGCGAGACACGGTGATTGGTTAACCAGCTCGGCAAAATCGCAGTAATAGCGCGCGAGCCGTTGCTCAAGCCCGCGCAGTTCGGCCCGAATATCACGCACATCACACTGCAACATAGCGTCGCTCCTTTCGTTATTCATCGTCACTGTCATTCTTGAGACGCGACCTCATCGATCCAGCGCTCGACATTGCAGCCGCAAACTCTGCTCCAATTCAGCGCGCGTTCGCGCTAGTAGCTCATGCACAACAACCCGCGGGCGCGTGGCAGCCACGATCTCTCGGCAACGCGGCGAAGTAAATGGGCGATGCTGATCGATCTGGGCCACGTGGTCGCGAGCAAGGGCAAACTGTTCAGCTACCGGCAAAGCAGCGAACCGATCGGGTAATCCGGCTGCCTGAGCTGCGCGCTGATACGCGCCCGACAGGCTCAAATTCAGGTGAATGCCTTCGATGCGTTCGCGTACCCGGCTAGGTAGGGCGGCGATCCGGGCTAACACCAGATCAATCGCAACCTCCTCATCAGTGACAGATGGATCGCTATTGATCAGATGGCCCGTATCAAGCACAAACGCCCAATTGGTGAAACGCAACTCAGCAACAAATCGGTCTGCCAGATCCGGATCGGTAAAGGTCAGGCCGGGCCACCAGAGATTCTCTAGCCACAACCGCACCGGCGGCTCGCCATGAGGAAAACTCGCAGCCGTCGCATTGAGGAGTTCAATAGCGGCACTGACCACCTCCTCAGCGCTGAAGCTGTAGTAGCGGGTAAAGGTCTCAGCCATCGTCACATGGCTGACGTGAAAGACCGCATACTGCGCCTGCAGGCGCGCGGCGCGTTGCCACCACTCGTGTTGGAGCGCAACCATATCCGCCGCGTCACGAGCGCCACCGGCGAGGAATGCTCGCTCATCCGCAGGAATGGCCGCAGCGGGACCATCACGCCAAATCTCAATCCAACGGATCCAGTAAGGCAAGTGGACGCCGCATACCAAGCCGGATGGCAGATCAGGCAACGGATCGACGCCGATTAACAATTCGATACCATCGAACCCCTGCTGGGCAGCGAACGCAGCCACGGCTTTCCAATCACCTGCGAAGAGATCGATATGGGTTGAATAGACCGAAACATTGAACAAATGAAGCATAGCGCCCTCGCATCGTCAACAAAAACCCCGGCCTCCTTCCAGAGACCGGGGCAACATGATCCAGACCAGCACGCGAGAGCGCGTTCATGGCGCGCGGGGCATGTTCGACCTCCTTAGCTCGAGAAGGGTTGAACAGCAGCGTCGCGGCAGGCGTCCTGGCTTCCGGCCAATGATAGCCGGTTACAGTTGCGGCACAGCGCTGGACTTGCACCAGCTTCCACCTTTACGCCCTAGCATCCGGGCTAGCGGGTCACCGCGACGGTATTCGCTTGGCGAAGTGCAAGACTGATAGGCATACAGTATAGCGCACTCGACCCAAATCCACCAAGATCTAGCGTAAACACCTCGCCACACGGTGTAAAAAAGGAACAACCGGCCTACGTAGTGGCATGGATACGGCTATGCGAGCTATTCTAATGGCGCAGATAGGGCTTGAACAACAGCCTGTTAGGGCGTGCTGCCGCAACGACGACATGGGCTATCGGGAGATGGGGTAAGCTCCAGATGCGTGCAGATCGCGGCGGGCGGGCACGGCTTGGCCGGTTTCTACCCCCACCGTCCCGTGTGCATCCGTGTCCCGCTGCTATCGGCTCCGCTGGGCATAGCATAGCCTACCTGCGTGCCGAGAGCCATACGCACTGGTCTACATCCAAGCAGCGCCCCGCGCCCGCGCCAGCGGGAGAGAGGGGTACCAGCCCCCACCCCGGCCCTCCCCCTCCGGGGGAGGGAGGACGCACCCCTCCCCCCCAGCAGGGGGAGGCTGGGAGGGGGCAGAGGGTCGCACTACGGGGTGGAAGCGCAATTCAAGCGGCGCCCCGCGCCCGCGTGGGGAGTCGGCCCCCACCCCGGCCCTCCCCCTCCGGGGGAGGGAGAGCATACTCCTCCCCCCAGCGGGGGGAGGCTGGGAGGGGGGCAGAGGATCGCACCACGGGGTGGAAACGCTATGCACTGGTCTGAATCCAAACAGCGCCCCGCGCCGCGCCAGCGGGAGCGGGGACGGGGGTGAGCTGCCTTTACCCAAAAATTCTCGCAAATGCTGCGAATCGTTTGCCC
>JANWYE010000013.1 GCA_025057175.1 Chloroflexus sp. | reverse complement strand
CGTGCATGTGCGCGATGTTTGCGATGCCATCCTGCTTGGCCTGACCGCAGCGCCAGATATCGTCAACCGCGAGATCTTCAATGTTGGCGGTGACGAAGGCAACTACACCAAAGACGAGATTGTCGCGTTGGTGCAGCGCTACGTCGAGGGCACCGTCGTCGAATACAAAGACCTTACCTTCGGTGGCGATATGCGTGACATTCGCGTCTCATTTGCCAAAATCCGCCAGCGGCTCGGCTTCCGCCCGCGCATTAGCGTCGAACAAGGGATCCGCGAGGTGGCCGATGTGTTGTTGAATGGCGTCATTAAAGACGCCCTCAACAGCCAATATCGCAACGCTCAGTTCATCGTCCAGTAGCGTGTACACCACGCTGCGCCCGCACCGGCAACATATTGCTCTAGCGAGGATTCTATGCAGCTCAATGCGCAACAGTGGCCTGATAGCCGCCAGTTTTGGCAAGACAAGCGCGTGGTCGTTACCGGTGGCGCTGGTTTCCTCGGTTCGTATGTGGTTGAGAAGCTGCACGAACGCGGCGCCGGTAGCGTGTTTGTGCCCCGCTCGCGCGATTACGATCTGCGCCACGGGGACGCAATCCGCCAGTTGTTGTTCGATGCGCGCCCCGATATCGTTATTCACATGGCGGCGCGAGTAGGGGGTATCGGCGCGAATCGCGATCATCCCGCCGAGTTTTTCTACGATAACCTTATGATGGGCGTGCAGTTGCTGCACGAGAGTTGGCGTTTCGGGGTGAGCAAGTTTGTCACTATCGGCACAGTTTGCGCCTACCCAAAGTACACGCCGGTGCCCTTCAAAGAGGATGATCTTTGGAACGGCTATCCCGAAGAGACAAACGCGCCCTATGGCTTGGCCAAGAAGATGCTCTTGGTGCAGGGTGAGGCGTATCGCCAACAGTACGGCTTTAATTCGATCTTCCTGCTGCCGGTCAATCTCTATGGGCCGCGCGATAACTTCGATCTTGAGACCTCGCATGTGATCCCGGCGCTGATTCGGAAGTGTATAGAAGCCGGTGAACGTGGCGCCGATGAGATTGTGGTCTGGGGTGATGGCTCGCCAACCCGCGAGTTTATCTATGCTGCCGATGCTGCCGAAGGGATTCTGTTGGCTGCCGAACGCTACAACGATCCTGATCCGGTCAATATTGGCAGTAGTTATGAAATCAGCATCCGCGATCTAGTGACATTGATCGCCGATCTGACCGGTTTTCGCGGGCGGATTGTGTGGGATACGACGAAGCCGAATGGCCAGCCGCGCCGCAAGCTCGATGTGTCGCGCGCGTGGGAGCGGTTTGGCTTTCGCGCCGAAACGACCTTTACCGATGGGTTGCGGGCGACCATCGAGTGGTATCGCGCCAATCGCGAATCGTCCGTAGCCATGCGTGCCGTTGGTGAGGTAGTCTAGCATGACAACGATGATTCCAGCGATGCCGGCAATAACCGATCTCCCGCCGCCGCCACCCGATCGGCAGGGATGGCCGTGGACGCAAGCTACCCCGCCGGCTGCGCCAACGTTGCCCGATGGCCGGCCATGGCCGCGCATCACGATTGTGACGCCCTCATACCAGCAGGCGCAATACCTCGAAGAAGCGATCCGCTCGGTGCTGTTGCAGGGCTATCCTAACCTTGAGTACATCGTGATGGATGGCGGCAGCCGCGATGGCAGCGCCGAGATCATCCGGCGTTACGCGCCATGGCTGAGTTATTGGCAATCGCAACCTGATGGCGGGCAATCGGCGGCGCTGGCCGATGGCTTTGCTCGCGCTACCGGCGAGATTCTAGCGTGGATCAATTCTGACGATCGCTTGCAGCCGGGAGCGTTGCAGCGGGTTGGTCGCTTCTTCGCTGCCCGGCCTTGGCTGGCCTTTGCCAACGGCGATGTCAATTTTATTGACGCTAATGGCCGGGTAACGGCGCGGATCTTTGCCCTGCCGCCAAATGCGACTCTCACCGCCCTGCTCGGTGTGCATCGTTGGCCGCAACAAGGCTGTTTCTGGCGGCGCAGCGTTTATGAACACGTCGGCGGGGTTGATCGCAACTTGCGCTTCTGCATGGATCGCGATCTCTTCATTCGCCTGAGCGCCGCCGGGCCAAGCCGGCGCATTCCGGGGCCGCCATTGGGCGATTTTCGCCTGCACGACGATGCCAAGACGGCTACCCTCCAAAAGGTCTGGCAGCGTGAACATGCGCTGTTGCAACGTCGTTACCGGCGACCGATTGGCCTCCATCAGTTTGCCGGCTTACGGATGCTCTGGTGGCTGTGGCAAAAGCATGCCAGCCTCCGCAATCGGCTGTATCGCGCGTATGGCATTGAATGCTAGTTAGGCGACCCTATGATCGCTACCGGGCCTATTATTCTCAATCCCTTAGAACTAGCCGTTCTCGGCCTGATCTGTCTGTACGCAGTCTGGCGGGGACGGCCTGAGATTCCGTTGGCGATCTATTTATCGGTGTCGCTATGGACGCGCACGGTGTTTGTCGGGCCGAGCGCCGCGACATGGCCGCTCTTAGCCACGATTGTGCTATCCCTGATCCGGTATCTGCACGTGGTGCGACCGTGGTCGTTATTGCCAAACCGGCTCGATTTCACCACTCGCCAGCTCTTCCCCAGCAGCGATTCGTGGATCGTGCCATGGATGGGGTTGTGGTGGGCATGGGCGTTGTGTGTGCTCTTCCAGTTCGAGCTGCGCGATAAGATGTCGATCGCCCGCCCATTGTTGCTCTTCATTATTATCGGTTCGCTCGCGGCCTTGATCGCAATCCGTGACGCGCAGACAGCGCGGCGTTTCGCTATCGCTTATCTGTTAACCAGCGCGTATGGCCTGTATGCCGCCTTGCGCTTTATCGAGGTGCCCCTAGGCTATCTGCTGAGCGATCCCGGCCTGTCTTCGCTCCCGTATCGCAATCTCGGCATTCGGGAGTATAACCATTTTTCGCACCACCTGAGTATTGCCTTCCTGTTGGGGATTGGCCTCTTTTTGCAAGCGCGCCGGTTGTGGTCAATGGCGTTCATCTTAGCGTTGGCGCTCTGGTGCGGCTATGGCGTCTTTCTCACCGGGGCGCGCCAGTCGTTGAGTGGAGCGGGGGTTGCGGCGTTGCTCATCTTTGGTTGGGCGCTAAGCCGCGCCGGCAAGAAGCTGCGGCGCGTGCCGCTGGCAATGGCGGCAATCGTGATTGTGGTTGTTTTGCTGTATCAAGTGGCGCCGCATCTCGTGGTGCGCGAGGGTGAGAGCGGTTTAGAGGAGTCGTTCAACATCTTTGAAGACCGCGGCGGTTTATGGCAGATTGGCTGGGATTACTTCCTCGCCTCGCCGGTATGGGGCTGGGGTTTCGAGTACAAACTCTGGTCGCACAATGTGTTGATCGGGACACTGGCCGATCAGGGTTTGATCGGGATGGTCTTTTTCCTTGGCTATTTGATTTGGGCGGTGCGCCGTCTGCCGGCGGTGTGGGCGCAGACTCCCGCCGATGATCGCGCAGTGTGGCGGGTGGCCTTCTTTGCCCTGTTTGTCTTCGCGATGGTGCATGGCCAAGCCTCGGGCAATACAATGGCAACCGCCCACTTGCACTGGCCGCTCTGGGCTGTCTGGGCGCTGAGCACCGGCGTAGTGACAGCGCCGGCCCGGCAACCATTGCCGGTGCCGCCGCGGGTGCGGGTGCGCATGGTTCGAGTAGGTGTTCAGCAATGAAGGCTATACCTCGCATCACCTTCGGCATGATTGTGCTCAATGGCGAGCCGTTTTTGCGCTACAACCTGCGCGCGATCTATCCGTTCGCGCATCAGATCATTGTCGCCGAGGGCGCTAGCCCGCGCGCAGCCCATGCTGCTACGCCTGATGGCCACTCAATCGATGGCACCTTGCAGACCCTTCATCGCTTCAAGGCAGAAGAGGATCCTGATAATAAGCTGATCATTGTCACCGCCGAGATGTGCGGCCATCCGAATGGCTTCTGGCCGGGTGAAAAGGACGAGCAGAGCCGGGCCTATGCTGAGCGGGCGACCGGTGATTGGTTGTGGCAGATCGATGTTGATGAGTTTTACCACTCGGATGATATAGCGAAGGTGGCTGCTTTTTTGGCTCAACATCCCGATACAACTTGTCTCTGTTTTTCGGCCTACCACTTCTGGGGCGGATTCGATTATCTCACCGACGGTGGATTGTTCTGGCACCGCCAATACCAAGGCGAGCCGTGGGGTCGTTACCGGCGCGTGTTTCGGTGGCGCGCGGGCTACCGCTACGATAGCCATCGCCCTCCTACAATTGTGGATGAGCGCGGGCGTGATGTGACCCGCCGGCGTATTCGCCATGCCGATGCCTTCGGGGTGCGGATGTATCACTACTTTATGGTTTTTCCGCATCAGTTCGCGCGCAAGGGCGCGTATTATCAAAACCAGCCTTGGGCGCGAGAACGGGAGCGTCTGCGGAAGAACCTCGATTTGTTGCACGAAGTCAATCTGCATAATGGCCTGCGGATTATGGATCAGTATGGCACTCAAAATTGGCTGGCCCGTTTTACCGGCCAACATCCGCAACCCATACTCGATCTGCGCGCCGATATTGCCGCCGGAAGAATAGCCGTTGACATGCGCCACACCGATGACATTGAGCGTTTGCTCGCCGATCCGCGCTATGCGCAGATGGTGCAGGCCGCGAGCCGGCGCGAACGGCTGCGGGCATGGCGCGAGTATCTGCTCTATCTGATCTGGTGGCGACCGCGGGCGCGCGTGATCCAATTGGTGCGTGAACAGACGCCGCCGGCGTTAGTGAAACGGTTGCCGCCCGCAGTGCAGCGCAAGTTTATCCCAGAGCACCGCCGGCGTTATCAAGAGCAGCTTGCTCGCTATCAGCAATCGCTTCAATCGGGAGACGCTACGTGAATCAACCGCTCTTCAGCATTATTACGGTCACGCTCAATTGCGCTGCCGATGCCGAACAGACGGCGCGCAGCGTGTTGGCTCAAGATTTCGCCGATGTTGAGTATCTGGTCAAAGATGGCGGTTCGACCGATGGCACTCCCGAACGGTTGCGGGCGTTGGGGGTGCGGGTGATTGTCTCGCCCGATACCGGCATCTACGATGCCATGAACCAAGCGGTCGCTTACGCCCGTGGGCGTTACATCTGCTTTCTCAATGCGGGAGATCGGTTTGCCGGCCCCGATGTGTTGTCGGCGGTGGCTACCGCGCTCGCCCAACATGGCGAACCTGATTTTCTGTACGGCGATGTTCGCTCGTTTGTTGACCATCCCCATCTCGGCACGGGGCGCGCTGGTGAGGGCCGGCTGATCCGCTACCCTGATCGCCTCAACCGCTTCTGGCTCTACCGCAAGATGATCTGCCATCAGGTCTGGTTTGTGCGGCGCGCTATTTATGCCGCGCAGCCGTTTGCCACCGATTACCGCATTCTGGCCGATTACGCCTATCTGCTCGATATGATCCTGCGCCGGCAGGTGTGCTATGTCCATCTGGCGAAGGAAGTTGCCATCTTCGATGGCGGTGGGATCAGTACCAAGACCTCGCCACGCCGTGATGCCGAGCGCGCGCGCGCGCTAGCAACGGTCTATTCGCCATGGGAATTGCGTCTGTACGAGGCCATCTTTGGGGGGATGCGATGGCTCAACCGCACTCTAATTTATCCGGTCGTACCGCTACTACCCGAACGGCTGCGCGCTCGGTTGAGCGGTCTCTGACCGCTGCCCGCCGGATTGTGCATATCTCGACCGTGCATCAGCCGTTTGATCAGCGTATCTTCTACCGCGAGTGTGCGAGTGCAGCGGCAGCCGGTTACGAGACGCATCTGCTGGCACCGTTGCCCGTCACTGAGCTTGAGCGGCAAGGAGTGCATTTGCACAGCGTGGGCGCGCCGGCTGATCAACGGTTGGGGTTGGCGCTTAAGCGCAGGTGGCAGCGATTGCGGCGAGCGGCAGCGTTGGCCCGCCAGTTGCAGGCCGATCTCTATCACCTGCACGATCCGGAGTTGATCCCGCTTGGTCTTTGGCTCAAAGCGACGACGCAGGCGCGCGTCGTGTTTGATTGCCACGAGAATAATACTGCGTACATCCGGCAAAAACGCCATCTGCAACCATTCCTGCGCCGCGGATTAGAGTTGGGTATGGCGGCGATGGAGCGTTTGGCGGCGCGCTCGTTTGATGCCATCGTTACCGCCGATCACGGTGTGGCCGATCTCTATCTGCGCCGGTTTGGCGCGCGCCGGGTGGTGACTATCCACAATTTTCCGCACCTCGATCTGTTTTTGCAACAGCCGCCTCCCGACGATGAGGCGCCATTTGATCTCGTCTATCACGGCACTATTCCACGCTACCACCTTGAAGTGACCTTTGCTGTCGCCGAGGCGCTGCGCCGGCGTGGGCGGCGGGCGCGCTGGCTCTTTTTCGGCAAGTGCCCAGAGGCGGCATGGGCGCAGACCGAACTGGAACGGCGCGGTTGGCAAGCTGATATTGTGCTTGATCCCAATCTGGTACCGCACGATCAGGTAGCGGCGCGGGTGCGGCAGGCCAAAATTGGCTTTATCCCCCTGCCCGATTTGCCCAAGTTTCAGCACAACATTCCGACCAAGCTGTTCGAGTTTATGGCGTTGGGTATGCCCACGGTGTTGAGCGATTTGCCGCCGAGCCGGCCCTTTGTCGGCGATGGCCGTTGCGCGATTATGGTGCCGCCTGACGATAGCGAGGCGTATGCCGAGGCGATTATCCGCTTGCTTGACGATCCGGCGTTGCGGCGCGAAATGGGCGCTGAAGGCCGTGCGCGGGTGATCAATGAGTTTAATTGGCAACGAGAAGCGCAGTATCTTTTGGCGTTGTACGCAGAGCTTCTATGAACCGAAATGGCGCGTTCTATCAACTGATTATCACTGCCGATGACTACGGCATGTGTCCCGCAGTTAATCGGGCAATTGAAGAATGTCTCGCTGCCGGCGCGTTGCGCGCGACCTGCGTGATGGCGAATATGCCGGATTATGCCGAGGCCGCGCTGCTCCGCCGTATGTTTCCACAGGCATCAATTGGTATTCACTGGACGCTCACGCTCGGCGAGCCGGCAGCGCAGCCGGAACAGGTGCCCGATCTGCTCGCGCCAGATGGCCGGTTCTGGCCGGCGCCGGAATTGCGCCGGCGTTGGCTGGCCCGCCAAATTGCGCCGGCCCAGATCGAGACGGAGTTACAGGCGCAGTATAGCCGGTTTGTCGCGGTGGCCGGCCAGCCCGATTTCTGGAATACCCATCAAAATGTGCATGTCCTGCCCGGCCTCTTTGGGTTGGTGGTTAGAGTGGCTCGCCGGCTCGGCATTCCGGCGATGCGTTCGCACCGCCGCATTACAGCGCCTCGCCACGGTTCCACGCTTCGTTACTACCTGACTCATCCCCTCTACTGGCTCAAAGGGCAGATGATAGCGCACTGGGTGGCTAATGCGGCCCGGCAAGGCATGCGCATGCCGGCCGGTGTCGTCAGCGCGCCGGGGTTTGGGCCGGGTAAAGCTGCGGTGGAGCAGATCGTGGCCCGCATATCGTGGCCATACCACGCGCCCGCCGAATTGGTGATTCATCCCGCCACTCAAGTGATGCCGGAACTCTTTGGCGGTCTTACCGAGTCGCGCTTACGCGAATATGAAGTTTTCCGTGATCCGGCGCTGGCGCAGCGTTTGGCTGCCGTCGGTGTGCAAACGGTCGGATTTGAGGCCTTGCCATGAATGGGTTACGTCTGCCGTCGCAACAGCAGATCTACGATACTGCCCCGCGCTGGCTCCAGCGGCTGCTTGTCAACGCCGAAGCGGTGCGGCGCGAGTGGTTCCGTCGCCACGGCGATTACCAACGGCTGGTAGCCGATCACGATCCGGCGTGGTATTATCGTCCGCGCGCCGAGCAAGAAGCGTGGCAGCTTGCCCAGCTTAACCGCTTGCTGGCCGCAGCTCGCCGGCGAGTGCCGCACTACCGGCGGGTGTTGCCCGATCGACCGCTCGCAAGTTTGGCCGAGTTGCCCAGCCTGCCGATGCTCAACAAAGAGCAGATCCGGCGCAATCCGTTTGATCTCGTTGCCGATGATCTCGACCGCCGTACCCTCTGGCCGCGCAAAACCAGTGGTTCGACCGGCACACCGCTCACGTTCTATCTCGATCGCGAAGCGACCCGTCACCATCAGGCTCCCGCCGACGCGATGCTGGCTGCGCTTGGTTGCCGGTTCGGCGAACCGCGCGCGCGGTTTTCCGGCGCTTATGTAGCGCCGTACACGCGCACCAAGCCGCCATTCTGGATCTGGATCGACCTCTATCGCCAGTTGCAGTGTTCGGCCTACCATCTCGCGCCTGAATTCTACCCGCACTACATGCGCGCCTTGCGCGAAAGCGGCGTGGTGTATGGCACCGGCTATCCAACGGCGTGGCATCTGCTGGCAACCTACCTGTTGGAAAGTGGCGACCAACCGCCGCGCTTGCGCGCAATCATTACCGACAGCGAAGGGATCACGCTTGAGCAGCAGGCTGTGGTAGAGCAGGCGTTTGGCTGCCCGATGGTGCAGACCTACGGCACTGGCGAGATTGGGCAGATGGCATGGCAATGCGAGCATCGCCGCTATCACGTGCTCAGCCGGGCAGCGATTGCCGAGGTAGTTGGCGAGGACGGGCTGCCGGTTGCTCCCGGCGAGACCGGCCAGATTGTCGTCACTACCTTTGCCGGCGCCGGCACGCCGTTCATCCGCTACCAGACCGGCGATCTGGCGACACTGGCTGCCGATGATTGTCCGTGTGGCCGGCATAGCCCGTCGTGGTTGGCGATTGAAGGCCGGATCGATGACCGCATCAAGACCGCTGATGGGCGCTGGATTGGGCGGCTCAGCCATGTCACCAAGCCGGGAGTGGGGATCAAAGAGAGCCAAATCGCGCAGGTTGCCCCCGACCGGATCGTCATCCGGGTGGTGCCGGCGCCCGATTTTGTGCCTGAGTCAATGCAGGCTGTGGTTGAGGCTGCTCGCCGCTACCTTGGCCCGACGATGCATGTCGAGTGGGAGATTGTCGAACGTTTGCCGCGTACCCGCGCCGGTAAATTGCGCCATGTGGTGCGTGAAATCGAACTGTAAGGTCGAGTTGCTGTCGTCCATAAACCATGCATATCCTTTACCTGCACCAATACTTCACCACCCGCGCCGGCGTCGGCGGCACGCGCTCGTATGAGTTTGCCCGCTTTTTCATTCAGCAGGGCCATCGCGTGACGTTGGTCACAGCCGCCAATCGCCAGACGCCATGGACGGGTGGATGGTGGCGGCGGCGCGAGATTGATGGGATCAATGTCATTGAGGTGCGGGCCGGCTATGCCGATTACAGCCGCGGCACCGCAATCGGTTACGGCCAGCGCATCATCGCGTTTGTCCTCTTTGCGCTGGCCAGTTTGCTGGCGGTACTGCGGGTCGAGCGGCCCGATGTGGTATTTGCGACGAGCACGCCGCTGACCATTGGCATTCCCGGCATGGTGGCCAGCGGCTGGCATCGCGCGCCATTGGTCTTCGAGGTGCGCGATCTCTGGCCGGAAGCGCCGATCCAGATGGGAGCGCTGCGCCAACCGTTGCTGATTTTAGCGGCGCGCTGGCTTGAACGCGCAATCTATCGCCGCTCATGCCATATCATTGCGCTCTCTCCCGGAATGCGGCAGGGTATCATCGATGCCGGCGTCGCGCCAGCCAAGGTCAGCGTCATTCCCAATGCTGCCGACCTCGATCTCTTCCATCCTCAGCGCAACGGCTGCGCTTGGCGCGAACGGCTCGGCAGGCCACCGTTTCTCGCGCTCTACTTTGGCACGATGGGCGAAGCCAACGATCTGCGGCAGGTCATCGAAGCGGCTCGTGTCTTGCAAACTCAAGGGCGCGACGATATTCTGATCGCGCTGGCCGGGCAGGGACGTCAGCGCTCGCAACTGGAGGCGTTAGCGCGTGAATATGGCCTGCGCAATGTGCGGTTTCTCGATCCGTTGCCCAAAGCCGAAGTTGCCGATCTCGTCGCCGCCGCCGATGTCTGCCTGACCATCTTCAAAGCCGTACCGGTGTTAGCCACCTGTTCGCCAAACAAGCTCTTCGACACGCTGGCGGCAGGGCGACCGGCGATTGTCAACACGCCGGGGTGGTTGCAGCAGTTGGTCGAAGAGCACCGGTGCGGTCGCTACGCCCGCGCCAGCGATCCGGCCGATCTGGCGGCGCAGATTATCTATCTGCGCGATCATCCCGACTTTACCCGGCAAGCCGGCAACAACGCGCGCGCCTTGGCCGAACAACAATTCGACCGCCGGCAACTAGCGGCGGCGGCGTTAGCCATCTTGCGCGCCTGCGCAGGGCAGCGCGTTTGATTTCCGCTGGTGGTTGCGCTGTGGGCAGCGCGATCTATCTGCGAGGGCATAGTGGCGCTGTGCCCGCAGCGGCGCAGCAATCTCCCGCTTCCTGTCTGTCATTGCGAGCTGCGCGATGCGCGGCGCAGCAATCTCCGCCAAGAGCGGAGCGAGTCCCCTCGACGAACCGTTCGCCCTTGCCGCCTTATGGGATTGCGGTAGGCGCTCTGCGCCCGCGCAGTGGTATGTTGAGGAGGAGCGGTATCACTCTACGCACGGTCATGTCTTGCCGCATCGCCGTTGAGCCAAGCAGGAACCCTACCCCTCTAACGCCTGCTGCACCGCTACCTCCAGCGAACTGGCCCGAAACGGCTTCTCAATCAGCGGCGCATCGGTCAATTCAACCCCCTGCAACGCGGCAAAGCCACTCATATAAAGCACCTTGAGCGTGGGAAATGACTGCCGGGCCTGTGTCGCTAATGCCCGTCCATCCATTTCCGGCATCACCATATCGGTGAGCAACAGATCGACCGGTTCGCTGTTCAACAGCTCTAGAGCAGCCTTGCCATCAGGGGCAGCAAACGTGGTGTAGCCGAGGTTCCGTAATGTGGTCACTGCCATTCGCAGCAGGTCAGGATCGTCGTCCACCACTAGTATTCGCGCGTCGCGGCGCGATGTTGGCTCGACCACAACCGATTCCGCTGCCAGCGGTTGCTCGGCACATGGCAGATACAGCCGCACCGTAGTGCCTAACCCCGGCGTTGAATAAATCTGGGCCGTGCCGCCTGACTGGCGGGCAAAACCGTACACCATGGCTAGGCCCAAGCCGGTGCCGCGCCCACGCTCTTTGGTGGTGAAGAAGGGTTCAAACGCGCGCGCGACGATCTCTGGCGGCATGCCGGTGCCAGTATCAATCACGTCAATCACGACATAGCAGCCGGGGGCAAGGATTGCTAGCAGCATGGTATCTTCGGCAGTAACGTGCTGCTCTCTGGTTTTGATCGTCAACGAGCCGCCGCGCGGCATGGCGTCGCGGCTGTTAATCACCAGATTCAGAATGGCCGCTTCTAATCCGGCCCGGTCGGCGCGGGCCGGCAGATCGGTTTGTTCGATCAGCTCAAGTTTAATCGCTGAACCAACGGTCACCTGTATCAGGGGTAGAAACTCACGCAAGACTTGGGTAACGTCGATGGTGGTAGGCGCTAACGGTTGCCGGCGAGCCACCGCTAGCAAGCTCTTGGTTAGTTCGGCGCCCCGCAGCGCTGCATGGAGCGAAGCCTCAATCATCTGCCGGTTCGCTTCATCACCCTGCCAGTCGCTCAGCGAGAGGTCAAGATTGCCGATGATAATGCCAAGCAGGTTGTTGAAATCGTGGGCTAGCCCGCCGGTGAGCAGACCGAGCGCCTCGAGTTTCTGCGTCTCGCGGATGCGTTCATCGAGTTGCTTGCGCTCGGTAATATCGCTCAGCGCGCCCACCATGCGCTTCACCTTGCCGTCAGCGTCACGCAACGCCTCGCCCCGCGCCAGAATCCAACGGTAGTTGCCGTCGCGGTAGCGCATACGGAACTCCATGTTGAATGGCTCAAGACCGGCGAAGTGGCGGTCGAGCGCCTTCGTCACCTGTGGCCAGTCGTCAGGATGGATGCGCTCGAAAAAGGTGGTGATCGAATTTGGCAGCTCATCTTCACCGAACCCAAACATTGCCTTCCACTGCGGCGAGAGATAGGTCACACCGTTGACAATATCCCAATCCCACACCCCATCTTGCACTGCCCGCTCGGCCAGCGCGTACCGCTCCTCGCTGAGGCGTAGCCGTTCGGCGATGACGTGCTGCTCGATCACCGGCCCAGCCAAATGGCTAACAAATTGAATCAGGGTAAGGTCTTCGCTGAGGGGTGGCGCACCACGAGCCGACCAGACGGTAAATGTGCCGATGACACTGCCGCCAGTGCCGGGGATCGGTTCGGCCCATAACGTGTACAAGCCACTCTCCTCGGCAACACCTGCAAAACTGGCCCAGCCGGCATCGGCTTGCAACGCCGGTACAATTATCCGTTGTTGAGCCAGAATCGGTTGCCAGAGCGCTGCTGGTTCCTGCTGAAAGCTCTGCGTAAGCATCTGGCTGAGAGCAGGCGGTAGGTTAGGGGCCATAATGTTACTTACCCGGCGGGTGGCTGGGTCGAAAAGGATAATTGCGCAGCGAGTGTCGGGTTGCTCTTCTTCAAATGCTTGGATCAGGGTGTTCATGAGGGTTTGCAAACTTTCACCTCCTAATAGGCTGGTGAAGAGTTGGATCCGAAGCCGTTCGTGAAATTCGAGCCGTTTCAGGGCGCTGATGTCGGTGTGTGTGCCCAGCATCCGCACCGGCTTACCGTTGGCATCGCGCTCAACAATCGCCCCGACCGACAAGATCCATTTCCAACCACCCTGCCGCATCCGTGAACGGAATTCGACTCGGTATTCGGGAAGCCGCCCATTGATATAGTCAAGATAGGTTTGGTACACCCCTTGGGCATCACTGGGATGCAGCCGTTCGCGCCACTGTTGGTTGGTTTCGGTAAAAGTGGCCGGATCGTACCCCAACATGGTGGCGTATTCAGCATTGACAATGGTTTGCCCGCTGCGCACATCGAGATCGTACAGCCCCTGATTGGCCGCGCGCAAAGCGAGTTCGAGCCGGCGCGCGTTGATCTGAAGCGTCTGCAAGCTCTCGTATTCGGCAGTGACATCGGTGAAAAAGATGAAGATCAGGGTCTGCCCGTTGCCGTAAGCGCCACCCGGCGCAATATTGCAGTAAAACGTTGAACCATCGCGGCGACGGCAGATCGCGTTGTAGATTGGCTCATCATCACCCACACTCATGCGCTGAAAGGCGTCAATAATTGCCAAGCGGGTTTCGGCTGGATGCAAATCTTCGACGAGCAGCGTTGTCATCTCTGCCGCCGAATATCCAAAGAGCAGGCTCATGGCCCGATTTCCCCAGCGCACATGCCGGCTGGCAATCTCAGCTTCGATCACCCCATGCGGTGCGTGTTCGACAATCGTGCGCAACCGGCGCGTCTCGCGGTCGGCCCAACGCTGCGCGCGTGATTCGCGCTGAACAATCAGCGGCAAGCGCGCCAGATCGTGCTCGCGCAAGAGGTCAACAACCGCATATTCATCGACAAATTGCTCGATATGGTACTCATCAGCGGCGCAGATAAGGGTCAAGGCGATACCAGCCGGCATGCTGTGCCGCGCTGACGGACGGCACACGATGAGCGCCGGCAGTTGGGTTTCGAGCTGAACGATCAGTTCTCCAAAGCTGGCAACAAATGCGTAGGTGATGTGAGGGAAAGGGGCAAGTGTTTGAGTGATCGACTCCCGCAGATCGTCAATGGCGAAGAGGAGGAGGTGGGTGCGAGTGCCGGCCATAGCGGTATCCTAGTTGGTAAGCCGAGGCGACAGATCGCACCGGGTATCTATTATTATATCACTCAGCTCCGGAATCACCTATATCCTTCGGCGGATCATTCTCCCACCCATCACCCCACGCGCTATCGCGCGCCCGCCGCCATGCTTCGCCCTGACTGCGGGTGACGGTAATGTGTTGCAGCCCCTGCGCGGTGCAGATGCGCAGCTCGATCCGCCCGCTATGCGTGATCGGATGGCGCACGATTCGCCCGTTTACCGGTGGCGCGCCACGGCGCGCTGCAATCAGGTAGGCAAATTTTTCATCTTCAAATGGGGCTGCCGCTCCCTTCAGCCGGCGCTGGAAGGCGGGCCGGGCCACGCGCTGGGCAAAGTGACACCAATCGCCTATCGCTGCCAATGGGCAGTCAGCCGTGTGTGGGCACGGCGCCAAAATGCTTGCATCGCGCTTGATCAGCTCGGCGCGCGCGCCGAGGATGGTTGCGTGCCCCGCCGGTGTGCCCGGTTCAACAATCACCAGCGCGCCGGCGGTGGCTTTCCATAGCCGGCTGAGCAAGATCGCCCGCGCTGCTGGCTCGATTTCGCTGTAGACGTACCCCATCACCACCAAATCGCTCTCTGGCAGCCGGTCGAGCGCCAACACATCGGCGCGTTGCCACGTAATCGGCGGCAGGTCTGCGCTGGCGGCTAATTGCTCGCCAATGCGCGCCATCGCCGGTTGCTGTTCGAGCGCAACGATCCGGCGCAGTGATGGCCATTGCGTGGCAGCGGCCCAAATCGCGGCGCCGCTCCCCGCGCCGATGTCGAGCATGCGGGTGGGGGCAAAATCGGGTTGCGCTTCTACCAGTCGCTGAAAGACAGCCCGCAACGCGGCATAGGTTGCCGGCATGCGCCATGCCGCGTATGCGACTGCTTCGAGCGGCGAATTGATAGCTGGCGCATTGCCGGCGCTCGCTTCCCGGTAACGGGTCGATAACGTTGTCGCCGCCTGCTCGAGCGCAGCGGATGGTTGGGTGGCAACCAGCCGTTCAAGTGCGCGTTGCAATGAGGGTGGCAGTTGCATCGTTCGTGTCCTCAACCGTCAATTTAACTTACCAACCCATTCTATCGCAAAATAACACTAAGGCATTGTCATGGCGAGCCGCCGGAGGCGGCTCAACAATCTCCTGCGCGCGCGGAACAAATACTCTCGACCAACCGTGAGCTTGCTGTGGGCGCGCCGCGCCCTCGCAATTACCTGTCTCATTTCCCATTCACTCCGCATTTCATGGTATACTAAAGCATAGCGCCCACTTTCAAAAGCATCTCCTAATCAAAAACGAAAGGCGCGGCCTCGCCGGCCGCAGGAGTGCGGAATGAACCGTGCTGAACTGATTGCAGAGCTTGAGCGCATTCTTGGCCCGCGCGGCGTAGTCGCCAATCCCGATGCGTTGCTGACCTACGACGCTGACGGGTGTGTGATGGATACCCACGAGCCGCACGTAGTGGTGTTGCCAACTAGCGCCGAGCAGGTGGCAGCGGTTGTCCGGCTGGCGGCGCGCGCCGGTATGCCGATTGTGCCGCGCGGCGCTGGCACTGGCTTGTCGGGTGGCGCGACGCCTATGCAAGGCGGAATTGTCATCTCGACCGCCCGCATGGATAAGATTTTGCAGGTTGACACCGCTAATGGCCGCGTGCTCTGCCAACCCGGCGTCATTAACTGGGAGTTGTCGCAGTATCTCAAGCCGTTTGGCTATCAGTTCGCCCCCGATCCGTCGTCACAAAAAGCTTGCACTATCGGCGGCAATATCGCCAATAATTCCGGCGGCCCCCACTGTCTCAAGTATGGCATTACTGCTAGCCATGTGTTGGCGGTGCAGGTGGTGCTTCCTGACGGTTCAATTATCTGGACGGGTGATGGCAGTGCGCATGCGCCCGGTTACGATCTGACCGGGGTGATCACCGGTTCCGAAGGCACGATTGGCTTTGTCACCGCCGCGTGGTTGCGCCTGACCCGCTTGCCCGAAGCGGTGCGGGTGGTGTTGGCCCTCTTCCCCGATATTGCCGGCGCGTCGAATACGGTGTCGCAGGTCATCGCTAGCGGCTTGCTGCCGGCGGCGCTCGAGATTATGGATCGGCTGGCGATTAAGGCCGTTAACGATATGTACAAGCTGGGCCTGCCTGAAGCCGCCGGCGCTGCGCTGCTGATCGAAGTTGACGGCGTGGAAGATGGCCTTGATGAGCTGCTGCACGATATTACCGCGATCTGCTGGCGCAACGGCGCGATTGATGTGCGCCCGGCTCGCACGCTAGCCGAACAGAATCAGGTCTGGGCGGCGCGCAAGAATGCGTTTGGAGCGATGGGGCGCCTTGCCCCGACATACTATCTAGTTGATACGGTGGTGCCGCGCACGAAGCTGCCCCAAACCATGGATGAGGTGGGCCGGATTTCACGCGAGTTTCGCCTGCCGATTGCCAATGTGTTTCACGCCGGCGATGGCAATCTGCATCCAATCATTCTCTTCGACCGCCGCGATCGCTCGCAGAATCAACGCGCGCTTGAGGCGGCTACCAGCGTGATGAAGGTGAGCATTGATTTCGGCGGCGTGATTAGTGGTGAACACGGCATTGGCGTTGAGAAGCAGGATTACATGACTTTGCTTTTCACCACTGACGATCTAGCTGCGATGGCCGGTCTCCATCAGAGTTTCGATCCGCACGATCTGTTTAATCCCGGCAAGGTTTTCCCCAAGGGGCGCGGTTGCGGTGAGTTAGCGGCCCTGCGCCGTTCAGGGGTGGCATGGAGTGCCTTGAAATCAGGTTGAAGCCAGATGAATCTCGCAGTGTTGCGCGCCGATCTTGCGGCGATCATTGGTGAGCAGTATGTGAGCGAGCCGGCTGCCGATCGCCAAATCTATGGCCGGACGCCGCTGTTGGTGGTTTGCCCCGGCTCGCTTGAAGAGCTTGCCCAGACGGTGGCCCGCCTCGCTGCCGAGCCGGTGGCGATTGTGCCGTGGGGTGGCGGTACCAAACAGACATGGGGCTATCCGCCTTCCCGCCCGTTTGTGGTGGTGGAAACGAGCCGCCTGAACCGCATCCTCGACTATACCCCCGACGATCTGACCATCTCTGTCGAAGCCGGTATGACCTTGGGGGCTTTGAGCGCAGCGTTGGCGGCTAATGGCCAGATGCTGCCCCTCGATGGCCCGCTGCCCGCGCGAGCTACGATTGGCGGTTTGTTGGCCACCGCAATGGACGGCCCGCGCCGCTTGGGGTACGGTTCGGCCCGCGATCTGCTGATCGGGATTCGGGTGGTCGAAGCGACTGGCCGGGTCTCGAAAGCCGGTGGCATGGTGGTCAAGAATGTCAGCGGCTTCGATATGATGAAGCTCTACCTCGGCAGTTTTGGCACGCTGGCCATGATCGCTTCGGCTAACTTCAAGCTGATTCCGCAGCCGCGCGCTGCGGCTAGCATCCTCTGCCGCGCCCAAACGCCTGCGCCGCTGTGGAAGCTAGTGAATGCGATTGCGGCCAGCCAACTGGTACCGGTAGCCGTTGAGTATCTTGAGGGCCTTGCGCTAGCCGGTGCGCCATTTGCCGTGGCGGTGCGCAGCGAAGGCTTGCCGGCAGCGGTCGAGCGCCACGTGCGCGATGTGTCGGCGTTTGCGCAACAGGCTGGCGCGAGCGCCGAACCGCTGCGCGGTGCCGATCACGAGCAGTTGTGGGCTGCCATTAACGATGTGCCGCAGACGGCAACGCTTGCCGCTGATGAGTTGGTGGCGCGCGTGACCTGCTTGCCTGCCGAACTAAGCAATGTGTTGGCAGCGGCCCGCGCTGCCGCCCAACGCGCTCATCTGCCGATGCAGGCGACGGCCCGCGCCTTAAACGGCGTAGCGTATCTGCGGGTGCGCGGCTCGACTGAAGCGTTGCGTGAGTGGCACGCAGCCCTGCTCAAGGCTGCTCCGCAGACGACGCTGCTCGCAACGCCATCGGCGCTGCGCGCCGAATTGCCAGCCTTCGGCGCGCAGATCGCCAATCTTGACCTGATGCGGCGGATTAAGCAGGAGTTCGACCCTAATGACCTGCTCAATCCGGGCCGGTTTGCAGTGGGGCAGCTCTGAACCCGTCCGCGCTTTGCTGGCGCGCGGCAGCAACACTGCCGCATTCACACAAGCAGCTGTTCAAATCTGCCCATGCTAGGCCGCACATGTTATGAGGAGTATCCGCAGTGTCTGTCGCCTCACCGACAACCTTCATTGACGATCTGCGCGCTGCCCTCGGTGCTGATGCTGTGGTCACTGCGCCTGAAGCGTTGTTGACCTATGACTCCGATGGCAGCATGCTAGTTTCCCATCCACCGGACGTGGTCGTGTTGCCGGCTACCGCCGAGCAGGTTGCCGAGGCGGTGCGATTGGCTTCCCGCGCCGGGATGCCGATTGTCGCCCGTGGGGCTGGCACCGGGATTGCCGGTGGCGCAGTGCCGTTGCGTGGCGGCATGATGATCAGCACTGCCCGCATGGATAAAATTTTGTCGGTTGATCTGCGTTCGCGCTTGGCCGTGGTGCAACCCGGCGTGGTGAACGCCGACCTCAACGCCTATCTTGCGCCGCGTGGCTACCAGTTCGCACCCGATCCCTCCTCGCAGCGGGCCAGCACTATCGGCGGCAATATCGCTACCAACGCCGGTGGTCCCCATTGCCTCAAGTATGGTGTGACCAGCAATCACGTGTTAGCTGTTGAAGTGGTTGATCATACCGGCCAACGCTATTGGACGGGCGATGGGGCGCTTGATCCGGTTGGTTATGATCTGGCCGGTCTGATTGCCGGTAGCGAGGGCACGCTAGGGGTAGTGACGGCGGCAATTGTTCGTTTAACGCCGTTACCCGAAGCGGTGCGGGTGGTGTTGGCGCTCTTTCCGTCGGTGGTAGCGGCCGCGGCGGCAGTCAGTGCGGTGATCGCTGCCGGTTCGTTGCCGACTTCGCTTGAGTTGATGGATCATAACGCGATCCGGGCGGTGAATCAGGCCTATGAGCTGGGATTGCCCGAAACGACCGGCACTACCGCCTTGATTATCGAGGTTGATGGCGTGAATGATGGCCTTGACGATCAACTCGATCAGATCATCGCCATCTGCCGCGCGCACGGCGCATTTGATCTGCGTCCGGCCCGCGATCCGGCAACCCAAGCCCGCGTCTGGACGGCGCGGAAGTCGGTGGCCGGCGCGATTGGCCGGCTGGCGCCGGCTTACTATCTGGTCGATACGGTGGTGCCGCGCACCAAGTTGCCCTTGATGATGGAGCAGGTTGAGCGGTTGCGCGCTGAGTACCGGCTCGAGGTGTGCAATGTCGCGCATGCCGGCGATGGTAATCTGCATCCGCTCGTGCTCTACGATCCGCGTGATCCCGATCAGCGCCGGCGTGCCCACGATGTCGCCGCTGGTGTGCTCGAACTTAGCATCGAGCATGGTGGCGTTGTCAGTGGCGAGCATGGCATCGGGCTTGAGAAGTGCGAGTATCTGCCCCGTTTCTTCTCGCCCGCTGAGCTACAGTTACACGCGACGATCCATCAGGTCTTCAATCCAACCGGCTGTTTCAATCCGGCCAAAATCTTCCCCTCTGACACGACCCCTGCCGAGTTGGCCGCTGCGCGCGCCGCGCGGCTGCAATGGCGTGACCCAGCCCGCGCTGCTGGCGCGCCTGCTGCCGGTGCGTTCGTTGCCCCGGAAACGCCGGCTGCGGCTGCTGCGCTGCTCAATGCCTGCCATCACGCAGGGGTAGCAGTCATCCCGACCGGCGGCGCGGCAGCGCGTGCCACCGATGCAGTCACGGTTTCGACGCTGCGCTGGCACGGGCCGCTTCTCTACGAGCCAGACGATCTGACGATCAAGGTGGCTGCCGGCACAACCCTAGCCGAGTTGCAGGCCCTGCTCGCGCCGCACAACCAGATGCTTCCGCTCGACGTGGCCGATCCACAGCGCAGTGTGGGCAGTCTAGTGGCAACGGCTGCCGATGGCCCGCGCCGCTTGGGCTACGGTTCGTTCCGCGATTGGGTGCTGGCGCTGGATGTGCTCGAACCAGATGGCGAGCTGGTACGGCTCGGCGCGCAGGTGGTCAAGAATGTTACCGGCTACGATCTGGTCAAGCTCTATGTGGGTAGCGCCGGCACGTTGGGTTTGATCACGGCAGTGGCGCTGAAGGTCTTCCCGCAGCCACCGGCCAGCGCGACGCTGGTCGTTCGGTTGCCCGACCCAATAGCGGCGTGCGGCCTGATCGACGATCTAGCCGCGACCCGGCTGTTGCCTACGGCAGTGGAATATCTGGCCGATAATGATGGCGTGGTCGTGGCGATACGGGCCGAAGGCCATCCGGCGGCAGTCGAGCGCCACGTTCGGGAAGCGTCGGCGCTAGCGCAACAGCGTGGGGCAACGGCGGCGAGCGTGACCGCCGCTGAAGAGACTGCTTTCTGGCAGCAAACCGTCACTCGCTTTGCGCCTATGCCCGACCAAACCTTGCTGCGCCTGAGTGTCTGGCCGGCCCGCTTCGCCGCAGCCATCCAGACCATCGAGCAAGCGGCCCGCCGCCGGCAAGTGGCGGTGGCTGTCACCGCCCACGCGCTCAACGGCATCATCTACCTGCAAGTGACCGGCGATCCGGCGCAGGTGGCGGCCTATCACGCCGAGCTAGTGGCTGCCTTTCCGCATACCCGCCTGCTGGCTGCTCCACCTATGCTCGTGCCGCAGGCGCCGGTGTGGGGCCAGCCGCCGGCGGCGCTTGACCGAATGCGCGCGCTCAAAGTTGCAATTGATCCTTATCACCGGATGCATCCAGCCGCGTTTTGGTTTGCCAATCAGCGTTCATAACCCAGAGGAGAAGCGCCTGTGACTGTGACGCAATCATCATCGCCTGCCTCGCAGCCGGTCATTCCGCTCATGATCGGCTTTAGCGCCAAAGATAAACCGAGTTCTGACATCATTAATACCTGCGTTCATTGTGGGTTGTGCTTGTCGTCGTGCCCGACCTACCGCGAGACCGGGCTAGAGATGGCTTCGCCGCGCGGGCGGATTTATCTGATGAAAGCGGTGGATGAAGGCCGCATCAGCCTTGCCAGCGAGGTCTTTCAAGAGCAGATGAGCCTTTGCCTCAACTGCCGGGCATGCGAGGCGGTCTGCCCGTCGGGGGTACAATACGGCGCGATTCTCGAAGCGAGCCGCGCACAGATCGAACAGGCGCGCGCCGGCAAGGCTGGCCCGCCAGCCACACCGGGTGCGCCGGAGCCAAAGTTGCCGCCGCGCCCGCTCTGGCAGCGCGCGCTGCGTGGCGCGGTCTTTGGGGTGTTATTCAAGCGGATGGAGGCCTTCCGCTTCTTCTCGGCGCTGATGCGTCTTTACCAGCGCAGCGGCGCGCAGTGGATCGCCCGCAAGAGCGGCATTCTCAAGTTGTTGGGGTTGGCCGACACCGAAGCGATGCTGCCGCCGATCAGTGATCGTTTCAGCGTGCCACAAGGCCAGATGTTGCCCGCTGAGGGCGAGCGGCGCTACAGCGTTGCGCTGCTCACCGGTTGCATCATGAGCACAGCGTTTGCCCACGTTCACGAGGCAACCATTCGCGTGTTGCGCAAGAACGGCTGCGAGGTCATCATTCCGCCCGATCAAGGTTGCTGCGGCGCGTTGCATACCCACGGCGGCGATCTTGATGGCGGGCGCGAGTTGGCCCGGCGCAATATTGCGGCTTTTGAAGGTTTGGGAGTGGATGCGATCATCGTCAATGCCGCCGGCTGCGGCAGCACGCTCAAAGAGTACGGCCATCTCTTGCACGACGATCCGGCGTGGCGCGAGCGGGCCGAACGCTTCAGCGCCAAAGTCAAGGACGTGCATGAATTTCTGGCCGGCATTGACTTTAACCGCGCCGCGCTGGGCCGGCTCAACCTCACCGTCACTTACCAAGAGCCGTGCCACCTTGTGCATGCCCAACGCATTAGTGCCCAACCACGCGCACTGCTCACCGCCATTCCCGGCCTAACCCTGAAAGAGATGCCCGAATCATCGTTGTGTTGCGGCAGCGCCGGTATCTACAACGTTACCCAACCTGAGATGGCGCTCAGCCTTGGCGCGCGCAAGATTGACAACGCGCTGACCACGGGGGCCGAAATCATCGCCACTGCCAACCCCGGTTGCGCGCTGCAACTGGCCGGCGAGCTGCGCCGGCGCGGGAAGCAGGTGCAGGTGCGGTATATTATCGAATTGCTCGATGAGGCGTATCGAAAATTTGAAGCCGCTGCCTGACAATTCGAGTAAGCGATTTCTAACAGTCCTGTGCAGTCATGCTAGCGCTGCACAGGGCTTGTTCATGTTGCGCGTTTGTTACAACCTATGCTACTATAATTGCACCAATCGGCACAAATATCGCGCCGGTGACAGCAAAGATTGACACTCTTGCGCGTAGAATTACGATTACACACGAATGTAATCAACCTACCTTACTGGTATTAGTGGCGCATTTGCGTGACTTTTTCGAGCTAATTGTCAAGGCGAGTGAGCTATCATCAGGTAGGCGAAGATAGTGCGTAGAGTGATGGCCGGCAGTGCAAGGCAGTCTGCATAGGCGTAACTATTCCTGCTAGATACCAAACTCAGACGAAAGAGGTATTGAGAGGATAACACTGGTCGGCCATTCTTCTGCTATAATCAAGCGCGATATAATGTGCTCAAATTCACAAGTTTGCGTGCGGGTTATTGGATCCGCCCCGTATCTAGTCTGGCCACGCCAATGAGTGAGATTAACCTTCACCCTGCCGCGCCCGAGATCGAGGCTGTACGCGCCCAATTGCAGCAGGCGCGGGGCAAGCAGTTCTGGCGTTCGCTCGATCAACTGGTCGACACGCCTGCCTTCCGTGAGCTGGTCGCGCGCGAGTTTCCGCAGGGCGCGAGCGAGCTGGCCGATCCGGTGTCGCGCCGCACCTTCCTCAAACTGATGGGGGCATCGCTGGCGCTTGCCGGTTTGTCGGGTTGTACTTTTGCGATCAAGCAGCCGCAAGAGAAGGTGGCACCCTTCGCTCGCGTACCGCGCGATCAGACCCCCGGCATTCCTAACTATTACGCCACTGCAGTAACACTCGATGGGTTTGCCCTCGGTGTGACAGTCAAGAGCCACGAGGGTCGTCCAACCAAGATCGAAGGCAATCCGGCCCATCCGGCTAGTCTTGGCGCGACCGATGCCTTCGCGCAGGCTGAGTTGCTCGCCCTTTATGATCCCGACCGGCCCGAAACAGTGCGCCGCAGCGGGTTGCTGAGTACGTGGCAGAGCTTTATCACTGCCATTACCGAGACATTACAGGTGCAGCGCGCTTTGCAAGGGCAGGGAATGCGGTTGTTGACGCCAACCGTCACCTCACCCACTCTGCGTGCGCAGATTGCCGAACTGTTGAATAATTTCCCGGCGGCGCGCTGGGTGCAGTACGATCCAGTTGGGCGCAGCAATACCTATGCTGGCGCAGCGCTGGCCTTCGGCGCGCCCTACGAGCCGCGCTATAACTTCGCCGAAGCCGATGTGGTCGTGGCGCTCGATGCTGATTTTGTCAGCGAGGGGCCGGGTCGCGTTCGCTACGCCCGCGATCTCATGCAGCGCCGCCGCGTCCGCGCTGAAAGCGAGACGATGAGCCGGTTGTACGTCGCCGAGCCGGTCTTTTCGCCGACTGGCGCGATTGCCGATCACCGCCTCGCAGTGCAAGCCGGCTTGATCGGTCAAGTGGCAGCGGCCATCGCCAACGAGTTGGGTGTCGCCGCTGTTGCTCCGGCGAGCGGCCTCACAGAAGCGCAACAGAAGTGGGTGGCGGCAGTGGCCGCCGATCTCCGCCGGGCCGGCAAGCGGGCGGTAGTGGTGGTGGGTGAAGCCCAACCGCCGGTGGTGCATGCGATTGCCCACGCGATCAACCTGCAGCTCGGCGCAGTTGGCACGACCGTCGAATATACCGAGCCGGTCGCCCAGCCCGCTGATCCGCAAGGTTTGGCGACGCTGGTGAACGATCTGCGCGCCGGCAGCGTTGAATTGCTGGTGATTATTGATAGCAACCCGGCCTTTACCGCGCCGGCCGATCTAGGCTTTGCCGAAGCGATGCGGCTGGCCAAGCAGGTGGTGGTGCTCAACCCCTACGAAGACGAGACGGCGGCGCTGGCGACGTGGTTTATCCCCATGGCCCATCCGCTCGAGTCGTGGTCGGATGCGCGGGCCTATGATGGCACGGCCAGCATCATCCAGCCGCTGATTATGCCGCTCTACGGCGCTCGCACTGCCCACGAGCTGCTCGCAGTGTTGAATGGCTCGATTGGCACGACCGACTACGATATTGTGCGCAGTTATTGGCAGCAGCAGACCGGCCTTCAGGATGCGGCATTCGACGATTTCTTCAAGCGGGCGCTGAGCACCGGTGTGATCGAGGGTTCGCGCTTTGCGCCGGTGCAAGTTGCGCTGGCACCCGGTTTGCGCTTAGAAGCACCGGCTCCTTCCGCCGGGCTTGAGCTGATCTTCCGCCCCGATCCGGCGATCTGGGATGGGCGCTTTGCCAACAATGGCTGGCTGCAAGAGTTGCCCCGCCCAATGACGAAGCTGACGTGGGATAACGCCGCGCTGGTTAGTCCGCGCACTGCCATTCGCTTGCTGAACTTGCCCTTCGACCCGGCCAGCCTCGCCGCTCCCGGTCGCGCCCGCGAGCAGGCGCTTGAGCGCCTGACCGGCGAAAATGGGCGGATGATTGATGTGACCACGCCGGTTGGCACGTTACGGTTGCCGATCTGGATTGTGCCCGGCCATGCCGACGATACGATTACCGTGACGCTGGGGTATGGCCGTACCCATGGTGGCCAAGTCGCTGAAGGCGCTGGCTTTAATGTCTACCGTCTGCGCCAGAGCATTAGCCCATGGCTGGTGGCCGGTGTTAGCGTTAATCCGGTCAACGAACGCTATCTGCTGGTGAGCACTCAAGACCACTGGACGCTCGAAGGGCGCGATGTAGTGCGCGCCGGCGAGTTTGCTCGCTTCAAGGAAGACCCGAAATATATTGCCAAAGAGGTCTACACCGAGAAGTATGGCTCGCCACAAAAGCCGAAGTACCAGTCGCTCTTGCCCGGCTTTGATTACAGCACCGGCAACCAGTGGGGCATGGTGATTGATCTCTCGGCCTGCATCGGCTGCAATGCCTGTGTGATCGCTTGCCAAGCCGAAAACAATATTCCAATTGTCGGCAAAGAGCAAGTTTCGCGTGGCCGCGAAATGCACTGGATCCGGATTGACCGCTACTACGCCGGCGAGGATCTTGACAACCCCGAAGCTTACATGATGCCGATGACCTGCGCTCACTGCGAGCAAGCGCCGTGCGAGTTGGTCTGTCCGGTGGCGGCGACGGTGCATGACGCCGAGGGCCTCAACAACATGGTCTACAACCGCTGTGTTGGCACTAAATATTGCTCGAACAACTGCCCCTTCAAGGTGCGCCGGTTTAATTTCTTGCAGTACAGCGATCTGACCAGCGAGAGCCTCAAGCTGATGCGCAACCCAGAAGTGACGGTGCGCAACCGGGGCGTGATGGAGAAGTGCAGTTACTGTGTGCAGCGGATCAGCGCAGCGCGGATTAAGGCTAAGGTTGAAGGCAACCGCCCGATCCGCGATGGCGAGGTTGTCACGGCGTGCCAGCAGGTCTGCCCGACCGAAGCGATCATTTTCGGCAACATTAATGATCCAAACAGCCGTGTGGCGCAGATCAAGAAACAGCCACACAACTATACCGTTTTCGATGAGCTAAATCTCAAGCCGCGCACGAGCTATTTGGCGCGCGTGCGCAATCCTGATGAGGCGCTCGCTGGCGGCCACAGTGAAGGGTAGCAGCCGGCCGGCCGGTGCTTCCGGCCGGCGCTAGAAATGAGTAGTGGCGTATGGTGCATTCTGTTCGCAGATCAATTTTCACCCGGATAGCGCGGCTGGCATGGCTGCCGCTCTGCTTCTTGTTGGTCGCTTGTCACGTTGACATGTACGACCAGCCGAAATACAAACCAAACGATGTGAGCAACTTTTTTCCCGATGGCCGGGCGATGCAGCCGCCGCCGGCCAATACGGTGCCGCTGAACAGCTACAATCCTGACTCGCCATTGATGACCGGACGGATCGAGGGGCAGTTGGCCGATCAATTGCCGCCGGAAATCAAACTCGATGCGGCCCTATTAGCCCATGGCCAGTCGCGTTATAACGCCTTCTGCGCGCCCTGCCACGGCTTGGTCGGTGATGGGAATGGCGTTATTGCATACCGTGGCCCGATGACGGTGACAAGTCTGCATAACGATCGGTTGCGCACGGTACAGATCGGCTATTTCTTCGATGTGATTACCAACGGCATCGGCAAGATGTATAGCTACGCTTCGCGCATCCCGCCGGAAGATCGCTGGGCGATTGCGGTGTATGTGCGCGCCCTGCAATTGAGCCAAAATGCCGATGTCGCTTTGTTGACCGAGGCTGAGCTACAGCAAGTTAGAGCCGGCCGCTAGGCTAGAGAGCGAGAGACGCGACGTATGTCTGCCCAAATCTTTCCGCGTAATGCAAATGCGATCTTTCTGGCCAGTCTCTTCGGCCTTGTGATGCTGGTGGTCGGCACCATTGCCGCCATGGTCGGGTTTTACCTCTCGCCATGGTACACTGATGTTGGCGTTGCCAAAGCCCAGCCGGTTCCGTTTAGCCACAAGCATCATGTGAGTGAGTTGAAGATCGATTGCCGGTATTGTCACGCGACAGTCGAAAAGGCGGCAACCGCCGGTTTCCCGGCCACTGAGACCTGCATGTCGTGCCACTCACAGGTATGGACGACCAGCCCCTTGCTTGAGGTGGTGCGCACGAGCTACCAGACCGGCGAACCGGTGGTGTGGAACCGGATTTATGATCTGCCCGATTTTGTCTACTTTAATCACTCGATCCATGTGGCTAAGGGCATTGGTTGCAGTTCGTGCCACGGCCGAATTGATCAACAACAGTTGGCGGCCAAGGCCCAACCGCTCTACATGGGTTGGTGTTTGGGCTGCCATCGCGCTCCTGAAGATCACATTCGCCCCCGCGAAGAGGTCTTCAACATGGAGTGGGATGTCAATTCACTATCGTTGGCCGAGCGGCAGCGTTTGGTGATTGAGTACCAAATTCCCACCGATGGCCGGCTGACCAACTGTTTCGTGTGCCACCGCTAGAGGAGAATTGATCATGAGTCACGCTCATGTGCATAGTGAAGGCCCTTCCGCCGAGAGTCTGGCGCTGAATCACGAAGTGAGCGATGTCCGCTCGCGGCCAATCGTCTGGGGCATCGTGATCGTATTTGGCGTTTTGGTTCTGTCTTTCGTATTGATGGGGATTGTGTTGGCTATGGCGGCAGGATCGATCACCGATACAAGCAACACCCTCTCGAATGACGAAGTAACCCAATTGCAACTGCCGCCGGCGCCGCGGCTCGAGCAGAATCCGCGGGTGGAGGGTGATCGGATCATCGCCGAAGCGACCGAACGCCTCGAGAGCTATGGCTGGGTGAATGAGCGGGCAGGACGAGCGCACATTCCGATTGAGCGCGCGATGGAACTTTTGCTTGAGCATGGGCTGGATGTGGTGAAATAGCCAGCAATCACTAGATCGAGAGTAGGTATGAGTCGCTGGTTTTCTTTCACGCTCATCGGTTGGCTTGCCGTTCTGCTGCTGGCGCCAGCAACGGCGCTAGCCCAAGGCGGCAAAACCAATCCGGCTGACAACGTGGCGTTTGAGCAGCGCATAGGCGAGCAGGTGCCGCTTGATGCCATCTTTCGCGATGAGCAGGGAGCGGAAGTGCGGCTCGGCCAGTTCTTTACCACCGGCCAGCCCGTCATCCTTGTGATGAGCTACTATGAGTGCCCGATGCTCTGCTCGTTTGTGCGCGAGGGGGTGTTGTCGGCGCTGCAACAAGTAACGCTCACTGCGGGGCGCGATTTTCAGGTGGTCAACATCAGTATTGACCCGTTAGAGACGCCAATGATGGCGGCCGGCGTGAAGACGTTGACCATCCAGCGCTATGCTCGCGCCGGGGCTGAGCAAGGCTGGCATTTCCTGACCGGCAGCGAAGAGCAGATCCGGCGGGTGGCTGATGCAATTGGTTTTAAGTATTTCTATGACGAGACGATTGATCAGTATGCCCACGCCGCCGGCATAGTGGTATTGACGCCAGAAGGTAAAACAGCTCGCTACTTCTTTGGGATCGAATTCAATGTGTCTGATGTGCGGCTAGGTATTGTCGAAGCTTCGGCCGGCAAGGTGGGCAACCCAATTGATCAGCTCTTGTTGCTCTGCTACCAGTACAACCCTGCCACCGGCAGCTATACGCCGGCGATTATGACCATCTTGCGTATTGCCGGTGTATTGACCGTGATTGGAATTATTACGCTGATTATCGTGTTGAGCCGCTCGACCCCCGGCGGCACTCTGCCGCCGCGTGAAGCGGCGCCGGCCTAGCGGTAGTAGCGACCGGGGCCGCTGCGCCCCCAGATAGGACGAGGTATGCGCGACTTTCCGTTATTTCCCGATCAGGCGTCAACTTTTGCGAACCAAGTTGACCAACTCTACTTCTTTCTGGTGGCCCTGAGCCTGATCTTCGCCGGGGTGCTGCCGTTTGTCATTCTCTATCTGATTGTTCGCTATCATCGTAGCCAGAAGGTCGATCGCAGCAATCCTGTCGACTCGAACTTGAAACTTGAGCTGACGTGGACGCTGATCCCGCTGGCGTTGGTGATGTTGGTCTTCTTCTGGGGCGCATTTCTGTATGTGCAGATGCGCACACCACCGGCTCGCACCCTCGATGTTTACGTGATCGGCAAGCAGTGGATGTGGCACGTGCAACATCCGAATGGCAAGCGGGAAAATAATGAGTTGCACGTGCCGATTGGCCAGCCGGTGAAGCTGATTATGACCTCGCAAGATGTCATTCATAGCTTCTATATCCCGGCTTTCCGCATCAAGCAAGATGTGCTGCCCGGTCGCTATACAATTATGTGGTTTGAAGCAACTAAACCCGGCGAGTATCACCTCTTCTGCGCCGAGTACTGTGGCACCGAGCACTCGCTGATGATTGGGCGGGTCGTGGCGTTGCCGCTGGCCGACTACGAGCGTTGGCTGGCGACCCCCGGCCCAGTGGTCTTGCCCGACGGCACGGTTGATACTGGCCAGCCGGTCGTTGCGCCAACGATTGGCGATCCGATGGCAGCCGCTGGCGCGCGGCTGTTTACCAGCCTTGGCTGTCTTGGTTGCCATGCAATGGCCGGTGGTGGTGTGGGGCCGAGCTTGCAGGGCCTCTATGGCGCGACTGAGAAGCTAGCTGACGGTTCGACGGTGGTGGCCGACGAAAACTATCTGCGCGAGTCGATTCTTAATCCGAATGCGAAGGTAGTGGCCGGCTATGCCGCAGTGATGCCGTCGTATCAAGGTCAAGTTACCGAAGACCAGCTCAACCAACTGATAGCGTATATTAAGTCGCTTGCCGACACGGGGAACTGAGTATGAGCACACTCTCGCTTCCACAAACCAGCTACATTCGCGATAATTCGCGTACCTTTATCGATTGGCTGAAGTCGTGGCTGCTAACAGTTGATCACAAGCGGATCGCGATCCTCTACTTGCTGGCGATCAACTTCTTCTTCCTGCTCGGCGGGTTAGCCGCGACGCTGGTGCGGGTTGAGTTGATCACGCCGCAGGGCGATCTGATGTCGTCTGATGTCTATAATCGGGCCTTTACCCTGCACGGCGTGATCATGGTCTTCTTCTTCCTGATCCCATCGATCCCGGCGGTGCTAGGCAACTTTCTGGTGCCGTTGATGATCGGTGCGCGCGATCTGGCCTTCCCACGCCTCAATCTGCTGAGCTGGTATCTCTACATGATCGGTGGTATCTTTGCGCTGATTGCAGCCGTCTTTGGCGGTGTCGATACCGGCTGGACGTTCTATACGCCGTTTAGCTCAACCTACTCGAACTCGAACGTGGTGATGACTATCACCGGCGCGTTCATTATGGGCTTCTCGTCCATTTTGACCGGCCTGAACTTTATCGTCACCATTCACAAGATGCGCGCCCCCGGCTTGACGTGGTTCCGCCTGCCGCTCTTTATCTGGGCGAACTACGCGACGAGCATCATCCAGATTCTGGCTACGCCGGTGCTGGGAATTGCGCTGCTGCTGGTGGTCGTCGAGCGGTTGTGGGGGGTTGGTATCTACGATCCGGCCCTTGGCGGTGACCCGCTGCTCTTCCAACACCTCTTCTGGTTCTACTCGCACCCGGCGGTCTATATTATGATTTTGCCGGCGATGGGTGTGATCAGCGAATTGATCAGCACCTTCTCGCGCAAGCGCATCTTCGGCTACGAGTTTATCGCCTTCTCGAGCATTGCCATCGCCATCCTTGGCTTCCTCGTTTGGGGCCACCACATGTTCGTCAGCAGCCAGTCGGTCTACGCTGGGCTGATCTTCTCGTTTATCACCATGTTGGTGGCAATCCCGTCGGCGATTAAAGTATTTAACTGGACAGCGACGCTCTACAAGGGTTCGATCAGCTACCGCACGCCGATGCTCTACGCGCTCGGCTTTATCGGGCTGTTTGTCATTGGTGGTCTCACCGGTATCTTCCTTGGCGTCACTGCGGTTGATCTGCACGTCACCGATACCTACTTCGTGGTGGCCCACTTCCACTACGTGATGGTAGGTGGCACGATTATGGCCTACTTGGGCGGCATTCACTTCTGGTGGCCCAAGATGACCGGGCGCATGTATAACGAGATCTGGGGCAGCATCGCGGCTCTCATCATCTTTGTTGGCTTCAATATGACCTTCTTCCCGCAATTCATCCTTGGCTATCTGGGCATGCCGCGGCGCTACCACGTCTATCCGCCAGAGTTCCAGATTTTGCACGTGATGAGCACAGCGGGGGCGAGCATTTTGGCGATTGGCTTCATTGTGCCGCTGATCTATCTGGGCATCTCACTGTGGAAGGGACGGATTGCCGGCGATAATCCGTGGGGTGCGACCGGTCTCGAATGGAAGACCTCGTCGCCACCGCCGACACATAACTTTGACAAGACGCCGATCGTGACCGAGGAGGCGTATGCCTATCCGCCGGAGGCAGCCGAGCGCGATGCGGCGGCGTGGCGGCCCGGTTCGCCCCTGTAATAGCAACGCATGCGTCGCCGCTATTGGGGGCGCATGCGTTGTTGTGAGAAGTTAAATAAACGTATCTATAATTATTAGGTAGGCTAGCTATATATGTGCGACGTTCACTGATTGGCAATAGGACGTAGAGGAGCGAGCGTTGGCAACTATTACTCACGAAGAGGCGCATACGCATACGCACGGCCCCGAACTGCAACACCAGTTCGAGACGCCGGAGCAGCAGAAAGAGGCAGCCACGCTGGGGATGTGGGCCTTCCTTGTCACCGAAATCATGCTGTTC
>JANWYE010000139.1 GCA_025057175.1 Chloroflexus sp. | reverse complement strand
CCCCAGCGGGGGAGGGCCGGGGTGGGGGCTACCCTCCAACCGCACCGCTCCTACCCCACCTCTACCAACATCTGCCGTGCCGCTTCTGCGTCAGCTTCGTGTGGCAACCCGCGCGCACACCGATTGCAAGCGCTCCACATGCACGCCAGCAGGCGCACCATTTGCAACCGCTCGCTTTTGGCGTGGGGGCTACCCCTCCCCCAGCGGGGGAGGGCCGGGGTGGGGGCTACCCTCCAACCGCACCGCTCCTACCCCACCTCTACCAACATCTGCCGCGCCGCTTCTGCGTCAACTTCGTGTGGCAACCCGCGCGCATACCGATCGCAAGCACTCCACACACACGCCAGCAGGCGCAACATCTGCAACCGCTCGATCTCGGCTTGGCTAAGCGCTCCTGCGCTGCAATAACCCTCGTACAAACCTTCACGCCATGCTGCCGGCAGATGCGCGCGCAATCCAAACGCCAGATCGAACAGAGCATCGCCGCTGATAAACCAACCCGGCTCTTCCAATGCTTCCAAATGCACGTGTTGGCCGCCTACCGTGCAACGCACCGCTTGCGGGCCGAAATTGCCATGGATCAGCACCGGCATCTGGCAATCGAGGCGCGGATCATCAAGCCCCGTCTGTAATGCCTGCGCCACGTCAGCGCCAAAGACCAACTGCGGTAGCGGCGGCCCGGCCAGTCGCTGCCCGATCGCCTTCAACACATGCCGCCAGCTTAACCGTGGCCAGCGCCCACTAATCGTTGGCCTCCCCGCCCCCGGCATCCGCTGCCGGTGCAGCCGCCGCAACGCCCGACCAGCTTGGCGAGCAATGCTGTGCAGCAGGTGATCATCATGCAACTCGGCAGCCGTCTGGCCGGCAACAAAACTCTCGACCGTGTATGCGAAGGGTACAATGGTTTTGCTGAGATCGCGATGGATGATGCGCGCGGCCGGCACGCCCTCCAATGCCATCCCACGCAAAAAAGCCACATGCGCGGCTAGATCGTCTTCCGGCGCAACCCGCAAGATGACGTGCTCGGTGGGCAGGGTCAAACGCACCAGCAGATGTCGCTCTGTTTGCCGGTAGAGTGTCGCCGCCTGCGGGCGCAGGTTCAACGTCCGCACCACCATGCTGGTGTAGTCGCCCAACCGGCTGAGGCTGCGCCGCCAAGCTTCGCTCAGCTCGGTCGCCGCTGGCGAAATGGAGTGATTGAGGTGGCGAAAATCGGTCGTGATCATGGTGTTGTCGGAGCCAGTGCCGGTAAGCTAAAGCGAGCTGCGCGCCCGCCAAGTCGATCCACCGTCCAGATACTGCCGTCAGCCGCGACTGCTATCCCGCTGGGGCTGATAATCGGCACCCCATCGTTGCCTACCCCCGTCCAATTGAGCAATACCTCGCCGCTAGCGTTGGCGACTAGCACATGCTGGCGCGCCGGCACCGCCACATAGACCGTCCCATCAGGGCTAACTGCCAACATCGGATCATCGTAGGTGTTGGCTTGCCAGCCCAGCACCGGCCACGTCGCTAACGGGATCGGGTCGAGCCGGCCATCGGCGGCGCGAGCAAAGACCTGCACCCGCCCATTCCACGTGTCGGCCACGTAGAGATTGCCCCGCGCGTCGAAGGCGAGGCTGGTTGGCTCGTTAAACTGGCCGGGGGCGCTACCGGCGCTGCCAAATTGGTAAAGGAAGTTGCCGTTGCCATCGGTGACAACAATCCGTTTGTTGCCGGTATCGGCAATGTAGACATTACCCTCGGCATCCACCGCAACCCCGCGCGGCCCAAAGAAGCCCAACGGCGCTGCCGCATTGCGGGCCGGATCGCCTTCAGTGATTGTCGCCCGCCGCCCATCGCCGAGATCGAGGTCGCCGCTACCCCAACTCGCCACTGGCCGCAGCTCGGCATCATACTTCACAATTCGCGCGTTCCATGTATCGGCCACGTAGAGATTGCCCTGTGCATCGAAGGCCAATCCGCGCGGTTCATAGAACTGATCTAGCCCGCTGCCTTGAGTGCCAAAATTGCGCAGCAGTGTGCCATCAGGCGCAAAGACCTCGATCCGATGGTTGAGCGTATCGGCCACGTAAACGTTCCCGCGCCGATCGATCGCGATCCCGGTTGCGCCACTACCACCGCTCGACAGCCGGATCTCGCTGAGAGCCGCGAGCCGCAGCGTGGGCGCGGCAGTGGCAGCCGTAGTAGTCTGTCCCACTCCGCCGGCCAAATCGCGCCGCAGCCACACCTCCACCTCGCGCGCGCCGGGCACGAGCGGCTCCGGCAATTGGCGGAAGAGCAGGTAACGGCCCAGCGCTGGCCAGTTCTCGCGCCGGAACGGCCACAGTAGGGCGTCAAATGGCCCGTTCAATTCGCTCCTGAGGTCGCGCCCGCAATCCTCTTGCGCCGCCGCCGCTGACCATGTGCTGTAGTAAAACCGCTTGTAGCCGGGGCTTTGCGGCGCACATTTGCTGCCTTCAGGAAACCACCAATTGAATACGCCTGCTTTGCCGTAGGGCTGTACATACGACTCGCGTAAGATGTCGCGCAGCCGGTCGGTAACATACGGACGATAGAGCATCACTATCGGCGCCAGATCGCGACTGCCATCGGGCATCGTGACCGTAAGCTGTTCGACAGTCGGCACCCGCCCCAATTCACTACCGTTCACCCAGACGATGCTCTTAAAGTCTCGTAGATACCATTGCAACGGCCATGCTAACGATCCCTCGGCAGTGCGGTCGCCGCCGTCGAGGATGAGCGGCATTGTTAAGCCGCCAGTCGTATCTTGGGGGCTACGATTGCCGCGAGTCAGATTAATCGCCAAATCACGGATGTCAGCCGCATAGCGCGGCACATCAGGCGCAGTCTGGGTATAGATCAACGGCTCGATCGGCACGTCAGGGTGATCGTACACCACCAACCACGTCGCTCGAATCGTATAGGCAGCCAACAAGGCCGTCACCGTGAGACCCATCGCCGCTATCACCGGCCTAAAACCCAACCGCCCAACCAGCGTCAACAGCGCATAGATCAGGCCAAACACGATCAGGAGCGGAATGATCGCTTGCAAGAACGCCGTTTGCCCACCGCTGCTTAGCCGCCAGAAAGCCACGCCGATTGCCACTGCCAGCAAGAGCACAATCAGCGGGATCAGCCAGATCTGGGCCGGCGACCGCTCGCGCCGGATTAGGTCAATCATGCGCCCGATCACCCACGCCGCCAGCAAGTTTCCCGGCAAGGCCATATGAACGACCAGCCACGGCATCTTTTCGCCAGCCCACGAAAAGATAATGATCGCGGTAAAGAACCAAAACACCACCAGCAGCGGGTAGAGCGGCCATGGCGCGAAAGCGGTTAAGCGCGCTGCCGCATCAACATCGGCCTCATTCTGCTCAGCGTTAGCGCGTTGCGGTTGCGCCCCGCGCCGGCTCGCCAACCACCGCCGCGCCACCGCCACCACCATTGCCACTACTACACCGATCCCGCTCAGCACTGCCAGCGGTTCGTAGAGCGGCAGCAGCATCAGGTAGTAGTACCACGGCTGATCGCCACGAGCATACTCTTGCTGGCTACCTAGCCAATAGATCAGGCCGGCGGTGATACCGTCGATCGCGCCGGGCAGGTAGGTAAAGAAACTGGTGTAGAGCACTAGATAGATTCCACCCAAGATCGCCAGTGCCGTCCAGAGTGCTGTCCGTTCCTCGCGCCAGAGGCGGATTAAGCGCGTGGTTAGGACCGGCTCCGGCGGCCACAGGCGCTGGCAGAGCCATGCCAATACCAACGCCGAGGCAACTAGAAATGCTTTTTCGCCGATGTACAAGCCGCGCCCAAATGGCAACGGCGGGTTGATGACCATCAAGGCGACGCAGACACCGATCACAACTAGCAGCACAATGTTGAGGTAGCGGGCAAACCGGCTTTCAGCTAGCAAGCGCATCAACACGAAGATGCCAAAAATGAAGAGCAAAATGTAGTATAGCTCGTGCGTAGCAATCGCTAGCGCCAACCCTACTGCGGTTAAGTACAGCCACTGCCGCTTGCCGGTATCGATCCAGCGCAGCGCGCCGATCACCATCCACAGCTCCCACAACACCATGAGGCCATCGTGGCGGGCAAAGCGGGTGTAATAAAGTAGCGTTGGCGAGAAGCCCAGCAATAAGGCCGCAACTAATGCCCCTGCCCGGCCAAGGTAGGGCCGCAACCACCATGCCGAAGCCACCAAGCCAATCCCGGCCAGCGCCATTGGCAAACGCGCTTGCGCATCACCATCGCCGAACAGAAAATAAGCTAACGCGGTCAGAAAATAGAGCGACGGGCCATGGTAGACCGGATCGTAGCAATAGGTCTCGTGAAAGACTCCGCCACGAGCATTGCCATTCTCATCGAGGCCATTCCAGCATGAAAACGATCCCGCGCCACTGTAGAGCCGCCAACTCGACCACGCATGGATCGACTCGTCGTGGTGAAGCGCCATGCGCTCCAATCCCCACAGGTGGGCGATCACGCTGGCCAGAATGATGAGCGTGTAGAGCGCCGTCTCCCACGTCAGCCAGCCGGCTCGCAACCGCCGGTCGAGCAGTGTATTGGTTGTGAGTGTTTGTGTCGCCATACGCTAGGTACACGGGCCACTGGCCCGCCATTCTCTCCCTTTTGCGGGGCGCGGGCTAACAGCCCGCCGCTCTCCCCTTATGGCCCACCGCCCGCCTTGCTTGCCCCCTCGCGGGGCGTAGGCCACTAGCTAGCCTTACTCTCACAGGGTGCGGGCCACTGGCCCGCCTCTCGCCTTATCGTGGCAGTGTTGCAGCGATGTTACGGCCCCGGCATCTGCAACGATCCACCCAAGCCAACCCCAATTTGCCGCGCCAACTCAGGGCGCACTGCAATCACGAAATCGGTTGATCCTAGCCCGGCTGGCGGCTGGCGAAACATCAGGTACCGCCACAATTGGGCCGAGGTTTCGTAATCAAACGGATTGCGCAGCAGCCGGTCGAGCAGCGAGCTGCCGTTGAGCCGGTAGGCTTGATCTTCGGGAAACCACCAGCGCAGTGGATAACGCTGCAATACAAACCCCTGCAAGTAAGTGCGATTTTCGGGGTAGCGGTCGAGATTCTCTTGCAAGAGCAACACCGCCTGCACCTCTGCCGATGGCGGCCCATCTAACCGGCCTCCCGGCACATAGATCGCCCCCGGCCAATCGCGCAGATACCACAGCCACACCGTCTCGTTGTCGTACATCACCGGCAGACGGGTGCCGCCGCCCCGCCGCATAGCCGCCTCTTCCAACCGCCGCATCACCCGCATCACATCGGGCGAGGTCTGGGTATAAACCATCATCTCGCGGGCCACATCGCCGGTCTGATAGGCTAGACGAACGCTGCTACGAGCGGTGTACAGGCCAATCGCCACGGCCAAACAGATCGCCGCAATCGCGGCTGTCACCGTCCAACCCCAGCGTAACCCGGCACCAATCACCAACAAAGTGAAGAGCGTGAGTGTGAACAACACCGCCATCCATGGTTGGATCGGCGAGGCCGGGCCGGCAGCCACTGTGATCGAGAGCAATAAAAACCCAAGGCAAATAATCAGCGTAAAGAGCAGCCCAAAACTGATCAACGAGCCTTTCGGCAACCCCAATGCACCCGGCCGCCAGTCATCGAGCCAGCGCCACCCGCCGGCTGGAACCGGCGCTAGATCGCCGGCTCCAGACACATTGGCCGGCGCGACCGCTTCCGCTTCTGCTGGCGCTGCCGCTGCTGCCCACATCTCTTGCCAGCGAGCCACTTGCTGTTGCGCCAATGCCACCAGCTTCGCCAGCGTCCACGCAAACAAGAGCGTAAATGGCAGCGTGATATGGATCGTTAGCCACGGCATCTTTTCGCCGGCCCACGTGTAGATGCCAAACGCCGCCACCGACCACCATGCGATCAAGCCAATGGCAAACGACTCCGGCCAACGCCGGCGCACCGCTTGCACGGCCAGCGGCAATCCGGCTGCCGCCCCCAGCAGCAGCAATGGCTCGTAAGTAGCGAGGATCACTGCGTAGTAGTGAGCGGGCTGGCTGCCCCGCTGCACATTGTGCTGTGCCAACCAATAGAGCAGCGAACCGGCCACGCCTGAAATCAGGCCAAGCAGGTTGGTGAACATTGCGGTGAACAGCACCGCATAAATCGTGCCGGCAATTGCCAACGCCACCTGCCAGCGCCGGTTAGTTACGAGGCTTGCCGCCACGATTGCTACCGGTTCGCCCCGATCTAGCGCCCGTTCCCACGGCGTTCCTCCGGTGGCGTCGCGCCGGCGCCAGATCAGCCAGATCAACAACGCGAGCGCGCCAGTTAGCACGATCAACGCACTAATGATCGCTGGATGGTTCACAAACCGACCAATGTCGGCTAGATAGCGCACAGCGTTTTCCCACACTGTACGCCCGCCATCGCTATCCGAACGATTACGCACCAACAGCGCGTAGCCGTTATCTTCGGTTTCAAGCGGCGGCCAACCAAAAATCGGCCCCGGCTGATCGACCACAATCGCGCCAGTCGCGTCGCGCCGAGCATGGTGCCCGCCATCAACCACGGCCGTGCCGGGCAAGACAAAGATCAGCAATGCCAGTGCCAGCCCCAACCCGCCAATAATTGCCAACCCCGGCCGGTAGACTCGCCAGCAGAAGATAGCGGCCAGCGACGCGGCAAAGATAAGGATGTAGAGATAGGTCGTCTCTTGATTGGCCAGCATCAATGCCAGCGCTGCAGCGCCGAGGTAGAGCCAGCGTGGACGCGGATCGGCGGCATAGCGCACAATTGCCACTAAGACCAGTAGCTCAAAGACCACCGAATAGATGTCATGGCGAAAGAAGCGACCCACATAGAGCGCTACTGGCGAGATAAGCAGATAGAGACTAGCAATCAGCGCTGCCGGACGCCCAATCACTGGCCGCAGCAAGATCGGGCTGAGCGTAAGGGCAATGCTAAATAGGGCTGCGCTCAGACGAGCTGTTGTGTCATTATCGCCAAAAAGAAAGAAGATGAGCGCGCCGAGGTGATAGAGCAACGGGCCATGCAAGAGTGGGTCGTGCATATAGCCGCGCCCGCTAAACAGATACCACGAATAAGCGGCATGCAGCGTCTCATCATGGTGCAATGCGCGATCACCTAGCGCCCACAACCGGCTCACGACCGCCAACACGGCGATCACCGCGTAGACAAGCTGTTCAACTGTAGGAGTCCAACGCCGTTCAACGGCTTCAGGCATCGACATAGCTTTACAGCGCGCCGTGAGATGTCTATAACTAAGTCGCAGGCATTGTACACGAACGCTAGGCGCAGGGCAAGGCCATCGCGAACACGCTTAATACGGAAAAAAGTCCTCCGGCATCAACTGTACATCCTTCAATAACGCAATCACCCGCTGATCTTCGCGCCGCACCTGACTGATCTGCCCGCTAACATACCGCTCTTGATCTCGCCAGTAGACCATATCGCCTTGGCGCAGATCAATCAATGCCGGGCGCAAATACCCGCCGCTACAGTCAATCACAATTCGCTGATGGCTTAGCTCATCGACCGGCAAATCGGTGTACCGCCGGCCATAGCCGCGCCGGATGACTGAAATGGTACGAAGTGATGGCTGCGCCATAATCTACTCTCACTGCTCTGGGACACCGACACGCAACCACGCAAACAGCGCCGCCCCTAACAACCGGATCGCGCCGGCAACGAACAACACTGGCACAATCCCCATCAGGTCAGCCAACGAAGTAGCGACGAGCGGCATCACAAACAGAGCCAGATTTTGCAAGGTTTGGAAGAGGCCAACGTATGTTGCCTGCCGTTCCGCAGGAATAGTGCTGAGCACCAGATCGAAATTGACCAGATCGTTGCCGGCGACACAGAAAGTCACCAATCCCGCCAACAATGCTAGCAACCACGGTGATTCGGTGAAAGCCACTCCAAACGGGTACAGTGCCATCCCCAGACTGCTAGCCAGCAACACGCCACTATTGCCCAAGCGTGGCACGCTTGCCGACCACACAGCGTAAGCGATCAGTAACACGCCATTGCCCACCATACTGATCAGACCGATCCAACCATCGTTGAGACCGGCTTCGCGCACATAATAGAGCGGCACAAGCGGGATCGCCATCGCGACACCGCTGCGAAACACAAACGCGCTCCACGCATAGCGCATGAACGCTGGCGGCGCTTGCCGCAGCGCCATCAGCAACGCATCATCGCCGCGTCGGGTGGCAGACGATTGCCGATCGGGCAAGGTGATTGCCCGTGAAAAGAAGAAACTAAGCAGACCGCCGGCTACTGAGCCGATAAAGACCACTTGATAATTGAGTGGAAAGGGCATGCGATCAAGCACCCCACCAATCACCGCTACTGTCACTGCCGTCGCCAAGCCCAGCATTGACCAGCGCATACTCATGAGTGCATAGCGACGTTTGGGGCCGGCCACGCCACCCATGACAATCGTAAACGCAACATTGACAAAGGTTGAAGGTATCGTGACCAGCGCCCAGATGATGATAATCATCCATGGCACTGCCGCCAGCGGCGCCACAAATGGAAGCAGCCCAAAGACTGCATACGAAACCAGCACCCAAAAGCGCATCCCTGAATACCAGACCACAATGTTGCGCTGCCGTTCGAGAAATCGCCCGATCGGCAGCGCAAACAGTGCGCCGGCCAACGCCGGCAACGAGGTGATGAGGCCAACCAATAGGCTTGATGCCCCCAACCGAGCAAGAAAGACTGGCAGAAATACTCCCACGCCGGTGACAATGCCCACCCCAATGCCATCGATCAACACGTTACGTATATTGCGCTCGGTAACATCGGTTGGGCGAACCAGCGCGCGCAACTCGGCGCGCGAAATGAGCGGTCGCATGCTGCTGCTGCCTTTGATCGGCCCGCAACTCGCGGCGAGCGATCCCCTGCCGGCGTGAAAATCAGTGCGCGGCCACGTGGCCGCGCAGACGGGGTGGTGGGCGATACTGGACTCGAACCAGTGACCTCATCGGTGTGAACGATGCGCTCTAACCAACTGAGCTAATCGCCCGCGTTCTGGCGAAGAGTATAGCACATGTGGCCGGTTTGTGCAAATCACTAATCCCGGCTATACTATTGCGTATACAGAGATGTCTCATTCACTGCCTGCGCGCCAATAGCCCAACGTTGCGCTCAACCCTATTGTGTTTGTGTTGTGAAAAGGTTTTCTAGCCTACGGTTACGCCTATGACGGCTCAGCCAGCGCCGCTGCCTGATGTGCAGCCAGTCATTGAATCGCGCTATTTCAATCGCGAATTAAGTCTCATTGAATTTAACCGTCGCGTGCTCGAAGAGGCGATGGATCCGCGCAACCCGTTGCTCGAACGGGTGAAGTTTCTGGCGATCTTCGGCTCAAATCTCGATGAGTTCTTCATGATCCGGGTAAGCGGCATCAAGCAACAGATCCGCGCCGGCGTTCAGAAGCGTTCACCCGACGGCCAAACTCCTAGCGAGCAGTTGAGCGCCATTCGTCGCGCGCTTTTGCCCATGCTTGAACAGGAACGCGATTTGTTGCTGAATGAGTTGCTCCCGGCACTGCACGAGCATGGTGTCTCGATCCTGAATACGGTCGCGCTCAATGAGGCGCAACGGGCATGGGTCGCCGATTATTTCCGCCGCCAGATTTTCCCTGTGTTAACGCCGCTGGCGTTTGATTCGAGCCGTCCCTTCCCTTTTATCTCCAACTTGAGTCTTAATCTCGCGGTAGTGATCCGCGATCA
>JANWYE010000138.1 GCA_025057175.1 Chloroflexus sp. | reverse complement strand
CCGAACCTCCACTGCGCGCCCGTTGATGGCCGGGTTAGTGCGGGCAAACCGTTCGATCGCGCCGCTCAGCCATGCCTCTTTTTCCGAACTCACTGCAAATTCAACCCGGATCGGCGGCGCTGCGGTAGGCAGGGGCAAAGGCGCCCATCCGATTGGCCCAAAGATCACAGTGATCACGGCCAAACAAATCGTCGCCAGTACGTAGATGCCTGCTATCGTGCGTGAGATTCTCAGCATGCGCGTCTCGCTTAATGTGGGAGCGACTACCTATATCGTAGCATCTTATCTGTACCGGCGTGAAGCCAATTTTGCTGCATCCACCAAAAGATACGCGCTACAGCGCGGGAACGTTGCAGAGCGTGAAGATAATCTAGCAAGGCGCGGGTGAGCAAGCGCAGGGCTGCTTCTGGAGATTGCCCATCCGTCTGCTATGGCAAGGTTACGCAACTATTCCGCGCGCGATGGTATTCAGGAGGCGCGGGTTAATAGAGACATGGAAAAAACTTAACTATTTCTTAATACTTCAATGATGATTGATTAATCTAAACACTCTACCATAGCGTAGCGAATAGAACAATATCCAACTGTGAGACACTATGGCCACGTACACGCCCCATCAAGAGCGCCATCCAAATACGCTGCGGCGCGAGCATCGCGAGTGGTTGCTGTTTGCCCTTTTCATCGGGCCAAATCTCTTGCTGTTCAGCGTATTCACCTATTGGCCACTGCTCTACAACGTCTACCTCAGCATGGTACGGTGGGATTTTCTGCGTCCCACGATGCCGTTTGTTGGCCTGCAAAACTACATCGCGGCCTTCAGCGATCCCCGCTTTTGGAACATCATCTGGCAAACAGCCACCTTTACGGTCTGGTCAGTGGGGCTGACGCTAGTGTTGGGGTTGATGTTGGCCTTGTTGCTCAACCAACCATTGCGTTATCGCAATACGGCGCGGGCAGTGGTGTTTGCGCCAGTGGTGATGTCAGGCGCAGTGGTGGCAGTGGTCTGGAGCTACATCTTCGACCCGCGCTATGGGTTGATCGATCAACTGCTTGGCTTTATTGGTTTCGATTCGCCCAACTGGCTGTCCGATCCCTTCTGGGCAATGCCGGCGGTCATTATCGTGTATGTCTGGAAAAATATGGGATACGCGGTTGTGATTTACCTCGCCGGCTTGCAGAACATTCCCCGCGAACTGTACGACGCGGCGCGGGTTGATGGCGCGGGAGCGTGGGAACGGTTCTGGAATGTTACCTTGCCCGGTCTCTCGCCAGTGGCTTTCTTCTTGTCGGTGACGAGCATTCTGACCTGTTTTCAAGCGTTCGACCTGATCCGCGTGCTAACCAATGGCGGCCCGGCGGATGTCACCACGACGCTGGTCTTCCACCTCTACGAGCTGGGTTTTGTTTCCTATGATGCCGGCAAGGCGGGGGTCGTGGCGATTGTGTTGTTTCTGATTATGTTGGCGCTCACGATCGTGCAAATCCGGTACATCGAGCAGCGAGTGACGTATGGATGATAGGGTATGTGACGCGGATTGACATAGATTCGGAAGGGTAGACTCGGCTCGAACAGGGACGCAGATTTACACAGATAGATGCTGGTTATGGCAGTGACGAACGAGATTGAACGCGCGATGAAGCCGGTAAATGTGCGCCGGCGGCCCATACCACTCTCGCTGTTGGCATGGCGGATTGTCGGTTATGCGGCGATGATCGTGGTAGTGGTGATTATTGGCCTGCCGGTGTACTGGACGGTGATGGCGGCGTTTAAAGAGACGCGCGAGATTTATTCGCTACCGGTGACGTGGTGGCCGGCCAAGCCGACACTGGCCAACTTTCCGGCGGCATGGCAGGCAGCGCCGTTTGGCCGTTATTACCTCAATAGCTTTATCACGACATTCTTTGGCGCTGCGGCTGAAGTGATCTTGGCGCTCTTCTCGGCCTATGCGCTGGCCTATCTGCGCTTCCCGCGCAAGGATCTGGTCTTTCTCTTGCTGTTGGCGGCGTTGATGGTGCCAGTCGAGATCACGATTGTGCCCAACTACCTCACCGTCGCCCGGCTTGGTTGGATCAACACATACCAAGGCATCATCATTCCGGGGGCGGCTATCGCCTATGGCACGTTCCTGCTCCGGCAAGCATTCTTGGCCGTGCCGCACGAGATTCTCGAAGCGGCGCGAGTCGATGGCGCCGGCCATTTTCGCATTCTATTCAGCGTCGTCGCGCCGATCACTCAACCGGCAATTGTCACGATGGCGCTGTTGTCGGTGGTAAGCAAGTGGAACGACTTCCTCTGGCCGCTGATCGTTACCAACACCACCGATATGCGCACGCTGCCGATTGGCGTTTTCTGGCTGCGCAACAGCGAGGGTTTCTCCAATTGGGGCGTCGTAATGGCCGGTTCCCTCTTCTTGATTGTGCCGGTGTTGATCGGGTTCTTGTTGGCGCAGCGGGCGATTGTTGAAGGGATGACCGCCGGCGCGGTGAAGGGGTAAGGACGCAGTAGCGTACCCCTCACAGTGCCAATTGGGTATTGCACCGCAATACCCTCACGGGTGCGCATCACGGCATTGGGCCGTATGCGATAGATGAACGCGCAGCGTTCACATGGGTTCGTAGGCATGCAGAGTTTACACGAGGAGCGAGCATGAAGCGGACGTTGACACGGCGTGAGTTATTGCGCCTGATGATGGCAGGGAGCGGCGCAGCGGTGTTGGCGGCTTGTGGCGGCCAAGGCCAAGGCGGGCAGCCGGCGCCGCAGGCGACTCAAGCGCCAGCGGTGGTTAGCCAGCCCGGTTCGAAGGTCAAGATCACTTACTGGGGTTCGTTCAGCGGCAATTTGGGCGAAGCCGAGCAGGCGATGGTCAAGTCGTTCAACGAGTCGCAGAACGAGGTTGAAGTCGAGTATCAGTTCCAAGGCAGCTACGAAGAGACGGCGCAGAAGTTCACCGCAGCCTTGCAAGCCAACACCACGCCCGATGTAATTCTGCTCTCGGATGTGTGGTGGTTCGGGTTCTATCTGGCCGGCGCAATCACGGCGCTTGACGATCTGGCCAAGCAGGTCAACCTCGACTTCAACGACTACGAGCCGGTGTTGCTCAACGAAGGCGTGCGCAAGGGCGTTCATTACTGGATCCCGTTTGCGCGCAGCACGCCGCTCTTCTATTACAACAAGGCGATTTGGGCCGAGGCGGGCCTGCCCGACCGCGCGCCGGAGACGTGGGCCGAGTTTAGCGAATGGGCGCCGAAGCTGGTCAAGAGCGATGGCAGCCGGGCTGCCTTTGGCCACCCCAACGGCGCCAGCTACATCGCGTGGCTGTTCCAAGGCGTGGTCTGGCAGTTTGGCGGCCAGTACTCGCAGCCTGACTTCACCATGACCATGACCGACCCCAATACCCTGCGGGCGGCCCAATTCTATCAGGATACGGTGGTGAAGCATAAGTGGGCAGTGCTGAATGCTAACCTTAACCAAGACTTCCTCGGTGGCGCAATTGCCTCAATGATGGCTTCAACCGGTGCGCTGGCCGGCATTCAGGCCAACGCCACCTTCCCGGTCGGGGTCGGCTTCCTGCCGAAAGAGACCAACTTCGGCTGCCCAACCGGTGGCGCAGGTTTGGCGATCGTTAGCCGAGCGCCAGCCGAGAAGCAACTGGCGGCGATGAAGTATATCGCCTTCGCTACCAACACTGTCAACGCTGGTGTATGGGCGCGCAGCACGGGCTACATGCCGGTGCGGATCAGCACCAAGCAGACGCCGGAGATGGTTGAGTTCTTTACCAAGAATCCTAACTTCAAGACCGCAGTCGATCAGTTGCCCAAGACGCGGGCCCAAGATGCGGCGCGTGTCTTTGTGCGCAATGGCGACCAGATCATCGGCAAGGGTCTTGAGCGGATCATCGTCAACGGTGAAGCGCCGAGCGCTGTCTTCGCGGCAGTGAATGAAGAGCTGACGCAGGCAGCTAAGCCAATCCTCGAAGACCTGAAGGCGCGTGAAGGATAGCGCAATGTCGCGGATGCGCTGATGTGTAGGGGTTGCTTATGCCATCGCAAGCGCAGGTAGGCCCACAGCATGGCTGCGTACTATCCCGAATCAATCCTCGCTGCGGGCAGCATTCATTGCTTCGTTCGTGAGCAACCCCTATGCCTCTGCCGGAATAGATAATAGGCGCGAAGGCGTAGAGACGCGCAGAGAGGAAGGTTGACTTTCCGAACCGTTGCGTCTCTGCGCCTTTGCGTCACAACAGAATGTTCTGGTCACTATGTTGACCATCGCCAATCCGAAAATTGCCGGCTTCGCGCCGCGCTGGGCTACGTATCGCGGCTTAACCATCCTCTTCGATAACATCGGCTTGCGCCGTGATGGGCCGTGGCTGCGGCTCGATTGCGCGCTCGATGCCATCCCTGAATATACCCTCTATCGCGGTTTGCGGGCGGCAATGTGTGCGCTTGACACCGACCTGCTCTTGCGCCGCTACCTGTTCTGTGCGCTGCCGCCGGCGACCTATCATGTTACGCTGTGGGATGGGCCGAACGATGGGAATGTCGAGCAGGCATTGCCGCACGCGCGCCAGCGGATCGACGAACTCTTGCTCGATATTCCCGGCGCGCTGAGCCATGGCAATCTGATCAGCGGCACAATCGCTGGCTCGCCGCTGATTCGCCGGCGTGGTTGGCAGGTTGGTTTTATGGTGAACCGGCTGGTGATTGTGGAGCAGGCGGCACTGGTGGCGTTACTGGCTCCCACGCCAGCTACCCGCGAGGCCTTCGCCATGCTGGTAGAACTGCGCAGCGCGTGGAATGCAACCTTCCGCCATCGGTTTGGCATCTCTGCCTACGAGCCGTACGCTCCGCATGTGACGCTCGGCTACTTCGCCGATCCAGCGCTCGCTGCCGAAGCCGAAGCCGAGCTGGCTGGCTGGGAAGAGCTAGTTTTGCGCTATACCACTGGCACGACCATTACCTTTAGCAGTGCCAGCTTGTACGGGATGCTCGATATGGTAACGTTCTTTCGCACAGCGCGGTCATAGGTTGACGCAAGGTGCTATACTACAATTGTCGCGGGTTAGGCACTAACAAAGGAGCTAAGTCCATGAGTTCGGGCAAAACGCTAATCGAACTGATTCAGGAAAAGACGGGGGTCAGTGCTGAGCAGGCGCAACAGGCGGTTGATGTGGTGGTTGGCTTCTTGAAGGATAAATTGCCCGAACCGATTGCCGCACAGATTGATCAGGTGCTGAAAGGCGATATTGGCGCGCTCGCAGATCAAATTGATGCAGCCAAGACCTTGCTAGGCGGGCTGTTTGGCGGCAAGAAGGATAACTAAGTAGGGCGCAGTCTAGGCGAAGAAGCTTTTCCACAAGGTCAACAATTTAGGGGGCGCCACGCGCCCCCCTCTGTCAGTGCGAGGGCAGGCGGGCACCGCGCAGCAGTGTGCCCGCCGCCCAAAGCAATCTCCTCCTGTAGCGAAAGCGATGCTTGTTCGCCCTTCCTCCCTTCGCCACGTTGTGCCCCTGGTTGCACCCTGTCAGGGAGTCGCTCCCGCGAGAGTGGGGGATTGCTTCGCCGCGCAAGCGCGGCTCGCAATGACAGGGTGTACCGGGCGGCGCGCGATGGCAGGGGCGCCACGCGCCCCCTTCTGTCATTGCGAGGGCGCAACGCGCCCGAAGCAATCTCCTCCTGTAGCGGGAGCAATGCCTGTTCGCCCTTCCCTCCGCCACGTCGTGCCCGGTCGCACCCTTTCAGGGAGTCGCTCCCGCGAGAGTGGGGGATTGCTTCGCCGCGCAAGCGCGGCTCGCAATGACAGGGGGGGACTGGGCGGCGCGCGGTGACAAAGGGACAGCGGGCGGCGCGCGATGACAGGGGCGCAATGCGCCCCCGCATGTCATTGCGAGGGCAGGCGGGCCACAGCGCAGCAGTGTGCCCGCCGCCCGCAGCAATCTCCTCCTGTAGCGGGAGCGATGCCTGTTCGCCCTTCCCCCTCCGCCACGTTGTGCCCAGTCGCACCCTGTCAGGGGGTCGTTCCCGCCAGTGGAGGGGATTGCTTCGCCGCCCTGCGGGCGGCGCGCAATGACAACCGGGTGCTGGGCGGCGCGCGGTGACAAAGGGACAGCGGGCGGCGTGCGGTGAGAATAGGGGTTTTAGCAGCTGCCATACCTTGCCCAATAATACTTTTGCCAGCAACATACGGGCCATTAGCTAGCATTCTCTTCGGAGCATTGTCGCTTCTCTCTTCCAATCGTTGGATATGCTGGTAATACTGTGGTAATAGGGAGGGGTATACTACCTTCATCAGCGTTTATTTTAGGGCAGGCAGCAATACCAGCGTAAGCAGCTTCGAGTCAATCTATTGTCATCAACTTCATGATGGAGGTGGAACTGTGGATGCGATGCTCTTATCGATTCTTACGATGGTAGCTCCAGCAGCGCTCAATGTTGCAACAAATCGCGTTGTCGAGGTTTCGGTTGAAAAAGCTTTCGATGCAATAACCAATTGGTTTGCCAATGTAATCCGCAAGCGGCCTGAACTCTACAAGGCTGTTGAACAGATGAAAAACAATCCACAAAATCCGGTGGCACAGGCTGAGTTTGAGAAACAAGTCTTAAAATTGTTGGATGAAGATCGCGATCAGGTACGCCAGTTGTTGAAATTCGCTTATCTGAGCGATTACACTGGGCCGATGCGGCGAGTAACGGAAAAATTCGATGATATGAAACGGGCGCTTGCTTCGCTCGGAGACAGTAGTTCGACGACAGAGGGACGACTTCACCAAGCTGCTAGCCTATATGCGCTAGCTTCGGATGTAGAAAGACTTGATCATAGGGTATTTCCCCTTCTCACTCCTCTTGAAACCACTGTTGCTCGCGGTATGCGCGCTGCCGCAGTGATTTTAATGAAAGCTTACGCTGCATTCATATTGATGCGCGATAAAGGGATCGAGACAGCGCTCGCCGAGTTGCCGGATGATCATCTGCTGAGGCCGTTCCGCGACTTCTTTCATTCAGGCACTGCTCAGCATCTGCGGAATGCCATTGGTGCTGGTTCGTTTGTCGCGACCAAGTATTTTGATCATCTGGTATTTTTCGATGAAGACTGGCAAGCATACGCAGATACCTCGGATTTCTTGGAACTGTGCGACAGTATTCGTTTGTTTTACAGTGCTATTTACCTGAATCTCACTGGTCAATAAGTGCGTCACACAACCACTCTAGTGCGGCCGTGTCATCACCCTCCGCCACGTTGTGCCCGGTCGCATCCTTTCAGGGGTTGTTCCCGCTGGTGGAGGGGATTGCTTCGCCGCGCAAGCGCGGCTCGCAATGACAGGGGGGACTGGGCGGCGCGCGGTGACAATCGGGTGCTGGGCGGCGCGCGATGGCAGGGGCGCAATGCGCCCGCAGCAATCCCCTGCGGTAGCGGGAGCAATGCCTGTTCGCCCTTCCCCCCTCCGCTACATCGTGGCTAGTCGCATCCTTTCAGGAGGTCGTTCCCGCTAGAGCGGGGGATTGCTTCGCCGCCCTGCGGGCGGCGCGCGGTGAGAAAGGGACAGCGGGCGGCGCGCGATGACAGGGGCGCCATGCGCCCCCACATGTCATTGCGAGGGCAGGCGGGCACCGCGCAGCGGTGTGCCCGCCGCCCGCAGCAATCCCCTGCGGTAGCGAGAGCGATGCCTGTTCGCCCTTCCCCCCCCCGCACTATGGCCCGGTTGCACCCTGTCAGGGGGTCGTTCCCGCGAAAGTGGGGGATTGCTTCGCCGCGCAAGCGCGGCTCGCAATGACATCAGGGGATGCGATTTATTCGAGACATTGGCCTTGTGCATCGTTTTTCTGCTCGATATATGGTTATGCATCCACTGGTAGATATTTTGGTAATACCATGGTAACAGCGACAGGTAATTTGGAGAACGTCGGGGGTCATGGCAATGCAAGCATATGGCCGTAGTGTGAGCTATGGGCTAATCAGCCGTTAGTAACGATTCAGGTTGAGGACATAAGGAATGCAACTAGTGTTCGTTCGCAACCGGTCAGAATTGCAACTGCTATGGCTCAATAGCAATGAGCACGCTGGCACAAATACCGCCAATTTTTGGCGCAATGTGACATGATCCGCCCATTCTAAGCCGTTACCCGAAGTGTCAGCAATTTTAACAGGAGTTCATGGTATGCTAACGACCATACGTTACGGGACGCTCATCGTAGCACTCGTTCTCGTGCTGGTTGGCGCGGCTGCGGTGGCGCCGAAGGTGAAGCCGGTTGCTGCCGCCACTGCTACGCCGGTGGCAGCCCTGCTCAACGCTGATGGCACGCTGCGCGTCGATGGCGCAGTGACCGGCGCACTCGATCTGACCGGTTGGGATGTGGCGCTCGACCCGGCGCGTGGCCCGGTGTTGCGCCCGGCTACTCAGACGGGCACAGCAGGCTGGGAGCATTTGGGAGTAGGGCCGGCTGTGAGTGCGCTATCATCAGTAGTTTCATCTATCGTTATCGATAATAGCGGTAAAGTTTACGTCGGTGGTTTATTTGTAGATGCTGCCAATATAGCCGCTGCAGATTATATTGCCCGATGGGATCCAGTGACGCAGCAGTGGTCGGCGCTGGGTAGCAGTAGTAGTGGAAATGGCGTCTTGAACCGCCATGTCGAAGCGCTTGCTATTGATGGAAATGGTAATTTGTATGTGGGTGGCTGGTTTACTGATGTGGCCGGCATTGCTGAAGCTGACTATGTTGCGCGTTGGAATGGAACCGCTTGGTCGGCGTTGGGGAGCTACGGTAGTGGCAATGGCGCATTGAGTGGCGCAGTTTTTGATATTCACGTGACCGCAAGCAGTGTATACGTAGGTGGTAATTTTACTGATGTGGCTGGAATTGCAGCCGCTGATTATATCGCGCGCTGGGATGGGACTGCTTGGTCGGCCCTTGGCAGCAACGGCAGCGGCGATGGCGCGCTCAATCAGACTGTAAACGCAATAACAGCGCAGGGGAACAATCTCTATGTAGGCGGCAGCTTCACCAATGCTGCGGGGATTGCAGCCGCTGATTATATCGCGCGCTGGGATGGGACTGCTTGGTCGGCCCTTGGCAGCAATGGCAGCGGCGACGGGGCATTGAGTGGCTTTGTGCATACTGTGTTGGCTACCGCAGATACTGTGTACGTCGGGGGAACGTTTACCAATGCCGCCGGCATAAGCGCTGCTGACTACATTGCAGTATGGAATGGAACGCAATGGCTCGCGCTCGGTGATAATGGCAGCAACGATGGGGCCATAAATGCACCCGTCAATAAGCTGGCAATAGCCGGCAACAACCTCTACGTGGGCGGCAACTTCACCGATGCCGGCGGGCAGGCAGCGGCCGATTATCTAGCGGTGTGGAATGGTACTAGTTGGACTGCACTGGGTAATCACCGGGCCTTTAATGACATAATTCTTGATGTGGTCGTTGATCAAAATGGCAATGTTTACGTTGGCGGGTATTTCTCTACCACTGTTGGTCAACCAATGGCCGCCTTTATAGCTATGTGGACGGGGTCAAACTGGGAGGCACTGGGCAGAGGCAGATCATCTGCGTTGCGTGGATTCGTCTATGCGCTAGCCATTGCGCCTGATGGCAAAGTATACGTGGGGGGCTGGTTTGCGAATGCTGCCGGGATTGCCGAAGCTGATTACGTGGCGATGTGGGAACCTGCGACCCAGACGTGGAGCGCGTTGGGGAGCAACGGCAGTGGCAATGGCGCGCTGAATGATATAGTCACTGCGCTAGCTATCGCGCCTGATGGCAAAGTATATGTGGGGGGCTGGTTTGCGAATGCTGCCGGGATTGCCGAAGCTGATTACGTGGCGATGTGGGAACCTGCGACCCAGAC
>JANWYE010000137.1 GCA_025057175.1 Chloroflexus sp. | reverse complement strand
ACGGCGGCCCGCCAGCGTGACGATAGCGAGCAAGCGTTAGATCGAGCTACTCAAAGCCTCGAAGAGGCACAAGACCTGTTCGAGGCTTTGCGGCAGAGTTACCAATCGAATTTTACCCTCGCCGAGGCGATTCTGGCCGATATGACGTTGGCTCTTGCTCGCGCCCGCCGTTCGATCGAACAGATGGTGCGTTTGCTGACCGAAGCGGCAATTGGGCGTGATTAGGCGCTCTTAATAGTCAAGGTACGGCAGCAACACTGATTTACTACGGTGTTGGCGTGCTTGTACCAGATGACGCCGGCGTGCTGGTTGGGGTTGTCACTGGCGACACCGAAGTGGCAGCCGGTGGCGCGGTCGGCGTTGGCAACCCAACGTCATCTACCGTATCAGCAGCAATGTCGCTTAGCCGGTCGAGAAAGCGGGTTAACCGCTCGCTCCGCCGTTCGATGTCGCGTATCCGCTCGTTTTGCTCGGCTTGAATCGTCGCTACCACTGCCACCGCTACCTGCCCTTCCCGCAGCCGATCTTGCAGCGCCGCCGCTTCGGCTACTGCGGTTTGTAATGCCCGGCTTAGCGCGGCAGCAGTAGCAGCTTGACCAGCTTGAGCGGTCGCCGCTGCCGCTAATTGGCCAGTCTGAACTTCCAATTCATCGATCTGCTCACGCGCATTGTTGAGGTCGATACTCGCCTGCGCCTGTGCAGTTTGAAGCCGGACAATGGCATCAGCTTGGGCAGTCGCTGCTGCTTGTAGCCGCTGCACCTCGCTGCTCGCTTGTCTGATCTGTTGTGGTGTCGTGAGATCAACCCCCAGCAACAACAGAATGCCTCCGGCAGCAACTAGCGCCAGCCCGGCGGCGAGGATCAATGTGAAGAGCCAACCAACGAAACTGACGATCCGGCCAGCGCAACTGCGCGGGCGCGGCGCGGAAGGTACGGGCGACGGGGCGACCGGTGGTTCATTCGGGTCGGGCTGGGTCATAGTGATCCTGCTTTATCGGCGCGAACACATCGCTATTGTAGCATGCCGGCTTGCGTAGGTGGTATTGAGGTTGCCCAACCGATTCTGGCCCAGATATGCCCCCAACATAGGCGCCTCTCCACGGCGCTTGCCAAGCCATTTGACAGGCGGCAAGGCGCTGGCTACAATCGCACCAGCCAGATTGCTATGCCGAGGAGCAATATGAGAGTTCCGCTGTCATGGTTGCGTGAATTTGTCGCGGTTGATCTGCCGGTCGAAGAATTGGCCCGGCGCTTGACCTTCGGCGGCATGGAGGTCGCTCAGATCCATCGGATTGGGGTCGAGGGCGCACCGTTGCCGTGGGACCCTGAATTGATCGTGGTGGCGAATGTATTAGAGGTGCGGTCGCATCCGAATGCTGACCGGCTGGTGCTGGCCGATGTCGATTATGGCGCGGCCCAACCACATACGGTTGTGACCGGCGCGCCCAATCTCTTCCCCTATCGGGATCAGGGGCGCTTAACACACCCGTTAAAAGCTGTGTTCGCGCGCGAAGGCGCGCAGTTGTACGATGGTCACGCCGAGGGCTGGGTGATCACAACCTTGAAGGGCCGGCCAGTGCGCGGCGTGATGAGTGACGCCATGCTGTGCTCTGAGAAGGAGCTGGGGCTGAGCGAGGATCACGAGGGGATTCTGATTTTGCCCGATGACGCGCCGGTAGGCATGCCATTGCGCGACTATTTGGGCGAGGTAGTGCTCGAGATCGATCTGACCCCTAATTTCGCCCGCTGTCTCTCGATTGTGGGCGTGGCGCGCGAGGTTGCGGCTCTGACTGGCGCGCCGCTGAACCTGCCCGATCCACAGGTCGTTGCCGAAGGCCCGTCGATTATTGGGCGGGCGAATGTCACTGTCCACGAACCCGATCTCTGCCCGCGCTTTATGGTGGGATTGGCCGAGGGGGTAAAGATCGGGCCATCGCCGTTTTGGATGCAGCGCCGCTTGATCAACGCCGGCATGCGCCCGATTAACAATATTGTTGACATTTCCAACTACGTGATGCTTGAGTGGGGGCAGCCGACCCATGCCTTCGACGCTGATCGGGTGGCCGATCGCCATTTAATTGTGCGCTTGGCCCAACCCGGCGAACGGTTGAAGACACTCGACGATCGCGATCGCGATCTGACCCCCGGCCCTGAGAGCGGGCTGTCGCACCCGCCATTGATGGTATGCGATGCGACCGGGCCACTGGCGGTGGCCGGCGTGATGGGCGGCGCTAGTTCTGAGGTGAGTGCGACGACGACCAATGTGTTACTTGAAGCGGCCATCTGGGAGCCGGTGCAAATCCGGCGCACGGCGCGCGGCCTCAAGTTGCCGAGCGAGGCGTCACGCCGCTTCGAGCGCGGCGTTGATTACGAGTTGCCCCCGATCGCGCTGCGCCGCTGTCTGGAATTGATGCGTCGCTATGCTGGAGCGACGATTGCCGCCGATTTCATTGATGTCTATTCACGCCCATGGCAGCCAGTGACGATCGAATTGCCACCTGCAGAGGTGCGCCGCTTGCTCGGCATTCATCTCGACGCTCACACCATTGCCGATATTCTGGGCCGGCTGGGCTTCCAGTGCTCGATCAGCGGCGGGGCAACGGTCGGCGACTTTGCGCTGCTGGCCGCCGAGCCGGTCGTGCGCGTGCAGGTGCCATCATTCCGTCAAGACGTAACCATGGCTGCTGATCTGTGCGAGGAGATTGCCCGTGTCTATGGCTACGATCGCATCCCTGCCACCCGGCTGGCCGATGAATTGCCGCCGCCGGTGACGCTCAAGGCGATTGAGTTGGAAGAGCAGGTGCGCGATCTGATGGCCGGCGCCGGTTTGACCGAGCTAATTACCTATTCGCTGATCGATATGGCGCTGGTCGCGCAGGTGCAACCCTCTGAGGCAGTGGCCGAGCGCTACCTCAAGCTGAGCAACCCCAGCACTCCAGAACATGTCTACATGCGCCGTTCGTTGCTGCCGTCAATTGCGGCCGCTTTGGCAATGAATTTGCGCGAACGCGAGCGTTCGCTCGTCTTCGAGATCGGGCGGGTCTATCTACCACAAGCCGAGCCGGGCAAGGATGATCGCTGGCTGCCCGACGAGCCGCGCCGGTTGGCGATTGCTATGGCTGGGCCGCGCCAGCCCGAAAGTTGGCTGAGCACCGATCGCGATTGGCTCGATTTCTACGACTTGAAGGGGATTGTCGAGCTGCTCGGCGAGCGCTTGGGGTTGGCCAGCCACCTCAGTTTCGTTCCATTGACCGATGATGAGCGTTTTCATCCCGGCCGCTCGGCGGCGCTAATGCTGGTGCGCAAGCGCGACAACCGCGGGCGGCCAGTCGAGCAGCAACAGGTTGGCGTGCTCGGCGAAGCCCACCCACAGGTGCGCGCGCGGCTTGAGGTGGCAGCGCCGCGCGTGTTGTTGGCCGAGATCGACCTCGAAACGCTGTTTACCCACGCTGGGCAGGCAGTCTATCGCCCCATCTCGCGCTTCCCGGCCAGTGTGCAAGATCTGTCGATCGTGGCCGATGAAACGGTCAGCGAAGCCCAGATTCGGGCCGTTATCCAGCGCAGCGCCGGCGAGTATCTCGAACGGCTGACGCTCTTTGACCGCTATAGCGGGCCGCAAGTTGGGGAAGGCAAACGCAGCCTGACCTATCACCTTGTCTTCCGCGCGCCTGACCGCACCTTGCTCGACGAGACGCTAGCCAAGATTCGCAAGAAGATCATTGGCAATCTCGAACGCGAGCTGGGGGCGACGATTCGCAGTTGAGCTATGGCAACCGCGCCAGCCAAACTTATCCTCTGCGGCGAGCATGCCGTCGTCTACGGACGGCCGGCGATTGCTTTGCCGCTAGCCGATATTCGGGCAACCGCAACGGTAGCGCCGCTTCCGCCGGGGAGCGGCACGCTGATTAGCGCTCCCGATCTTGGCGGCCAGTGGCGCGTTGCCGAGCGTCCTGATGAACCGTTGAGCGGATTGGTCATGGCTGTCATCGAGCGATTCGGCGTGCCGGTCGATCTTGAGATCACCATTCGCTCGGCGATTCCGATCGCCAGCGGGATGGGCAGCGGCGCAGCTATTGCGACGGCGATTGTGCGCGAGTTGCTGGCGTATAGCGGCCAAACCCTACCACCGGCAGCCATTTCCGAGCTGGTTTACGAAAGTGAGCGCGGCTACCATGGCACGCCGAGCGGGATTGATAACACGGTGGTGGCGTTCGAGCAGCCAATCTGGTTTCAACGCCGGCCAGATTTGCCGCCGCTGATCGAGCCGCTGCCCATTGGCGCACCATTGACGCTGGTCGTTGGCGACAGCGGCGTGCGTAGCCCAACCCGGTTGCCGGTTGGCGCGGTTCGTGAACGGTGGCAAGCCGATCCGGCGCGGTATGAGGCGTTATTTGATCGAGTTGGCGCGCTGGTTGCGCAGGCGCGAGCGGCTTTGGCCGAGGGCAATGCGTGTGCGTTAGGGCCACTGCTCGACGCCAACCACGAACTCTTACGCGAGATCGGCGTCTCGTCGCCGGAACTCGACCGGTTGGCAGCGGCGGCGCGGGCTGCCGGGGCGCTAGGGGCAAAGTTGGCCGGCGCAGGTTGGGGTGGCGTGATGTTGGCGCTGACCACACCGGAACAGGCCACGACTATCGCTGATGCGTTACGTGCCGCCGGCGCAGCCAACGCGCTGGTGACAACCATTGCAGCGACAGGGTGATGGGAGGGACGGCGCAGTGCGGGCCGGCGAGCACAGAGCAGGACGCAGAGATAACTTCTCTCTTACCCCACCGGCAATTGCACAATAAAGGTGCTGCCGCGACCCACTTCACTCTCAAGCATAATGCTGCCACCATGGGCTTCGACCGCCAAGCGGCAGAAATAGAGACCCAAGCCGGTACCGCGACGACGATCATTCTCGCGCGCCTGATAGAATCGATCAAAGATGCGCTCTTGCGCTTCGCGCGGGATGCCCTGACCGGTATCACTGACCCGCATCTCGACGCTGTGGTCGTCGTTGGTCAGGCGAGCCGACACAACTACTTCACCGCCTGACGGGGTAAACTTCACGGCATTTGAGACGAGATTGGCGATCACTCGTTCGATCAAGTGTTGATCCAACATAATGGGCGGCAAATCAGCCGGCAACTCTACGCGCACCCGCGGTTGATCAGGATGCGCTAATTGGCGGAACGGCTCGCACACCGTCTTGATCAGCGCAACGAGATTGGCCGGTTGTAATTGCAGCGACCAACTGCTCGTCTCAAGCCGAGCCGAATCAAGCACCGTTTCGGTTAAACTGAGCAGATAATTGGCGCTCTCACGCGCTACTTCCAGCAATTCGTCGCGAGTATTGGCATCAAACCCTTGGCGCTGCAACGCCTTGAGACTGATCAGCAACGTATGCAATGGCGCGCGCATATCGTGAACGATCATGCGGGTCTGGTCTTCGTGATTGCGCAAGCGCTCGGTCAGAGCGCGATTCGATAGCGCCAGCGTCACGTGCTGGCGGGCAGCAAAATCGAGCGCCTGATTGGCGATCTGCAAGAGGAGATGGCTAGGTGGCGGTTGTAAACGCAGTAGCGCAGCGCGTTGCAGCATTGGAATTGAATATTCGAGCAATTCGCTGAGAGCCAGCAAATCTTCTGGCGCGCAGCTCCAATGAGCATCGTGTAGTTGCAGGTCGGCCTCGCGCTCTAGCGGTTCCAGCGGTAGCGCGATCAGGGCATAACCGTAGCGTGGACCAACGCCGATCAGCGCCACGCCTGTGCCTTGCATCACGAGATTGCTCCGCTGAATTGGCAGCGCCACGTCTTGTAGCGCCAGATCGGCCCAATGGCCGCCGGCTGCGCCGGCAACGATCACCGATCCGCCTTCCGCGAGTGTGGCATAACTCAGTGTTTGAGCTAACTGGATAAGCGCTGCCGGAGTATAGCCGCCAGCAACCCCCATGCGCAGACACGATTTGAGCTGAGCGATGTCCGGTATCATCTGATTTGCCGGTCGCTCGCCTACTTCACGTTGATTGCGCCCCCCCACGACTCGTTCCTTCCTCGTTGCGTAGCATAAGCTACCCAATCACGAGGCTGCTAAGCATTGTATTAAAAAGAGTGAGCTGGCTGTCGAAGCTGCTTTCCGGCGCTTCAAACATCACCAGATAGGTCCACAGCGTATTCGGATTGGTAGCGACAATCGCAACCACATAACTGTTGCCGCCCTGATTATTTGGATAAGCATACTCAATCTTCAAACCGTCCAGCCCGGCCACTTGAAAATCGGTGGCATCGACGCGCAGTTCACCATTTTGAGCGACGATCCGCTTCAATTCGTTCATGAGTGTGCGAGTGGCGACGGCTGGATCGTTGTCAATAAACTTGTACACGTCAACGACGACATACACCCCATCATCGACATCGCGATCCGAGAAGATAATGCGGTCATTGCCGGTATCGAACGCCCGCCAGTCTTGCGGGTAATCAATCACAAAACCGAGCGTGCCTTCGTAGCGCTGGAAACCGACTGGAGGTTCGCCGGTAGACGGCAAGACGCCGCCATCAGGGGTAGTTGGTACATTGGTATTGTCGACCGAGACATCAACATAGTTGTAGTGATAATTGCCGGCAATGTCGCGCACCAGAAAGCCCATCACGTAATCACCGCTCAAGGTAGGACCGCGCACAGCTTTCAGCGGTTCATTCCCGAACGCGATAGTCTGGCCCTCAAAGCGGTTGGCTTCCAGCCCGCTGCCGGTATCTGTGTACGAACGGTAGTAGGCTGTGAAGGTATCGCCAGCGCGGGGGATAATCTCAAACGGCTGCGGTTCTTGCTTGCCGGCGGCGCGGGGAAAGCCCCAAATACGGAGCAATTGCGCTTCGTTGCCCTGCACTGAAAAGATCAGTCCGGCATTGATCTGCTCGCCGGTAGCGGTAGAAGTGTAGACCCCCTCAACGCCGTAGAACTCAGAGCCGTATTTGATTGGGCCAAGCAGCACCTCAATCGAGTCGGTACCGTTGCTTAGATACCAATTGGTGGCATCCCAGTTCAGCCGCAAACTGAATTCGCCATCACCCCAATCGGGCACTTGATTGCCCGGCGCAGCGCCCGGCGGGTAGATAAAATCAACCAGTATCAGATCGACCGTATCGCGCCGATCGTTGGGGATGCCGATGAATTGAAACACATAGGCAATATCGCTGCCGGCCAACGTACCGGTGAGGCTAGCCGGCGCATTGACGCTGATAACATCACGATTAATCACCAGATCGCGAATAGTGGGCCGTTGGACGGCAGCGTCACCGGCTTGATAATACGCGACCAGAAATTCGTTCCATGCCGTAGCGCGCGGCGTCGGTGAGGCACGCTCGTATTCATCGGCGTACAGATCGGCCAACTGCGGGAAATAGATCGAAAGACCACCACTCTGGCGGTGGTATGCACCCACGCCATTGGCAATGCGCGCTGTTTCGATGGCGCGCAGCAACTGACCAGCGCGCTCGCTGATCGGCGTATTAGCACCCTGTTGCGGGAGCAGGGCAAGGAAATGGGGCAAATCAATCGCGTTAAATTCTTCTGAATAAGCTGGTGCGTAGACATTCACAAACGAACGCGCTTGGCCAATAGCGGTATAGCTTTGTTGTACGCCGTTTTGCAATTCTTGCGCCAAAGCGTCAAGACCGCTGATCAGGTCATTGGTACGGGTGAGGTCGAAGGCAGATAAAGTCACTTCGTCAGCTTCGCCGGCGCTAAACGAGTCCATATATGTTTGCACAATCACCGGCGCAATCGCATAGCCATCTTGCTCAGGCTTAGCGACCAACTGCTCAAGCCAAGCATCCCATGCCCATCCGCTGTTGGGTTCGAGTTCGGCAGACGCGACGGCTACCCGCCCATACGGCGCGATGGTATGCAACACATCAATCTGTGCCATCAAGCAAGCATCGAACCCAATCAACTCAAAGCCGCCGATCTGCGTTCGTGCCAACGCCGTCTCGAAGGCTGAGCTAATCTCAGGCAGATTCAGGACATCGCGATCAGTATCATCACTGGCGATACCGAGCCACGATGCGCCGTGATCCCAGAGAATGATTGCGTAGCGCTTAGCCGGATAGTTATTGACCCCCCAGATCAGAAAGTCGGTCAATGTAGCCGGATCGCCCATATTGCGTTCACCCAGATCGGCCAGCGCATTGGCGCGGGTTGGTTCCATGCCGGCCTCGACCCGAAACCGCAACGTCCCCTCCCAATTCCCGTAGCGGCGATCATCCCAACCTTCTGGCGAACGAATCCGATCCATTTGCACAATAATATGCACCTGATCAGTCGAACCAACCCGCGCCATCTCCTCAAAATCGTCGATTGCATCAGCCTCAAGGTTATTGTCACCATCGAGATAGACGAGGATCGTCCAGTCGGCAGCATTCGGCGGGGGTTCGCGGGTCGTCACCGGCGGTGGCGTGGTAGGTGAGGGAGTTATCGCCGTGCCAATACTAGGATCATTGTTCCCACTAGAAATACCGCCGCTGCGACTCAGGAACACCACGCCGCCAGCGATGGCTGCTGCCAGAACAATGCAGGAAAACAAACCACCTAATACGAGCCAGAGGGGGAAGCGACGGGGTAGGGATGATGGCGGGGTGGCGGGTGGGCTAGGTGGGAGTTGGAAACCACCGGCAGCGGGGGGACTGGCCGGCGGCGGAGGTGGCGACCACCCCGGCGCAGCGGAGGGAGGCGGGCCGACCGGCAAGGTTGGTTCGATCGCAGCGCCGGCTAGTTCTTCAAACCGAAACGCCTCATCACCAATAACGAAGGTATCGCCGGTTCGCAATATCTGGCGTTGTACTGGTTTCCCGTTTAGTAGCGTCCCGTTCGAGCTGCCAAGATCGATCAAAACATACACCCCGCCTTCACGCCTGATCTCGGCATGCCGGCGGGAAGCGCGCTGGCTGGCAATGACGATGGTGTTATCTGGCGAACGCCCAAATGTCAGTGAAGTCTCGCCAAGTTGAAACATCTGGCCGGCCAGCGGGCCGCTGACCGCAATCACCCGTGCAGACATAGCATAGCTTCCTTGTGATGGCGCGCGGCAGGCGTAGATCCAACCGCATTGTAGCACGCTATCAATACGTTGAACATAGGAAAAAGGTTACACCTTATGGCTGATCTCGTGATAGCGGGGATGAGGTATACTCGCAATAATGTTCTAAGAGGGCAGCGCGGCATGTTGCCTTATTGGGCGAGCAACGCGGCGCGTTGACCCAGCGACGGGCAGTACCCCACCCGACGATGAAACGAGAGGAGCCAACGATCGTGCAGCGTAGTGAATTTACCGTTGCTTCGGCCCACGTCTACGACCGGCGCAGTGTGGCGCGCTGGCTGCTCTCGCATGTGGTGCGCTATTGGCCATTCGTGTTAGGGTTCTATCTCTGCTTCATCGCCGCATGGGCGGCCTATTCAGGGGCGCAGGCGCTGATCGGGCGCGCTGCCGATGTATTGAGCGGGCCGCCAGATACTGGCGCGCTTACCGGGCTGGCGCTGGCAGTGCTGGCGGTGATGGCAACTGATAGTGTGACGGCATTGATCGGCAGCTTGTCAGCCGAGAATGTGGCCGCGCGGGTAGAAGCCGATGTGCGGCAAGAGTTCTACGAGAGCCTGCTGGCTAAGAGTAAGGCCTTTCACGACCGCCAGCGGGCGGGTGATTTGATGGCCCGCGCTACCGACGATACCAATCTAGTAGCCAATATGATTGTGCCCGGCGCAACCTTGATCTCCGAAACGGTGTTGGGGATTGTGGTGCCGCTGACTTTCATCTTCTTCACCGAGCCACGCCTGATCGTGGTGCCGTTGATCTTCGTGGTTGGCTACATCATCACGGCGCGCTGGTATCTGCGCCGGCTGATGCCGGTCATTCAACGCCAGCGCGAGCAGTATGGGGTGATGA
>JANWYE010000136.1 GCA_025057175.1 Chloroflexus sp. | reverse complement strand
CTGGTCGCAAGCCACCGAGCGGCGCATTGGCGAGCTGGGCCGCCGCAAGACACTGCCGTTTAATGGTTATGCCGAGCAGGTGGCGGCACTGTATGCCGGCATGGATCTACGGCAGAACTATTAGGAAGATAAGCTAAGACCGCAAGTGCGCCGGTGAGTAGCAAATCCCCGCAGGCCGGAAGGATGCGGGTGAAAAGCAGGTCACGGCGCGGCAACCCTACGGCACGTACTACCCTCACCCAGCCCTCCCCCGCTGGGGGAGGGGGCAAGAAACGTTGCCAGAGAGGGGCGAAGGAAAAAATGTGCGCCAGTATATATACGAACAACACCTATGGCAACCTTTATCCGCTTCATTCCCCATCTGATCGGTCTGCTCCCACTCGCACTGCTCATCGGCGATGCGCTCGGCAACCGGCTGACGGCCAACCCGATCCAGTATCTCACCCAGCGCACCGGCTGGTTTGCGCTGGCGTTGCTCTTGGCGACGCTGGCTTGCACGCCGCTCAACCGCTGGCTGGGGTGGAAGATAGTGATGCGCTGGCGCAAACCGCTCGGTCTCTACAGTTTTGGCTATGCCGGGCTGCATCTTGCCATCTTTGCCATGTTGGATTACGGTTTCGACGTGACCCTGATCGCGCAGGCGATCCTCGAAAAGCGCTACATCATCGCCGGCTTCCTCGCCTTTCTACTCCTTGTGCCGCTAGCCATCACCTCGACGACCGGCTGGCAACGGCGGCTCAAACACTGGTGGCGACGACTGCACCGGCTGGTCTACGTCGCCGCTGCGCTGGCCGTGGCCCATTACCTCTGGCTGAGCAAAGACCCGCGTCCAGCGTTGGTTGCCGGTGGTCTGTTAGCCATATTACTTCTTGCCCGCTTCCCTGCTAGGCAAAGCTGGCAGCGCATGGTAAAATGGCGTTATGAGCGAACTGAAAGACAAACTGGTACTCGTCGTTGATGACGAGCCGCGCATGATCACGTTCATGCGCATGAATCTTGAGCTTGAAGGGATGCGGGTATCGACCGCCACCAATGGCCGCGAAGCGGTTGAGAAGGTGCGTGAAGAGATGCCCGACATCGTGTTGCTCGACGTGATGATGCCGGTGATGGACGGGTTCGAGGCGCTGCGCCGCATCCGCAGCTTCTCGCAGGTGCCGGTCATTATCCTCACCGCCAAAGATGAAGAAGAAGACCGGATACGCGGGCTTGAACTCGGCGCTGACGATTATGTCGGCAAGCCGTTTAGCCAGCGCGAATTGGTCAGCCGCATCCGGGCCGTATTGCGCCGTCACTACACCCAGCCCCCCATCCCGCAGACGCTGGTGAAAATTGATGATCGGCTCAGCATCGATTTTGCCCGTCGTGAAGTGTTAGTTGACGGCAAGCGGGTCAACCTGCGCCCAACCGAGTACCGGTTACTCTACCATCTGGTTCAGAATGCCGGCTACGTGATGACCCACGAGATGTTGTTGAGCAAGGTGTGGGGGCCGGAATACCGCGATGAGAGTCACTATCTGCGCCTGTACATCACTTATTTGCGCCAAAAAATCGAAGAGGATCCGGCCAACCCCAAGTACATTTTGACCGAACGCGGGGTTGGATACCGGTTTGTTGATTTTCCCGGCGCGCGCCGGATCAATCCCGCCGACGCGCCGGTAGTGTAGTGGTGTAAGGACATAGCGATGCTATGCCTTTACACCACCGTTGCCCTGCACTCCGCCACTAACCGTTCCGGTTGGTCACGGTAATCGTCCCACGCCAATTCACCGCGAGCAATGCCGCCGAGTATCCGCCATAACCCGGCATTGACCGGCGCAGCGAGTCCGTGCGCTTCGGCCGCCGCTGCCACTGCACCATAGAGAAATTCACCCTCCGAGCGTGAGCGTCCGGCACGTAGATCGCGCAATAGTGACGGATCTTTGCCACCGCGCCCGCCAGCAACGCGCTGGCGCAAGATCGGGTCGAGCACGACTGCCGGCAACCAGCGGATGCCGAACGCAAGGAGCGCCGCCGGGTAGCGCGGCAGATTGACCGGTTTTACCCCCATAGCTTGCATCACTGCCAGCGCCTCGCGCACCGCCGCTCGTTCGAGCGCAATCAGCCGGCGATCGGCGTACACCCGCTCGACCGGCCAACCGAGGATCGCGGCAGTGGCGTTACCCAGCATATTCAGCAGCGCCTTCGACCACTTCATCGCCCGATAATCGGGGTAACGTTGCACGGTAAAACCGGCTACCGACAGCGCCGTCTCGGCCAGCGTCAAATCGCTCGCCCCCCCAACCGGCGCCAGCCCAATGCCACCCTCTTTCGTCACGGTAATCGTCGTCGGGCCGGTCGCGTCCACCGAAGTAGTAATCGCGCCGGCAATGACCCGGTCAGCGCCAAACGCTGCCGCCAATATCTCTTCGTTCCCGATGCCATTCTGCAACGTCAGGATCGTAGCTGGATTCAGCGCGCGCAAGGTAGGAAGCGCGCCTTCGGTATCGTACCCTTTCACGCACAACACAGCGAGCGCTGGTTGCTGAAACGCCGGCGGCAACTCGGCCACCGCGCCGGCCACTGTGAGGTTGGCTAACTCACACGCGCCGATCCCGCTGACAGCAAGCGGATTGGCGCGCAACGCCGCCGCGCCATTGGGACGGGTCAGCAGCGCGACCGGCGGGATGTTGGCAGCCTGTGCCAAACGCGAGAGCACGAGCAGCCCGATTGCGCCGCCGCCGACGATAACGATAGCCATGGAATGCCTCCAGATATGGTTCAATACAGCGGTTTTGGTGTAATCCTTCGCGCCGCCTGCTGATCACAAGATCATCTCGCAATCGCAGCATGCCCCGGAATTAGCTTACCGGTGCTAGTTTGCTAACAAAGCACATACCGATGCTTTAGGAACTCATGCTCGCACTATGATAATTGATCTCGGAGCGTGTTGGTTGGTGAATACCTTGCCGGCAGCAGTACCGCTTGCGCACACCTCCTGTCCTTGCGCGGGGGCGTAGCCCCCTTTGTCCTTGCGAGGGGGCCGCAGGCCCCTTTGTCATTGCGAGGGGGCCGCAGGCCCCCGAAGCAATCTCCCGCTCCAGCGGGACTAGCCCTCTTGCAGCACACCCCTCCCAGCCCCCTGTGTCCTTGCGCGGGGGCCGAAGGCCCCTTTGTCATTGCGCGGGGGCCGAAGGCCCCGAAGCAATCTCCCCTTCACCGCTCAATCATACGATGAGCGCATTCCTCCCGCCCTCGTGGGAGATTGCTTCGCCGCGCGTAGCGCGGCTCGCAATGACACGAGGTGAGCGGAGGGAGTGCCGGCACGAACACAACCCGGCGTTGCGGGCTGCCACCCAGCAGTGCCGCTGGAGACCGAGGGCTGACACGCAGTATTTCCGCTGGAGCAGGAGATTGCTTCGCCGCCTCCGGCGGCGCGCAATGACAGGGGGGTAGGCCCTGCCTAAGGACTGAAGGAGAGACGCGCGCCGATTCGTGGTACCATGAAGTTGTTGGATCCGCGTTTGAGCTAAGGAACCACAAGCTATGGCAAACCCACCAAAGGTTGGCGATATCGCGCCCGATTTTACCCTGCCAAACGAGGCCGGCGAGCCGGTCTCGCTGAGCCAGTTTCGTGGCAAGCGGGTAATTCTTTACTTCTACCCCAAAGATGACACGCCCGGCTGCACCTCACAGGCGTGCGGCTTTCGCGATGCGTACCCTGTGATCGAAGAGAAGAATGCAGTCGTGATCGGCATTAGTCCCGACAGTGCTAAATCACACGCTAAATTCAAGACCAAGCACAACTTGCCATTCATCCTCCTCGCCGACGAACAGCACAGTGTGGCCGAGGCGTATGGCGTGTGGGGCGAGAAGTCAATGATGGGCAAGAAGTATATGGGCATTATCCGTTCTCACTTCGTGATCGACGAAGAGGGCCGGATTGCGCAAGCCGAAGTGAAGGTTAGCCCGGATGATAGCGTCAAGCGGGCGTTGGCGGCGCTAGCGTAAGGGCACACGAGGGAACGCGGGGGCGCTATGCCCCTGCACTCTTGCTCTACCCGCCCCCGCGGCGGTATTCTTCCGGCGTTTGGCCGACCTCTTTGCGAAATACGCGGCTAAAATAACTACTGCTGGAAAACCCGACTTCGAGCGCGATGTTGGTGATACTCTTGTCGCTTTCGGCCAGCAGGCGTCGCGCTTGCAACACTCGATAGCGGTTAAGATATTCAACCGGCGTCGCGCCGAGTTCCTGCCGGAAACAGTGGGTGAGGTAGTCTTCGCTCATGCCAACGTAGTGGGCGATGTCTTGCCGGGTGAGCGGGCGGTCGTAGTGGCTGTGGATGTAAGCCATTGCTTTGCGGACCAGCATCTGGGCTTGATCGCTCAGCCGGCGACGCCGTTCGAGCGCGGCCTGCAAGTGAGCGAGGGTTTCCCCAGCGCTGAACATTCCCTTGCTGAGTACCGCTGTCACCCCTTGATTGAGGCGGGCCATATCCGCTTCGCTCAACATACGTCCGGTAATGACAATCACCGGGATGTCGCGCAACTCCTTGTGTTCGCGCATCGCCTCTAACAGCGCGAACCCATCCATTTCCGGCATCATGAGGTCAAGCAGCACCAGATCGATCCGCTGCTGGTGCAAGATCGCGAGCGCCTCGCGGCCTGATCGCGCGCGCTTGACGCGGCTAGCCGTGTGGTGCGCTTGGATGAGACGGGCATGCAGATCGAGCGTATCAGGATCATCATCAACGACAAGAATGGTTGGACTATGCTCAGTTGTGCCGGTGGCTTGCCAGTATTGGTCGAGCGCGCGGCTGAGATCAGCTAGATCGATTGGCTTGGTCAGGTAGTTGAACTCCATCACCGAGCCGTGCTGGTCGGTCATGGCGTAGCACAAGAGCGGTAGATCGCGCGTAGCCGGGTTGGCCTTCAACACCCGGATCGTCTGCCACCAAGCTCGTTCGCCTTGCGTTGCATTGAGCACCACGGCGCTGTAGCTCTTGTTCAAGAGTTCGCCCAGCCACGCAGCACTCTCATCAATCGGGAAAGCCGCGACAGCAAAACCGCGCTGCTCCAGATAGCGTTGCAGCCGCTCGTCAGGCCCTGCCGAGAGCAGCAACACCCGTGGCAGCGCTGGGACAGCGGGCGCGCTGCGCCGGCGTTTGTTGGCCGGCGCGGCAATGGTTGGCAAGCGAAAGAAGAATTCAGCCCCTTCGCCCTCTATCCCACTCGACCGCACCCCGATCTCGCCGCCATGTAGCGCGACCAGCCGTTTGCAGATCGCCAAGCCCAAACCAATTCCGCTATAACCGCGACTTGCGCTGCGTTCGGAACGCTGGAACTCATCAAAGATCCGCGCCTGCTCTTCCGGCGGCAAACCGATACCGGTGTCACGCACAGTGACAGTGACTGCATCGGCAGTGGGAGTAACGGTCAAGCTCACGCTACCGCGCGCAGTGAACTTGATCGCGTTTACCACCAGATTAAGGCCGATTTGGTGCAACCGCGTGCGATCGCCCCACACCCACGGCCCCTCAGCAGGGATAGCATCGTGCCACGCTAAATGTTTATCGGCTGCCATCTGCTGGCCGGCCTCGGCCACGGCCCGCATCACTTGCCCTAAATCGACGACCTCGTGCGCCAACCGCAACTGGCCAGCATCACTGCTGGCCAGATCGAGCACATCGCTGATCAGGCGGCCTAGGTGACGAGCATTGGCGTAAATCCGCTTGAGATCGGCGCGCATCGCCGCCGGCAACCGCTGCTCGCCAGCAGCGCTCTCGCGCAAGAGCAGATCGCTCATCCCGACGATTAGGTTGAGCGGAGTCTGCAACTCGTGGCTCACCATCGAAAGAAAGCGACTTTTGAGCTGATTAGCCTCTTCGGCCAAGCGCCGGCCTTCGCTCGCCGCCCGGTAGAGCCGAGCCGTGTTTAGCGCGGCGCTAATCTGTTGCGCAATCGCGCCGTAGAGGTCGAGCCGTGAAGTATCGAAAGCGACAAAGCCGGCCTCACTACCAGCGCCGGTCAACGGGATGAGGGTAAGCTGGAAGGGTTGGCGCGCGGGTAGCCATTGCGATGGCGGAAAAGCGCGGCTGCGAATCCGAATCACCGGCTGCTGCGGCGTGGTAACGGCTCGCAACCGGCACCACGCCACTGGATCATCACCCTCGGCTTCAAAAAAGCCGACCCAGAGCAGCGGCAGGTTCAATTCGGGTAGGTGGCGCGCCAAAATTTCGTAAATATCGCTTTCCGCCAGTGCGTTCAACAGACGCGCGGTGAGCCGGCCCAACCGGTTGTTGGTTTGGTGTTGGGAATTAAGGTAGTGCCAATGCTGAAAGCGCATCGCGGCGCTGACCATCACCCGCGCTTCGTCGAGCAGCTCATGGGCAAGCGTGTGGAACGCCGGATCAAGTAGGCTTGGTAACGCATCACGAATGAAGGAGAGGGCAATTTGCCACTCGTGAGTGTCATCGCCGGCGGCGGCAACCTGCTTGAGCACGTGCGTTAACACGGCGCGAAAATGGGCCGGAGCGGCGTGGCGCACGCTCTGCGCAAACGCGGCCAGTAGCCGCCGGCCAAGCCGGTAAACCTCAGTCCGGGTGAGGCCACGGGATTTAAGGGCGAGCATTTCAGCCATCGATTGCGCAATCGCAGCATAGCGATCAACAGCATCCAGTTCATCATTGTGATGCGCAACCATTTCTAGCGCATCGGCCAACACGGCGCTCTGGCTGCACCCGCACGACTCGCGGATCACCAACCGGGCCGGCACTTGCACCAGTTCCAGCAGCGGTGCGCGATCGTGCAGGTGGCGCACCAGTAGTTCAAGCGCCTGATAGCCCAACCGAAAGAGCGGGATCTGCACCGTGGTCAGGGCTGGTTCGTGCAACAACCCTTCGGGACGGTCATCGAAACCGATGATCGCAACGTCTTCCGGCACGCGCCGTCCGGCAGCGCGGAGCGCAGCGATTGCCCCCAACGCCGATTCATCGTTGCTGGCCAATACCGCAGTGAATGGTTGGCCGGTTGCTAACAACTGTTGCATTGCCTCATAGCCACCGGCAAACACATGGCGACCGAAGACGATCAGGCGCGGATCGACCGGCAAGCCGAATTGCGCCATCCCAATCTGAAACGCGCGTAACCGTTCACCTGAGTCACCGTCCAGATCATTCTCGCTACCGGCAATAAACGCGATCCGGCGATGGCCATGCTCAACCAGATGGTGGAGGGCAGCGTAAATACCGCCAGCGTTATCAGCCACAATCGTCGGCCCCGCTTCACCCGATCCAACGAAGATGATCGGGTGGCCGGCGGCGCGAATCGATTGAATCAGATGTGAGCGTTCGGGTCGTTGGAGGGGATTAATCACGATCAGGCCATGCGTATTCCATGGCCCCACCGGCACGAAATCGGCGTCCTCAGCCACCGCCGGCCACGCCGGGCGCGGTGGATCGTTGATCTGGCCGGAAGCGCCCATCCCGCATGCCAGCAACAGGTTGCAGCCCAATTCACGGGCAGCGTGGCGTATACCGTGATAGATCGGGCTGAGGTAGCTCAGAGTTAGCGCCGTGCCGTAGAATTGCCAACCAGCGATCACCCCCACCGTTGGGTGGCGCATGTGGTGCGTCGTTGCAGATCGGTTGCGCATAGAGGTTTTTGACTGCACGTGAACTTGCTATGGTTCTATCATACCGCACCGCCGAGCGATGGTAAACCTTCATTTTTGTGACAAACCCGAACTTAAATACCGCCGAGCGGGTCTTGTTTAACTACCCCGCGTCCTTCACAGCCACCCCATCGCTACCTACTTTACCCCGATCAGCTCCAGCGCAGTTTCGGCCCGTTGCCGCCAAGTGCTGGCCGGGGCCTGATCGGCGACCAGTTCAAGCATGGCCCGGCCCTTGGCCACATCACCAGTGGCACTGAGAGCCAGCCCGTAATAGAATCGGGCCTCGACCCCAGCGCCAGCCTCAAGCGCCGCCGCAGCGGCAACTTGAGCGCCAGCGGCATCGCCACAGTAGTAGCGGGTGCCAGCCAAGATCGTCAGCGCCTCAGGATCGTTTGGCAACCCATTAGCGGCAGCCTGCGCGGCCAACAACCCGCTAGTGCAACGCTCAAAGCCGCTGTCGAGATGAAACCGGGCGGCTAGCATTGCATACCGGACCCGTTCGGCAACCGGCGCAGCGAGCACCGCCTGCTCATAAGCGGCGGCGGCGGCGACAAAATCACGTTGGGCGATCGCTAAGCCAGCCTGCGCCAACGCTAACGCCGGCCCGCCGTGACCGGCAGCGCGCAACTGTTGCAACCGCTCGGCAGCCGCATCGAGATTGCCATCATTCAGGTAAGCCAGCGCCAGCATCGGCCCGATGCGCGGATCATCCGGGTGTGTGGCAGCCAATTGCTCAAGCTGCTCGACACCCGCTTGCCGATCACCCAGCCGCAGATGGGTGTAGGCGCGGTAGATCGCTGCGGCCAAGCCGTGTGGCCCAGCGGGATCCACCTGCGCAAAGAAGGCCAAGGCTAACCGGTCATAACCAAGATCGAGGGCTAATTGGCCAAGCAATTGCGGGCGCGCCGCTGGATCGGCAGCGAGCGCAGCAGCCAGTGCAGTCTGTGTGGGTGTGGGCGGCAACAACGGGCGAGCAAGGAGATCGGGCAGAAATGGAGTAGCCGGCATCGTTCCATCCGGTGTAGCTGCTTGATCAAACAGCGCTCCCACGAACGCTCGTCGCCCGATCACAAACTCCATCCAACCAGCGGGCAATTGGGCAAGTGAGATAGATCGATACACCGCCAAGGCTTCTGCAATTCGCCCGTTGCGCAAATCATCATCGGCCAGCAACAGATCACGCTGCGCACAGCGATCAGGATCACACTGCGCCAGCGTCTGCCACGTCTGGCGCGCAGTGGCCGTGTCACCCTCCAAGGCCGCCAATTGGCCAAGATAGAGCACAGCGAGTTGGTAATCGCGGGGGCGCAACCCAGCCTTGATCGCCGCAATGAGCGCGCGACGGGCAGGGTCGATTTCACCGCGCACCGTGAGGACAACGCCACGGCGCAGGGCAGCATCGCTGAGGGTTGCCGCCAACTCGGTATACACAGCGAGCGCAGCACGGTATTGTCCGGCAGCAAACCGCTCATCAGCCCAGCGCAACGAATCGTAGGAGTCAGGGCGCAGGGCGAGCGCAACAGCGGCCACCGCCACCAACGCCAACGTAACCCACCCGCTAAACTGTCGCCAACGCCAAGCAATCACACGTCGTCATCGTCTTCCGGGCGCGGTTCGGCGCGGCGGCGCGGCGCCTGCGCCTCGCGGCGGTTGCGGCATTTAGGGCAACGAGTTGGCTCGTTGAGGAAGCCCTTATCGGCGTAGAACTCCTGCTCGCCGGCGGTGAAAATAAAGGTCGCGCCGCAACTGCGGCAGATTAATTCCATATCACGGTAGAAAATCATCGCCATAGACGCCTGCCGGGCGGTACGGGTTTGATTGCCGGAACTGTATTGTACCACGAATACGTCGTATCTATCTTCCTCGTTGGGAAAAAGCACCCCCTTCCTCCAGCGGGATATATGACTCCCTCCCCCAGTGCGAGAAGTTAGGGCACAGTTGCCCCACCGTGCTGTGGAATGCGGCAGGACAACTGCCGCACTCCATAACGGGATGTTCTGGAGGCCTCCCGTGAGCGCCAGCGCAGGGCGCAATGCGCGAAACGCGCAATGGCTGCCAATTCCGATCACCACCCAGCGCCCCCTCGCCCCGTGTGGGAGAGGGGGGAGGGGGGTGAGGGCAAGCCCCCGCCCCCACCGGGAGAAGTGAGAGCACAGTTGCCCCACCGTGCTGTGGAATGCGGCAGGACAACTGCCGCACTCCATAACGGGATGTTCTGGGGGCCTCCCGCGAGCACTGGTTAAGGGCGTTGCATACGTTCCCCGCCGTGGCTTGCGGTCCCGATTTCCACTCAGCGCCCCCTCTCCC
>JANWYE010000135.1 GCA_025057175.1 Chloroflexus sp. | reverse complement strand
GAATCGATTGCTAACACGATGAAAAGTTGCCGGATTGCGGTAATCATGCGACAACCGGATTGGGCGATGAATGTGCGCTTCGGATCGCCTACCCGGATCGCGCGATCACGCTCGTTCGCTAGCAGAGTGGACGCCAAACTGCCACGCTCCATAAGGGGAGACTGTTCTGTCTGCCAAGCGCATACCGCTGAAGGTGGTACAATACCTCTGCCGGCAAAGAGCGAGGTGTGGTTATGCGGCTCCGCATGATTCTTGGATTGGCAGCACTCTGGTTGTTAGTGGCTTGCGCTGGTTCGCCTACCAGCATACCATCACCTACGCCAACCGGTGCAGTGGTGTCGATCCCGTTGGCGGTAGCGCCAGCGCCAACGGCTACCCCAACCCCGGCAATGGTAGCAATTCCGCTGGTGGGAGCTTCAGCAGCCACACCGGCGCAATCGCTACCGTTGCTGCCTTACCGCGTCATTGCCAGTTATCCGCACGATGCCCGCGCATGGACGCAGGGCTTGATTGTGGCCGGGCCGGGCCGCCTGTATGAAGGCACCGGTGACTATGCCAATTCGTCGCTGCGCGAGGTTGACTTGGCGACCGGCCAAGTGCTGCGTAGCGCCGGTCTCGGCGACCCAACCCTCTATGGCGAGGGGATTGCCCAGATTGGCGATCGGATTGTTCAGCTTACGTGGCAGAATGGCGTTGGCTTGATCTACAATGCCACCACCTTTGAGCGGATTGGCACGTTCACGTATCCCACGCCACCGGCCACGATGCCACGCGAGGGGTGGGGGCTGACCTACGATGGCACCCATCTCATTATGAGTGATGGCACTGCAACCCTCTATTTCATTGACCCAGCAGCAACTATTGCCAGCGGCCAGTTGGCTGTTACGCGCACAGTCACCGTCAAGATTGGCGATCAACCACGCGACCGGTTGAATGAGCTGGAGTACATTAATGGCGTGATCTTTGCTAATGTCTGGTATAGCGATCAGATTGTGCTGATCGACCCGGCCAGTGGGCAAGTGATAGGCGCGCTCGATATGAGCGGCTTGCTCACGCCTGCCGAACGCGCAGCGGCTGATGTCTTGAATGGTATCGCCTACGATCCGGCCAGCGGCCAGATCTTCGTCACCGGCAAATATTGGCCGCGCTTGTTTGCCATCGCACTGGAACAGAACCTCTACTTGCCGCTGATCTCCGGCCCGGATGGTCAGTAGCGCCGTATTTTTTGCCCGGATGGGCCTTAACAGACAGGAGTTGATGATGACCACCCCTAGCGGCCTCCAGTACGTCGAAGTTCAGGCCGGTCAAGGCGAGCAGCCGCAGCCCGGTGCAGTCGTGGCAGTACATTACCGCGGCATGCTCACCGATGGTTCAGTGTTCGATAGTTCCTACGAGCGAGGGGAACCGATCCGCTTTCCGCTCGGCGTTGGGATGGTGATACCGGGCTGGGATGAGGGGATCGGGCTGATGCGCGTAGGCGGCAAGGCGCGACTCATTATTCCGCCCCACCTCGGCTATGGCGCAACAGGCTACCCGCCGGTCATTCCACCAAACGCCACCCTTATTTTCGATGTCGAGTTGGTTGAAATTATGCCCGGCCCGCCGGAAGCGCCGCAGGATCTACCTGCCGATCGCTACACCACTAGCGCCAGCGGTCTCAAGTATGCTGATCTGGCCGTGGGCGACGGCGCGACGGCAACTGCCGGCCGCACGGTGACGGTGCATTACACTGGTTGGTTGACCGATGGCAGCATGTTCGATAGTTCGCTCAGCCGTGGCGAGCCGTTCGTGTTTCCGCTTGGCGCGGGGCGGGTGATTCGGGGCTGGGATGAAGGCGTCGCTGGGATGCGTGAGGGCGGGCGGCGGCAATTGGTGATTCCGGCGGCGTTGGCTTACGGTAGCCGCGGCGCCGGTGGCGTCATTCCGCCGGGAGCCACCCTGATCTTTGAAGTGGAGTTGTTGGAGGTGCATTGATGCGGATTGAAGCCATCGAGCTGCGGCGCATCAGGTTGCCGTACCGATCGCCCTTTGAGACGAGCGGCTGGCGCGAAGAGGCCAATCATTCGGTGATCGTGACTCTGCATAGCGAAGGCGCAATCGGCTGGGGCGAAGCGCCGGTCGGGGCCGGGCCGTGGTACAACGAAGAGACGCAGGCGACGGCGTGGGTGATGATGCGCGAGATATTGGCCCCCATGTTGTTGGGGCGCGATCTGAGCCAGCCTGAAGAGGTAGACGCAATCTTTGCCCGCGTGCGCGGCAACCGCATGGCGCGGGCCGGTCTTGAATTCGCAGCTTGGGATCTGTTCGGGCGAGCGCGCGGCGAGAGCCTGAGCGCAATGCTTGGCGGCACCCGGCAGCGCGTTGAGGTCGGGGTTAGTGTTGGCGTGCAGCCCTCGATCGAAGCACTGCTAGAGGTGGTCGAAGGCTATGTTAGCGCCGGCTACCAGCGGGTAAAACTCAAGATCAAGCCGGGCTGGGATGTTGAGCCAACCCGGGCAGTGCGTGAGCGCTGGCCCGATTTGCGCTTGCAGGTTGATGCTAATAGCATTTACACCCTCGATCAGGCGGCCCAACTGGCCAAACTTGATGAGTTCGATTTATTGTTGATCGAACAGCCATTGGCACACGACGACATCATTGATCACGCTAAATTGCAGCGCCAATTGCGCACGCCGATCTGCTTGGACGAGAGCATCGTCTCGCCTGACCATGCGCGCTGGGCGATTGAGCTGCGCGCCTGCGGCGTGATCAATATCAAGCCGTCGCGGGTGGGGGGCTTTACCGCTGCCCGCCAGATTCACGACATGGCGCAAGCCGCCGGCATTCCGGTCTGGTGCGGCGGGATGCTCGAAACCGGAATTGGCCGCGCGGCCAATGTCGGGCTGGCCAGCCTGCCCAACTTTAGCCTGCCCGGCGACATCAGCGCCAACGACCGCTATTTCCATCACGATATTGTCACCAATCCGTTCACGCTCAACCCTGACAGCACCTTGACGGTGCCTACCGGGCCGGGCAGCGGGGCCGAGGTTGATCTGGAGCGGTTGCAGGCAGTGACGTTGGATTATGCCATGCTGAAAGCGTAGCTCTCCAAAGTGGCAATGGATCAACGAACTATCAATTGGATTGCCAGCGGTGTAGTCGCGTTGGCGCTGGTTGGGCTGCTGCTGGTCATCACCCGCGGCTGGCCCACTCCGGCGCCGGCGGCTGCACCCACCACTCCTGAGCCGTGGCCCACAGCGCCACCAACTTTTACCCCTCTGCCACCCACCGCGCCACCGGCAGCGCCGACTCTCATCCCCCTACCCGATTTGCGCCGGATCGATCCGGCAATCGGTTTGGCGATCAAGTTTCCAGTAACCACAGTAACTACAGTAAGCGGCGCGCAGAGCTTCTTTGGCCGCGATGAGATTACGCTCAAGGTGACGGCTGAGGTGCGGCTCACGGTCGATCTGAGCCGGGCGCAGATTCAGCGCGAAGGCAATACGCTAACGATCCGCTTGCCGCGGGCGACAATCGATGGCGAACCCAATCCGATCGAGATTGCAGTTATCGGTGAGACACGGCGCTGGATCGGCTCGCAGATTACGGCGGCCCAAAATCAGGCATTGGCGCAGGCGCGGGCCGAGATTCGCCAGCGAGTGGCAAACGATCCAGAGTTGATCAGCATCGCTAGCGAGGTCTGCTATCGCCGCCTCGAACGCTGGCTGATTGATGAGCTGGGGTTTAGCCGGGTCGTGATCGAACCGCTTTCGTCGTAATCCCCCGGAGGCGAGTGTGCGCATTTTCAAGATGGTTTGGAACGGATTGGCAATAGCGGCGGTGTTGTTTTTGGTATGGAGCGTGGCCCAAGCCTTCCAAAACGCCACCGCGCCACCCACATCAGTGACGACTGCCGTTGGCCCGCAGCTTATCGAGGCGGTGCGGCGGGTCAATAAGCAGATCTTCATCGAGCATTATGCCGGGGTTGAGGTGCGCCATCTCGATGCGCCGGCGGGCTGGGCAGCATTTCTGCGCAACCTAGGGGTGCGGCAGGAGTTTCTGGTCTTGATCCGCGGGCGGGTACCAGCGGGGATTGACCTCAGCCAACTGCGCCCCACCGACATCTGGGTGAGCAGTGATGGCCGGCGAGCGCAGATCACGCTCCCCCCGCCGCAGGTCTTCACCGACCAAGTTGCGCTCGATCTAGCCAACAGCCGGATTATAGAGAACACCGACTTCTGCCCCGGCTTTATCTGCCCGCAAACTAGCCTTGACAGCTTCTTTCAGTCGGTTGATGCCGAAGCCAAAGCGGCGCTGGTGAAAGCGGCGGTTGAAGCCGGCATCCTCTCACAAGCCGCCCGCGATGCCGAAGCCTATTACACCCAATTGCTCAACGGCCTCGGCATCGCCGAAGTGCGTGTCATTGTGCGCGGCTACGCCACGCCGCCATCAGCGCCGTAAACTGGCCGAAGAGGTAGGTTGCATCGTGCGGTCCCGGCCCGGCTTCGGGATGATACTGCACGCTAAAGCAGTGCAGATCAGGATAGCTAAACCCCTCGAGCGTCTGATCGTTCAGATTGATATGGGTCAGCTCAACCCCTGCCGGCAATGAGTCGGGATCGACAGCGAAACCGTGGTTCTGCGAGGTAATCTCCACCCGTCCGGTCGGCAAATAGCGCACCGGATGGTTAGCGCCGTGATGGCCGAATGGCAGTTTATAGGTGCGCCCACCTAGCGCCAACCCCATCAGTTGGTGGCCGAGGCAGATGCCGAAGATCGGGCGCTTGCCCAACAACGCGCGCAAATGAGCCACGGCATAGGTCGCTGCCGCCGGGTCACCCGGCCCATTCGAGAAGAAGATACCATCAGGCTGGAGCGCCAACACCTCTTCGGGCGCGGTCGCTGCCGGCACCACCGTCACCCGGCAGCCGTGATCGACCAACCGGCGCAAAATGGTGCGCTTCAGGCCAAAATCATACGCAACCACATGATAGGTCAGCTCTTGGGCCGGGCCGTTGGGGTAAGGCGGCGTAAACGGCACGCTATTCGTGGCCCAATGGTACGGTTCGGGGCAAGTCACCACCTGCGTCAGGTCTTGGCCCTCCATGGGCGGCGCAGCGCGACACTTCGCTAACAGTGACTCGATCGACTCACCGGTGGTCGAAATAATCCCACGCATCGCGCCGGCAGTGCGGATATGGCGGGTGAGGGCGCGCGTATCAACCTCGCTAATCGCCACGATCCCGTAGTCGCGCAGCAATTGCGCCAAACTGCCACGCGCGCGCCACGAGCTATAGTGCTCGCTGTAGCTGCGCACAATGAAGCCGGCCACTTGCGGTTGAATCGATTCGGGATCGAAATCGTTGACGCCGGTATTGCCAATATGCGGCGCGGTCATAGTGACCAGTTGGCCGCAGTAGGAAGGGTCGGTCAAAATCTCTTGATAACCGGTCATACCGGTATGAAAAACGACCTCGCCGATGCGTTCGCCGGGTGCGCCGAACGAGCGACCGGGGAAGACGCGACCATCTTCGAGGACAAGCACTGCATCCATGGTTGTGTTCTCGTGGTGGGGCGCGGGCTGTTAGCCGTTGCCTGCCGGATCATCGGCGGTATTGTAGCATAAGTGCAGCTCTCATTGAGAAGAGAAATATTTATGCCCCCTCCCGGCCTCCCCCCGGGGGGGGAGGTGTGCTTTCTCCCTCCCCCGCTGGGGAAGGGGCGGGGTGGGGGCTACCCCAGCGCATTACCGCGCAATCGCCAGCGCCGCCTGATCAATCGCGCGCAGCAGATTAGCCATCTCAATCGCAGCTAATGCGGCGTCTGCACCGCGATTGCCGGCTTTAGTGCCGGCTCGTTCTATCGCCTGCTCTATGGTCTCGGTAGTGAGCACGCCAAACACTATTGGCACATCGGTAGCTAATGCCGTTGTAGCAATGCCACCAGCCGCTTGCCCGGCCACATACTCGAAATGGCTGGTTGCGCCCCGGATGACCACACCAAGGCAAATGATCGCATCATAGTACTGGCTATCGCCGGTAGCGCTCTTCCGCGCGGCCATTCGTTTCGCGACGAGCGGAATCTCAAACGCTCCCGGCACCCAAGCGATGTCAATGTCATCGTGGGCAACCCCGTGCCGGGTTAGCGTATCAACTGCGCCCCGTAACAACTCGCGCCCAATTGTGTCGTTGAAACGCGAGATAACAATGCCGAATCTCAAGCCAGTGCCAACAAGGTGGCCTTCAAACGTGACGCCCATCTTCGCCTCCAAACTACTCCTTTGTTTACAAATGCTCCGGGATCAGATGGCCCAATTTCATCCGCTTGGTTGCCAGATAGCGCCGGTTGGCCGCAGTCGGTGGAATATGGAGTGGAAGCCGCTCGCGGACTACGATGCCATACCGTTCGAGACCGGCTACCTTAGCCGGATTATTGGTCAATAACCGCACTTCCTCCATGCCGAGATCGCGCAAAATTTGGGCGGCAATACCGTAATCACGCGCATCAGCCGGCAAGCCGAGGTGATGGTTGGCTTCAACCGTATCGAGGCCCTGATCTTGCAAGGCATACGCGCGTAATTTATTGATCAAGCCAATGCCACGCCCCTCTTGGCGCAAATAGAGCAACGCGCCATAACCGGCCTCGGCGATCCGCTGTTGCGCCACCGCCAACTGCGCACCGCAATCGCAACGCTGCGAACCAAACGCATCGCCGGTGAGACATTCGGAATGGAGCCGCACCAGTGGCGCTTGGCCATTGGCTTGGCCCAAGGTCAATGCTAGATGCGTCTCAGCGGTAATCGTGTTTTCAAAGGCGATCAGGCGAAAGGTACCGCGCGCTGTCGGGAGCATCGTCTCAGCCACGCGGCGGACAATCACTTCGGTGCGGTAGCGATAGGCAATCAGTTCGGTGATGGGAAGAATTTTGAGACCATGCTGGGCAGCAAATGCGGTCAATTCAGGCAAGCGCGCCATTGTGCCATCAGGATTCATTATCTCGCAGATAACCGCTGCCGGATAAAGGCCGGCCAGCCGCGCGAGATCGAGCGAAGCTTCGGTTTGGCCGGGACGCGCCAACACACCGCCAACAGCGGCGCGCAGTGGAAAGACGTGGCCGGGCCGGGCGAGATCTTCAGGCCGGGTAGCCGGATCGATCAACGTTCGGATAGTTGTCGCTCGATCGAAGGCTGAGATGCCGGTAGTGACACCACGCCGCGCTTCAACCGAAACCGTAAATGCGGTGCCAAAGCGAGTGGTATTCTCAGTGGGCGGAACCATGAGCGGCAAGCGTAATTCGTCTAGCCGCTCGCCGGTCATGGCCACGCAGATTAAGCCCCGCCCTTCGCGCGCCATAAAATTGATCGCCTGCGGCGAAGCAAATTCGGCCGCAATCGCCAGATCGCCCTCATTTTCGCGATCTTCAGCGTCAACAATAATCACAAACTTACCGGCGCGAAAATCGGCGATTGCGTCTGCAACACTAGCGAATGGCATACGGCGCCTCCCGGATCAACTTCTCCACGTACTTCGCCAACACATCAACTTCCAGATTCACCCGGCTGCCAATCGGTTTGCGCGGCAAGGTAATATGCTGCTGGGTATAAGCCACCAGCATAAACGTGAATCCATCCGGCAAGACATCAACCACCGTCAGGCTGGTGCCATCAACCGCGATATAACCTTTCGGCACGATATAGCGCAGCAATTCCGGCCCGGCTGCAACCGTCACCCACAGCGAGTCGCCTTCTGGACGGAAAGCGCGGATGATACCGGTGCCATCAACATGCCCTTGCACAAAGTGCCCGCCAATCCGGCCATCGGCGGCGAGTGATCGTTCAAGATTCACGCCATCACCGGGACGGAGATCGCCTAAATTGGTGCGGCGCAAGGTTTCAGGCGAGAGACCAACCGTGAACGAGTGGTCGGACAGGGCCGTCACCGTTAAGCAAGCGCCATTTACGGCCACACTATGGCCCAATGTGGCGCCTTGCAACACGGTGCGAGCCTGTACCGTCAACGACCAGCCGCCATCAACCATAGCCAACGACTCGACAATCCCAATCTCTTCGATAATGCCTGTGAACATCGTTACACCTCCGGGTAGACTACATCGGCCTGAATCCACATATCAGGCCCAGACGCATGATCGGCATGGATGAATTCAAGGTGAAATTGATCCAGACGAGCAGCTTGCCCTAGCGTTGCGCAACCCAAACCGCCGACCGGCCCCGGCGCATCACGGCCACCGATGATGATCGGCGCGATAAACACCCACACCCGATCAACCAAGCGCGCCGCAAAGAACGCGCCGAGCAGTTCGCTGCCGCCCTCAACCAGCAAGGTGGTCATCCCCTGACGGCCAACGCTAGTGAGCAGCGCCGGCAGACTCACCCGCCCCTGCTCATCGGAAGGTAACACCCACACCTCAACGCCACGGGCTGCCAAGGCGCAGCGATGATCAACGGGCGCGCGCTCGGTCGTCGCCAACACCGTCTTGCCGGGCAACGCCGGATCGAACACCTTGGCTGAAAGGGGAACCCGCCCACGACTATCGGCAATGATGCGCACCGGATGGCGAATATCGCCCGCCGTCTCACACTGTTCGGCTGGCAGGCGCGTCGTCAACGAGGGATCGTCGGCGATTACCGTTCCGGCCCCCACCAGAATCGCGTCGGTGACATTGCGGAGACAATGGACATGCTGTCGCGAAGCGGGATTGCTGATCCAGCGCGATTGGCCGGCAGCAGTCGCAATCTTGCCATCGAGGCTCATGGCGAATTTAGCGGTTACGAACGGCTGGCCGGTAGTGATGTGCTTGAAAAAGGGCCGATTGAGCTGGTACGCCTCGGCAGCGCAGAGACCGTGGTGGACGCGAATGCCGGCAGCCGCCAATTGGCGATGACCGGCGCCGTTCACGCGCGGGTTAGGGTCGCCAATGGCGTAATAGACCTCAGCGATCCCGGCAGCGATAATCGCGTCAGTACAGGGTGGCGTGCGGCCATAGTGCGCGCACGGTTCGAGAGTGACATACAAGGTTGCGCCGCGCGCAGCTTCACCGGCAGCACGCAACGCTTCAATCTCAGCGTGCGGTTCGCCGGCCCGGCGATGGTAGCCTTCACCAACGATACGACCGTTGTTTACAATCACCGCGCCAACCATCGGGTTCGGGCTGGTGCGGCCTGCCGCCTGCCGAGCCAGCGTGAGGGCGCGGCGCATATAGGTCAAGTGTTGCGCAGACATCACAAAACCCCAAAGGAACGCGCGAACCCTGTTCCTTCGGGGCAACGTGAATCAGAACGTTCGGCATCTTTATGCTTGCCGCGTTCAACAGAAAACCCCGAACAAATGGTTTGTTCGGGGCATACAGAACATGCGCAACACTGCTCTACGGCTTGGCGCGCAGAGCATCATATTGCGATGAACCCTTCTTTCATCCCGACTATACGGTCGGCCCCGGAGTTTCACCGGATCGTGCAGGTTGCCGGTTATGACAACCCGCTCGTGGGCTATACCACCGATCGGGAATTGCCTGCCGTTCACACGCTAGCGAACGCCAGACTCACCCTGCCCCGAAGGTTGCGTATTGAGTTGTTGCTTCTATTGTACATCAAATCTGAGCAACGTTTGCCACCGAGAACATCGAAAACGACAACGCCCCTCCCCCAACGGGGGAGGGCCGGGGTGGGGGCTTCCCCACTACTTGCCCCCCTCCCGGCCTCCCCCCTCCGGGGGGAGGTACGCCACCCCCTCCCCCAGCGGCGGAGGACCGGGGTGGGGGCTACTCTCCCCCTGCTCCCCTTGTGGGAGAGGGGGCCGGGGGGTGAGGGGCCTAGGCCGGGGCGGAGGTATGGCCCCCCTCCCTGCCTCCCCCCTCCGGGGGGAGGTGTACTCCATCCCCCCTCCCCCTCCGGGGGAGGGCCGGGGTGGGGGCTACTCCCCCTCGCCCCTTGTGGGAGAGGGGGCCGGGGGGTGAGGGGGGTCGGGCGGGGCGGAGGGGTGGGGCCCCGCC
>JANWYE010000134.1 GCA_025057175.1 Chloroflexus sp. | reverse complement strand
GGCAATCTGCGCGAAACCGATTGCCTGTAGCGTTGCATCGTCTTGCGGCGCTGGCGGTTCATTGCTCTCCGCTGCGGCGGGCGGTACGCTGGCCAGCAGCGCGGACGGCGGGGCGAATGAGGCGCTGAGGAGCACGATCAGCAGCACGACGGCACCGGCGGCGGAATGGCGCATGGCAAACCTCCTCTGAACGATGGTTGCTCATTCACCAGCGGCGCGCGAAGCGGCATAAATGGGACACCGATTGGCACGGATGGAACGGACGGCACGGATCCGCGCTCTCCCGTTGCCCCCGTGGGCGTCCGCGGGCTATGCCTAGCAGCGCCCATAGCGGGGGATACGGCTGTCCACGGATGGGATGGATGCATCCAGAGATCCGCGCGCATCTGGAGCTTCCATCCACTTCCCACCAGCCCACGTCGCCGTTGCGCCGGCAGCCTTGATCGGCTGTTATTCAGGAAACATCGACGCCATGAACTGCAATGGCTGCACGCCAACATGCGCCTACTGTTCAGATACCGCGCGTGCTGGATGCAGCACCGCTTGATATGAACCCGTGCTAGTCGCGGCGAGAATGGGGATAGGCTCATCATACCATCAAAACAGGCGATGAACCTGACAACATCTTCATTTAGGGTTTGCAGACGTGAACAGTGTAAGGAGGGGACGTTGGGGGTGCTTGGATGATGGTGGCCCATGCACTGGCGCATGTGGAGAGGGGGACGCGATGGACAAGGATGGTACGGATGCGCACGGTTTAGGGGGTAGCGTGAGCTCGCCGATGCACGGGTGGCACGGGGATGAAGGTGGCATGGATGAGAACGGATGTACATTGCTCCATGCCATTCCATTGGCCCCGTGGCGATCCGTACCGAGGGTGGGGAAGGCCTAGTGAGAATGCCAGTGCCTCTTGTAAGGGGAGACGGGTTGCCGCAGATGCGTTGCTAAGCTTACCCCTGCTCGCACACGCCTTTTAACCGCGCCATCTGCGCTTTGGCGTCGAGCTGCATCAGCGGCGCGATAGTCAGTGGCCAAAGCAGATCGAGGCCGGGTATCTTCAGCCGGTACTCGATCCGGTTTTGGATGAGGGTCTGATCGGGATTGCCTTGCCACGGTAGCCAGTGCCACGCATCGAACCCCTCCCAGAAGCCGTCGAACGCCCACAATACTAGTCCGGGCCGCCGTTCGGCCACTACGTACCCGGCTTCGAGCAGTGGCCCAACGCCGGTGAGACGCAAGCGCCATGGCGCGCCCACTTCAAACCGCCAACCGTCGAGCGGCGTGAACTGCACTGCCGGCGACATCCAGCGTTCCATCAATGCCTGTTCGGTCATCACCCGCTCGACCCGATCCATTGGCGCGTTGACGACCACAAATTCTTCGAGCAGGTGGGGGAAGGGTGAGGGCATGGTGTCGCTCCTTTCCTTAGCGGGTTGGCATCATCTCCAGAACCGCTAATTCCACTACCCATCCGGCAATGACCAAATGCCGAAATTGTCGAAATGCACCTCAACCCCGCCCTCTTCCCGGTAGCACGTGGTTGAGACGCCGATCCGGCCGGTGGGGTAGGTGGCATCACGGAGATCATCAACTAATACGCCGTTGATAAACAAGCGGATGCGATCTCCTTGCTTGATCACGCGCAGCCGGTTGACGTCGCCGATGGTGGTGAACAAGCGTGGATCGCCTTCAACGAGGGTTGTCAGCTCGCCTTCAGCCGGCACGATGAAGAGACGGTAATAGTCGATAAAAAATTCAAACTTGTAAAAGCCAACGTTATTGTTGTGACTAAAGACTAAACTGCAACTGCCATCACCGCCACCGCGCGCGATCCGGCAATCAACTTCGCTGATGAAGTTGGTGAAGGCGCTGAGTTCATACAATTCATACGAAGTGCCGCGTCCTGTCCAGAGCACCTTAAAGACGCCATCTTCGATCAGGTCGAGTTCGATCTCTTGAAAGACGCCGGTAAACCATGCGTTGCGGTTGTCAACAAATTCGTCGTAAAACACCCGGCGTGAAGCGGCGAATAGCGCGCTGACCTCCGCTTCCAGTGCCTGCGCGGTCTGGGTGGGCGCCAGCAGGGCCTGTGCTTGGGCGGTCTGGGTGGGTGCCAGCAATGCCTGCGCCTGCGCGGTTTGCGCTTGGGAGGTACGGGCCAGTGCCGCCGCACCGAGCGGGGTCGGTTGGCTCACCATGCCGCCGATAGGCGAAGCTGTTGGTTGAGGCGTGGTGGTGCGCGCCGGACGCAGGGTGGCAGTCGCGGTGGGTGTAATCGTGGCGGTGGATGAACGATTGATCAGTGCCCAGCCAATCCCCCCGCCCACAATGACCAGTGCGACCAACCCAATCACTGCCAAGAGCACGATCCGCCCCGTCGAAGATGGCGGCGCGGTGACCGGCGGTTGCGAGGGTGGCGCATAAGGTGGCATGGCCGGCGGCGGTTGTTCGGGCATCCGCGTGCCACAGTTGGCGCAAAAACGCTCGCCTGCCTCTACCGGCGAGCCGCATTGCGGGCAGAAGCGTGGTTGAGACATGGAGTCACTCCACGGTGTAGCTAACAGGCAAGATGAGGTGACAATTGCAAGAACGGCGGCGCTATTCCTATCTTACAACAGATTACGCCGGACAACACGGTTGTGAAGGGGTTACGAGGGATGAACGCATCAGTTTTGCACCTTATGCGCTAACACCTTCACCGCCAGGCCGGCGCTCGCTTGGTAAGCCGTGGCCACGCGCTGCACATCGGCCTCGGCGTCGCTGCGGCCAAAGACAACCAGCGTGGCATGAGTGGCGGCAACCGGCTGGCGCGCGCCGAAGATGTTCGGCAACGACGCGAGTTGCTCGACCAACGCATCGGCGTGTGGATCGGTCAAGCCCAGCGCCGCTTGTTCCCAGTGGCTTTGGGTGAGTAGTTCACCCACTAGCCGTAGATCGTCGTCGCGTTGGGCGCGGCTGGCAGCGGCGCGCAGCAAGGCAAGCGCGAGCCGAGAGCGTTGTTGCTCGGCTAGCGCAAAGGCGGCGAGCGCTGCTAACGGCATGGTGTGCTGGCGCTCACCGGTGGGATCAGCCGGCAGCCGATCGCGGGCGTGGCGGATGAAGTCGCTGAGCCTGAGCTTGGCTAGCGCCGGCTCATGATCGTGTTGAGCGAGCAGCCGTTCGATGTGGGCTAGTGCCGTCCGTACCCGCGCCAGTGGTTGGCGTGGCTCGTCGCCGGCCCGTATCACCCAGATAGCGCTGCTGGGTGGCAGATGCGCACTGCCACCGATCTGGGCGGTATACGGATTGACCATGACCAGCTCATTGGCCGGCGCGCACACGGTCGTCAGTGTGCCGATGAGTTCGGCGCCGGCGCTGCGCCGTTCGAGCCGGGCCAGACCCTCGGCGCAGGCGATGGCAAGTTCGCGGGGGGCGACGTGAATGCCGTATGCCTTTGCCAACGCTTGCGCAATGGCGGCGATCACGCTGACGGCAAGGCCGGGTGGATCAGTCCATTGCAACATCACCCGCGCGCCGCCGCCAAAGCGAGCAAATTCTTCGCGCATGAGCGCCACCCACGCCATCAGCGCCGGCCCCCACCATGGGCTGCGCGGCGGTTGGTGCAGGTCAATCTCGCCGGCAGCATCAGCGTATTCGCGTGGCCCGGCGGGCAGAAACAGGGCCGTGCAGGGGATCGAATCGATGCGCTGGCCAACCCGAAACCGGATGATCGGTTCGGGATCGGGTTGGAGCGCAACCATCACACCGTCGCCAGTTGGCCACAGCAGTGACAGCATGCCGGCATCGGCCACGATGCCGCCAAACAGATCAACCCAGCCCGGCGCATGCGTGACCGTGATCGCGCGGTCGCGATCGAAAAATTCGCCCCGTTCGGCGCGGGCCTGCTGGGCAAACCGGTCAAGATGGGTGGACATGCAACAATATCCGTGAATGCTGGTGGTGCGGTGCGCGCAACCTTTACCCGCTATTGCGCAGCCACAATCGCCGCGCCCAGCGTCGCTGAAAGGTCGGGAAAGTGCAAGCCCCGCAGCGTGATCGCGCAGATACCCTCGCCGCGCCGGGTCAGGCGATCGATCACATGCGGATCACCCGCATCTGGCCCGCGCAGCACAATCTCGCTCTCGCCAAGCGGAATGCGCGCTTCGGCGGGCGCAGCATTGGGCGTGATGCCAAGCAGGGCTGCGTAACGCCCGGCGCTAGCCACCGGATCGGTCACGGCCACGATCACCTCGGCAATTCCGCGCGCGCCGTTGCTATGGCCCCAGAAATCGGCATCGGGCACCCGATACGCTCGGTCGGTGACATCGCCACAGAGAAACGGCAAATCAGGACTCGGCGGCCACGCCGTTTCCCACGCCAAACTAACGCCATCGGGCCGGATGCGCCCGCCCGGCATTGGGCCATTCATCATCAGGCCACGGTCAGCGGCGGCAGCGACAGCAATGGTGGTATTGTTCGTCAAGAGTGCGAAGTCGATCAACCCCGGCCCGGCTGCTACGTGCCGCCACCAACGATGTTCGGGCGCCGGACGGCGAAAGGCGAGCAGTTCGAGGTATGTGCCGTCAGGAAAACTGATCAGCGCGTTGTGCGTTGCGCCATCAGCGTGTTCGCCGCCGGGAGCGACTACAAAGCCGGCTGCGGTGTAAGCCGCCGCGGCTGAGGGCAAGTGCTCAACCAGAATGACAATGTGATCGAGGGCGTGAATCATAACAACTCCATAGCGGCGGTTAGGTTTGGCAAAGACATCTTCCTTTATTATAATCGACAGTACAGCAAGCACGCGCTATGCAAGCAAGGGAGCATACCGATGAGCGAAGAACGCTTTACCGCGCTGGTAGTGGAAGAGGGAGCCGATGGCCGGCGGGTCGAGTTTCGCGAATTGCCGTTGAGCGCACTGCCCCCCGGCGAGGTATTGGTGAAGGTGGCCTATTCCACGCTGAATTACAAAGATGGGCTGGCAATAACCGGCAAAGGCAAGATTCTCCGCACTAGCCCGCTTGCGCCGGGTATCGACTTTGCCGGCACCGTGGTCGAGTCAGCCGATCCGCGCTACCGGCCCGGCGACGAGGTGGTGCTGACCGGCTGGGGGGTTGGCGAACGGCACTGGGGCGGTTATAGCCAGTACACGCGCGTGAAGGGGGAGTGGTTGGTGCCGCTGCCGGCAGGGATGAGCTTGCTGCACGCGATGACATTGGGCACCGCCGGTTTTACTGCCATGCTATGCGTGCTGGCACTGGAACGGCATGGCTTTGTGCCCGGGCGCGAGGTGCTTGTCACTGGCGCTGCCGGCGGGGTAGGCAGCGTGGCTGTGGCCTTGCTGGCTAAAGCCGGGCATAAGGTGATTGCCGCGACCGGCCGCCCGCACGAAGAGGCCTATCTGCGCGAATTGGGCGCCAGCGGCATTCTCGACCGCAGCGTCTTGACTGCGCCCGGCCGCCCGCTAGAGAGCGAACGCTGGGGCGGCGCAGTTGATACGGTTGGCGGCGCGGTGTTGCCGGGTGTGTTGCGCTCGATGGCAATGCGCAGCGCCGTTGCCATCTGCGGTAATGCTGGCGGCGCTGAGTTTACCACCTCCGTCTACCCGTTCATTCTGCGCGGCGTAACCATGATCGGCGTCGAGTCGGTGATGGTGCCGCGCGAAGAACGACTGGCGGCATGGGAGCGGCTCGCTCGTGATCTGTCGCCCGAACTGCTCGACCGGATGACGACGGTTATTCCTTTCGCCGACCTGCCAGCCTACGCCGAGCAGATCACCAACGCCCAAACTCGTGGGCGAGTAGTGGTGGATGTGAACCGATGAGCAGCGTTTTGACTCGCCTCGCCACACCGGCCGATGCGGCGGCAATTGCCGAGATTTACAATCAGGGCATTGCCGACCGCATCGCTACCTTTGAAACCAAACTGCGCACCGCTGCTGAGGTAGCAGGATGGTTTGGCGACCGCTTCCCAATTGTGGTGACAATGGTCAATGACCAAATCGTCGCCTTCGCCGCCACCTTTCCCTATCGGGCGCGCGAATGTTATGCCGGTATTGCCGAATTCTCGATCTACGTTGAGCGCGAGTGGCGTGGGCGCGGGATTGGTCGTCTAACCATGCTGGCCCTGATTGAAGCAGCCGCGCGCGTCGGGTTTTGGAAGCTGCTCTCACGGGTATTTGTGGAGAATACCGCTAGCCGGGCAATGCTGGCGTCAGTTGGCTTCCGTGAGGTCGGTATCTACGAGAAACACGCCCGTCTCGATGGCCGCTGGCGCGATGTGGTGATTGTCGAACGGTTGATCGCTGAAAATTTGGCCGGTGGGTGATATTTGCAATTATTGTTGCACAATGTTTGCACAGTTTTGATGCAACCTTAGTTACATGACAATCTTCTCATAATCTTCTCATAATCTCAGCCGCTTAGACTGTATCAGGCGATGCAACGGCATCGCCGGTGACGCTTGCTCAGGAGGATGCTCTGTATGCGGTCTCTGCGGCTTTTGTTCATCGTGACGATTGTGGCGCTGGCGCTGGCGGCTTGTGGCGCGAGCGGCGGCAACACCGGCGGCAATACCACCTCGAATGCAAATTCACCTGTCATTATCGCATGGCTTCCCAACGAATCGGGCGCCGAACTGAAAGATGCCCGCGACGCGATTGGCGCCGTGGTCAGCGAAGCGCTTGGTCGCCCGGTCGAGCATCGCACTACTACCGACTACCTGATTGCAGTGGAAGCGCTGGCTAACAACACGGCCCACCTTGGCTTCTTTGGCGCTGAGGCGTATGTGCAAGCGCACGACAAGAATCCAAAGGTGATCCCGTTGGTCATTCCTAGCGGCGCAAATGGCAGCTTAGAGACGGCAGTCTACTATAGCTGGCTGGCAGTTATGCGCGGTCAGGAAGGCAATTATCAGGAGAACGGCGTCTATAAGATCGACAACATTCAGGGCAAGCGTTTCGCCTTCGTCTCAAGCAGCTCAACCTCTGGCTTCCGCGTGCCGGCAGCGAATATCATCAAGTATTTTAGCCAGCAAGAGAAGTGGAAGAACCTGAATACCGATGAGCTGATTGAAGGCGGCCCGAACAAATTCTTCAGCGAAGTGCAGTTCGGCGGCTCGCACCAAGGCGCCGCTGTTGCCCTCTTGTCGGGCGCAGTTGACGTGGCCTCCTTCTGCGACGCTTGTGTCCAGAACTACGTCGAGCTGGTGTCGGGGGAAGAGAATAAGCCCGGCGCGGTCTATCGCGTGCTCAATAACGCGCCCGAACCATTCGACAAGTTCCCCGGCGCTGAGTTTGTGATCATCTCTTCGACGCCGGTGATTAACGCGCCCTTCGTCGCCAACAGCGGCATGCTGACCGCCGATGAGATCAAGCGCCTGCAAGATAAGCTGACCTCAGATGAGGTTGCCAACAATCCGCGCATCTTCGCTACCAAGGCCGAGATTGACGCTGGTTTCAAGCCACTCTTCCGCAAGACTAAGGATGAGCGCTTCTTAGTGGTAGACGACGCCTTCTTCAACCCGATCCGGGCGTTGCGCTAGAGCACACTAAGCGTTGAAGCAGCGAAGCTAGCGATGGAATGCGCTAGCTTCGCTGTTGTGTATCAGCAGTGCAGTGGCGAGGAGAGTATGGCAGTGTGGCGCCACACCCTGTCGTGGACTGCAAGTCGTGATGAGACAGCTCAGCGCGGATTGGAACCAGCAGTAGCCGGTTCACGTTCTGAGCGATTGGGCCAAAAGGCAGATCACAGAAACGAGGTTGCATGAGCCTGCTTGAACTCGATCAGGTTACGAAACGTTACGGCGCCGAGACGCTAGCGCTCGATTCGATCAGCTTTTCGGTGCAGCCCGGCGAGTTTGTCGCGATTATTGGCCCCTCTGGCGCCGGAAAGTCTACCCTGCTGCGTTGCATTAACCGGCTGATTGACGTCACGAGCGGCGATATTCGGTTTGATGGCGTTAGTGTGCCGCAGTTGCGCGGCCCGGCTCTGCGCCGCCATCGCACGCAGATTGGGATGATTTTTCAGCACTACAATCTCGTTAACCGGCTGAGCGTCATCGAGAATGTGTTGCACGGGCGGCTTGGCTACAAGAATACCCTGCAAGGCATCCTTGGCCTTTACAGCGAGGAGGAGAAGCGTGAAGCGGTGCGGATTATCGAAACGCTCGGCCTGAGCGAGCAGATGTACAAGCGCTGCGATCAGCTTAGCGGCGGCCAGAAGCAGCGGGTTGGCATTGCTCGCGCGCTCGTGCAGCAACCGAAGATGCTGCTCTGCGATGAGCCGATTGCCTCGCTCGACCCTAGCTCGGCTAAGGTGATTATGGATACCCTGCAAGAGATTAATCGCTCGACCGGGATTACAGTGCTGGTGAATCTGCATCAGGTTGATGTCGCGCTGCACTATGCCGAGCGGATCATCGGCGTGAATCGTGGCCGAGTCATCTACGACGGGCCGCCGCACGCGCTGAGCAATGCGCAGATCTACCAGATCTACGGTTCGGAGGCAGGTGAGCTGATCCTCGATCTGAAGGAGCGCTATGCAGCCTGATGCCTTTTTTCGCCGCCGCCGGCTCCAGTCTGCGCTCTTTTTCATTGCGATTGTCGCTATCACCTATGGCGGTATGGTGTTGACTCAGTTCGATCTGGTGCAAGGATTGGGCATCATCCCGCGCGCATTTGCGTGGGGTGTTGTCAACTTTGTGCCCGATGAACGAGCATGGGCGCGCTTGCCGCGCATTTTGGAAAAGCTGCAAGAGACGGTGCTAGTCGCGGTGGCTTCTTCGACCATCGCCTCGATCTTTGGCTTGGGGTTGGCTTTGCTGGGCGCAAACACTACTCGCCCCCACCCATGGTTTAGCTTGCCGGCCCGCGCCATCGCCAGCGTCTTCCGCAATATTGATGTGTCGGTGTGGGCGCTGATTTTGCTCTTTTCGTTCGGCCAAAGCGGCTTTACCGGCTTTTTTGCCCTCTTTTTCGTCACCTTCGGCTTCATCACGCGAGTGATGGTTGAGACCATCGATGAGGTAGGCATCGAGCCGGTTGAAGCATTGCGCGCCACCGGCGCCGGCTATGCGGCGATCATTAGCCAGAGCGTGATTCCAGCTTGTCTGCCGCAACTGATCAGTTGGGTGCTGTACATGATCGAAACCAATATCCGCAGCGCCACGCTGGTTGGCATTCTTACCGGCACCGGCATTGGGTTTTTGTTCGATCTGTACTTCAAGAATTTTAGCTATGGCTCGGCTAGCCTCGTTGTGCTGACCACGGTCGCTGCCGTCTTGATCATTGAGGCGGTATCGAACTACATTCGAAGGACGATCCTCTGATGGAGACGACGCTAACTTCTGGCCGGATTCGGGTGCGCCCGCGCAGCCATGCCAATACCGTCTTGCAGGCGACGCTGGTCGTGCTGGCGCTGCTGACGATCTATGGCTTGGTTACGATTGATACTCGCAATATCAATCTCGCCACCGCGTTTGGCGACATGCTCAACAATTTTCGCATTGTGCTGCTTGAGGCGCGGCTGAAGAATTTAGGCTGGTTTGATCTGTTCCGCGAGCTGATGATTACCGTCGCGCTGGGCCTGCTCACGACCGTCTTTGGCGCGATCATCGCCTTCTTTCTCGCCCTGCTCGCTGCCCAGAATCTCGCCCCGCGCCGGGTGAATGATGCGGTAAAGGCAGTGATGGCCTTTATCCGCGCCGTGCCGACGGTGCTCTGGGTGCTGTTTTTCGCCGTTACCGCCGGTTTGGGCAGTGTGGCAGCAGTAATTGGAATGACGTTTCACTCGGTCGGTTATTTGGTGAAAGCCTACGCCGAAACGTTCGAGGAACTTGACGCTGGGATACTGGAAGCGTTGCGGTCGAGCGGGGCCAATTGGTGGCAGACGGTCTTTCAGGCGGTAGTGCCATCTTCAGCGTCAGCCTTGCTCTCGTGGACGTTCGTGCGCTTCGAGATTAACTTTTCGGTCGCGATTGCGATGGGAGCGACTGCCGGGGCCGGCGGGATTGGCTTCGATATGTTTATGGCCAGCGCCTTCTATCTCGATCTGCGCGAGTTGGGCATCTTCACG
>JANWYE010000133.1 GCA_025057175.1 Chloroflexus sp. | reverse complement strand
GCATCAGGCCACGGTAGGGCGAGAGATCAAGTTTGACGCCCTGTACAAAGCGCGATAAATTGAAGACCGCCAATATAATCTGGTCGGCAGTTTTGCGCAAGAAACAGAGCACTTTACGGTTTTCGGGGTAAAGAAATTCGAGCGTGCCGCGCCCGAAAGCCGCATACCGCTTGCGCAACGCGATCAGCCGCTTCGTCCACCAGAGCAGCGAATGCTGATTGGCGCTTTGGGTCTCGACGTTGACCGTCTCGTAGTGGTATTCGGGGTCGGTAATCACCGGCAGATAAAGCTGCTGCGGGTTGGCGCGGGAAAAACCAGCGTTGCGGTCGCCGCTCCATTGCATCGGCGTGCGCACCCCGTTGCGGTCGCCAAGATAGATATTATCGCCCATGCCGATCTCGTCGCCGTAATAGAGCACCGGCGTGCCCGGCAACGAAAAGAGCAGGCCATTCATCAGCTCGATCTTGCGCCGGTGATTGCCGAGCAACGGAGCCAACCGGCGGCGAATGCCGAGATTGATGCGGGCTTGCGGATCGCGGGCATAGACCCGATACATATAGTCACGCTCTTCGTCGGTCACCATCTCGAGCGTCAATTCATCGTGGTTGCGCAAGAAGATCGCCCACTGGCAATTATCGGGAATGGGTGGCGTCTGGCGCATAATATCGATAATCGGGTAGCGATCCTCAAGATGCACCGACATAAAGAGCCGCGGCATCACCGGGAAGTGAAAGGCCATGTGGCACTCATCGCCGTCGCCAAAATAGGCCACCGAGTCCTCTGGCCATTGGTTGGCTTCGGCCAGAAACATCCGCCCGTGGTATTTCTCATCCATGTGCCGGCGCAAGCGTTTGAGGAAGGCGTGCGTTTGCGGCAGATTCTCGCAATTGGTACCCTCAGCCTCGTAGAGGTAAGGAATGGCATCGAGCCGCATGCCATCAACGCCGAGATCGAGCCAAAACTCCATCGCCTTAAACACCGCCCGCTGCACGGCTGGGTTTTCAAAATTGAGATCAGGCTGGTGGCTGTAGAAGCGATGCCAGTAATAGGCTTGCGCCACCGGATCCCACGTCCAGTTGCTGGTCTCGAAATCTTTGAAAATAATCCGCGCGTCTTTATAACGGTCGGGCGTGTCCGACCAGACATAAAAGTTGCGCGCTGACGAGCCGGGCTTCGCGCGGCGAGCGCGCTGGAACCACGGGTGCTGATCAGACGTATGGTTGCAGACGAGTTCGGTAATCACGCGCAGGCCACGGCGATGGGCCTCACGGATGAAGACTTTGAAGTCGGCGAGGGTGCCGTAGTTGGGGTGGATGTTGGTGTAATCAGCAATATCGTAGCCATCATCGCGCAGCGGCGAAGGGTAGAACGGAAGCAACCAGATCGCCGTCACCCCCAGATCCTGCAAATAATCGAGCTTGCTGGTCAAGCCGGGAAAATCGCCAATCCCGTCGCCATTGCTATCGCAAAATGCGCGCACGTGCAGCTCGTAGATCACCGCATCTTTATACCAGAGCGGGTCGTCAGCCAGAATCGTCGGCGTCTTGGCCGGGCGAGTGCGGGTCATGGTACTTCCTCATTATTCGTCCAAATACAAACTCACCTCGTTGCGTCTGCGCGTCGTCGCGCATTATCAAGCAAAATACTCAAACCCGCGCTCATCGCGGCGCAGGCGGCGAATGCAGAAGATATGCACCGGCGCGCGCGGGCTGAGTTCGACATAGTTAAACTCGCCCGACCACGTATAACGAGCGTCGGTCAACAGATCGTGGGCCTGATAGATGCCGTTCAGGTTCCATTCTGCCAGCGGCACTTGCACCCAACCGCTGTGCGTGCGTTCGGGGTCGAGATTCACCACCACGAGAATAATATCCTTGCCGTCGGGTGACGTCTTACTGTAGGCCAACAGCCACTCGTGCTCGTGGAAGTCGATGTCAACCCGGTGGAAACGCAGCGTATCGTTGCGGTGCAACGCGGGATGTTCGCGGCGAATGCGGTTGAGTTGGGCAATAAAGCCGCGCAGGCTATGCGGCGCATCGAGGTTCCAGCGCCGGATCTCATACTTCTCGTTGTCAATATACTCTTCGCGCCCCGGCACCGGGATATGTTCCATCAACTCGTAGGCCGGGCCGTAGATGCCCCAACTTGCCGTCAGCGTCGCCGCCATCGCCGCCCGCGTCAGAAAGACCGCGCGCTGGCCGGTGTAGAACTGTGGCGTCAGAATATCGGGCGTGTTCGGCCAGAAGTTAGGAATGAACAGATCGCTCACCGGCGGCGTGGTGAGTTCGCGCAGATACTGCGTAATCTCGTGCTTGGTCGTGCGCCACGTGTAGTAGGTATAGCTCTGGGTAAAGCCAATCTTGGCCAGATGGTACATCACCTTCGGGCGGGTGAAGGCCTCTGAGAGGAAGATCAGATCGGGATGCTCGGCCTTGAGCGAATTGAGGCACCAATCCCAGAAGCGCAGACTCTTGGTGTGCGGGTTATCAACGCGAAAGATGCGCACCCCCTGCTCGATCCAGAAGGCAAAGATCCGGCGCAGCTCTTGCCACAGCCCCTGCCAATCGTCCGACTCGAAATCGAACGGGTAAATATCTTGGTACTTCTTGGGCGGATTTTCGGCGTACTGAATCGTGCCATCAGGGCGGGCGCGGAACCACTGCGGATGCTCGCGCACGTAGGGGTGGTCTGGCGAGCACTGGAAGGCGATGTCGAGCGCAACCTCGATGCCATACGTGCGTGCCGCCGCTACCAGCGCGCGAAAATCTTCCAGCGTGCCCAATTCGGGATGGACGCTCATGTGACCGCCATCAGCATTGCCAATGGCCCACGGGCTGCCCGGATCGCCGGGGCCGGCAGTGAGGCTGTTATTCTTGCCTTTGCGGAAGGTGTAGCCGATCGGGTGGATCGGCGGCAGGTAGAGCACATCAAAACCCAGCTCGGCCACGTAGGGCAGGCGCTTGATCACATCGCGGAAGGTGCCGTGACGGCCCGGCTCGTCGGCAGTCGAGCGCGGGAATAGCTCGTACCATGCCGAAAAGCGCGCTCGCTCACGCTCGACCGTCACCGGATAGATCTCAGACTCGGTGGCAAAACGGCGTGGCAAGTGTACCGCCATGAGCGCGTGAATTTCGCCGGCAAAGGCGGTATCAACATCACCGGCGATCAATGCCGCCTCAGCGACGTGCAACACTGCCGAATCGGCCCCGCTCGCATTGCGAGCCGCTTCGCCGACCAGCGCCGCCCCAATCTGCAAATCGACCCGCACATCTTGCCCGGCGGCTAGCCGTTTCTCGAGTTGATGCACCCACGTCGCAAACCGGTCGATCCATGCCACAATCTGAAACTCGTGGCGGCCAATGGTGTTAAGGGTAAATTGGCCCTCCCACCGGTCATTGACCAGCGGTCGCAACGGCGCTTCGTGCCACGTTTTGGCTCCAACCGGACGATGGCGCACCACTGCTGCCAGTTCATCGTGACCATCGGCAAACAGATCGCAGCGCACGGTGAGCGTATCGCCAACGATCCGCTTGACCGGATACCGCCCGCCATCAATAACCGGTTCAACCGCCTCGATAATAACCCGACGTCGTCCCTCACCGACTGCTGCCAGATCCGGAGCAGTTGCCGCGACTGCGCGGCGAGAGCGGGAGCGTGGCGCCTTGACGGTCATGGAGCCTCCTCAACATGACAAATAGCGACGTTGCGTCTGGGACACAATGACATTTCGCAAAGAGTTTGTTGACTGTACGGAGCGCAGCGTGCTACGACCCCTTGCCCGTTCTGATTGTACGGTGCGTACGGGGATGTGTCAAACTGGTTGCGCGCGGTACTGATTTGTTTGTCTACGATACGTTAGGGCGCACCAACGTATATTCACCGTATTGCGAATCGGCGCGGCCAAAATCAACCACCACATACCCGGCGGCAAAGGCGGCTTCAGCGCAGGCACGAATGTGGTAACGCCACGCTTGCGCCGCTTGTGGATCGTGTTGTTGCACGGCGTCGAAATCGAGCGGGATGCGCAGGCGGGCAACCGGTTCGCGCGAGATTGCCGGCGGTGCATCGAGCGATGGGTTGATCAATGGCGCAGTTGCTACCTGATCGGCTGGCGGGCGGGCAATGGGCGATTGCACCAACCACCACTCGACTTGAAACCGATCACTTGGCAATATGCCGTTGATCAGCTCTGGCTCAGGCCCATACACATTGCGCATGTAGGTGCGGCAAATCGCGCCCAGTTTGCGAATATTGAGGTGGGCATTGCGCGCCAACAGCGGGTCATACGTCCACGTCATCAATTCAATATCTTGGGCGAGCACAAACTCGCGCTGCGCCCGCTTCAGCCGTTCGCCGATGCGCGCGTCGCGGAGATCGGGCCGTACTGCCGCCATGTGGGAAGCATGCTTGAGCCGGCCATCGGCAGTGCGGGCCAGCAAGCCGAAGACGAAGCCAACCAACTCGTCGTCGGCGAATGCGCCGAGCACTAAGCCTCCGTTGCGCTGCGCGGTCACGAGCAGATTCAGCGGCACCACAAACTCATCGCCCCATACCAACTGCTGAAGTTGCTCACAGGCTCGATATTCGGCATACGTAGCTACTGGCCGGATGGTGATCTGCATGGTATCCTCATAGCAGTTACTAAAAACCTGAAGCCGTGAATGAGTGGCCTGATGACGTTAGCGCATCGTGTCACCGGTACAGAAATTTATCTCTAAGCTTCCCTCAAACCTGTCAAGGAAGGGCAAGAAGCAGACAGAACCACCGGTTGGCGACGAAGTCTGGGTTTGGCCCTATCGCTCGCATTCCCCCAACGCTGCGCGGCGGCGTTGCATCTGATGGCATCGCATCGCAAATCTATGCTGCCGGTGAAGATTGTCTTGACCGGCCAACGAAAGAGCGAAACCATTTCGTTGGCACGCTAAGCTAGCATGTTGGTACAATAAGTAAGCACTGCTTAATAAAGATTGACTGCCCGCTTCGCACCAAACCATCCCAAGGCAGCATATCAGATCAAACAGCCCACGTTCTGGCAGTGGATATAGTCACAAAAACCAACCGCTGTTGGAGGTCTATTATACGTGGTTGCGCCGATCCCTGCGACAACCCTTAACGGCCTGATCGATGCTTTTCTGGCCGAATTCGCGGCAGCGCATCCGGCGCAAGCGGCTGCGATTGGCCTGCCGCCGCCACCCACCATTGGCGAACATAGCCCAGCGGCGATAGCGGCGCGGTTAGCACGCTACCGGGCCTTGGCTGCTGCGCTGAACTTCATTGCGCCCCAAACGATCGCCGAACAACTCGACTGGGCCTTACTGCGCTGGCAACTTGCATGGGCAATCTGGCAACTCAGCGCCTTGCAACCGCAGTGGCATGATCCCCGTTACTACGCTGGGCTGGCATTTCTCGATCCACGTCGCTTGGCAACCAGTGATGCAACCGAATACGAGGCCGTGCTGGCCGAACTGCGCGCCATTCCCGGACTGCTGGAGACCGCGCGCGCCAATCTGCGCCGCCCGCTTAGCCGGCTCGCAATCGAAGAGGCTTTGATTGCGTTGCAACTTACCACTGCTACCCTCAATAGTGAACATCTGCCCAGCCGCGAGTTACGCGCGACCGCGCGCGCTGCGCTGACTGCGATTGCGGCGTTTGGCCATTTTTTGCAGGTGGAACACCTCCCCGCTGCAGTTGAAGAGGTAGGTCTCGGTCAGGCCCACTTTCGTGACTGGCTACGGCTGGCTGAGCAGATTAGCCTCTCGCCGGAACGGCTGCGCGCGCTGGGCGAAACCGAAATGCGCCGGCAGCGCGACATCCTGATGGAGCTGGCGCCGCAACGCGACTACCGCCGGCTCGTCCGCGAGCTAGCTACCGACCATCCCCCTGCCAATCTGGTACTCGACGAGTTGCGCGGATGGATCAGGCAAGCCCGCACGATGGTTGCTCGCCACGAGTTAGTAAGTCTCATTGATAGCACGCTGCCGCCGGTCACTGTCTCGCCCCCGTTTGCCCGTTGGGCAACGCTCAGCCTCATCCCGCCGGGCCGAACTGGGCAGGCGGAGATCGCAGTGAGTCTGCCCGATCCAACGTGGCCGGCTAACGAACAAGCGGCATGGTTGCGCGCATTCGGGCGAACATCGCTTGTGGTAGCGGCCCTGCACGAAGCCTACCCCGGCCATTACCTGCACCTTGCCTTCATAGCCCGTGCGCCGGGCCGGCTGGCGCGCTTCTTCTGGAGCTTGTGCCATCTGGAAGGATGGGCACATTATGTTGAGCAAGCAATGATTGCAGCCGTCTTTGGCGAACGCGATCCCCGGCTGGTGGCGGCGGTAGCCAGCGAGGCGCTGTTGCGCGCCTGCCGGTTGGTGGTGGCAGTCGATCTCCACACCGGCGCGATCGATCTGGCTACCGCCGCCGCGCGGTTTCGAGATGAGGCAGGGCTAGAGCCGCAACTTGCCGGGCGCGAAGCGCGCCGGGCCGCGCTCGATCCGGGAGTGATCTGCTACACGCTCGGTCGTTTGGCCATCGAACGGCTGCGCGAGCGGATGCGCCGGCAGTGGGGTGAACACTTCTCGCTGCGCCGCTTCCACGATGCGCTGTTGTCATTCGGCGCGCCGCCATTGCCGGTGCTGGGCCGGCTGCTGGCCTCTGCCGATATGCTATAATGCATCTCCACAATCGGGTTTGGGGCCGGGCGCGCCCGCCGCGCCTGCCGGGGAGCCATGCGTGCCTGCGCGTCCATTTCTCAAATGGGCTGGCGGTAAGAGCCAGCTCTTGCCAGAGCTATCACGGCGGATTCCCGAACGCTTTGGCCGCTACCACGAACCGTTCGTGGGTGGCGGCGCGCTCTTCTTCTACCTCTGGAACCACAACCGTTTACAGCGCGGCGCCATCTTGAGCGATCTCAACCCAGAGCTGATTGATTGTTATCGGGCAGTGCGCGATCAGGTTGAAGATCTGATCGAACTCCTGCAGAGCCTACGCCCCTACGCCACCGACCGCGACTTTTTCTACGAAATCCGCGCTTGGGATCGCCAGCCCGCTTTCGCTCAGCGTCCATTGGTCGAGCGCGCTGCCCGCACCATCTTCCTCAATCGCACCTGCTACAATGGCCTCTACCGCCTCAACAACAAAGGCCAGTTTAACGCGCCGTTCGGCTACTATAAAAATCCGCAGATTGTCGACAGCGACAATCTACGTGAAGTGAGCCGGGCGCTGCGCCACGCTGAATTGCGCGTCGCCGACTTTGCCGCAGTGCTCGATCAAGCGCAACCGGGTGATTTCATCTACTTCGACCCGCCCTACGTCCCGGTCAGCTCAACAGCCTCGTTCACCAGCTACACTCGGCGCGGGTTTGACGAAGCCGAGCAACGCCGGCTGGCCGCCGTTTTCCACCAACTGGCCGAGCGCAACTGTTACGTCATGCTCTCAAACTCATCGACAACGCTGGCCCATCAATTATATGCTAAGGCTCGCGAAGTGGATGTCGTGCTGGCCAGTCGCAAAATCAACTGTGATGGCAAACGGCGCGGGCTGGTCGAAGAGTTGATCGCATGCAGCTTCCCCACTGGCGCGCTGGCGCGGTACAATCTGGCAAGTGATTGAACAACGCTTGAAGTGTCAAACATTTCGCGACACTTTTCGACATCTCAACAACGCATGGGATCCAGCAAAGATCAACATCATGCACAGCTTTTGCACAAACAAAATGTTTGACAGTTCGCCGATTTTTATGTTACTATTCCCGAAGTTATCACGCACAGATCTCAATGGCACAGTTGTGTTCGAGCGGCGAAAACAGCCTATTACGGGCAGCGGAGAGCTGGCATGAAGTTGCATGAATATCAGGCTCGCGATCTCTTGGCGCGCTACGGCATCCCAGTGACAGGGGGAGGGGTAGCAGTCACTCCGGCAGAGGCGCGCGCAATTGCTGAACAGATCGGCGGGCCGGTGGTGGTCAAGGCGCAAGTGCATGTTGGCGGGCGCGGCAAAGCAGGCGGCGTGAAACTAGCCCAAACCCCGGCGGAAGCTGAGCAGGTGGCTGGGCAGATTTTGGGCATGAATATCAAAGGTTTGACCGTTGAAAAGGTGTTGGTGGCCGAAGCGGTCAGCTACGAGCGCGAGATCTATCTCTCGGCCATCCTCGATCGCGGCAGCAAGCGGATTACGATGATCGCCTCGGCGGAGGGCGGCGTCGAGATCGAAGAAGTGGCCAAGACCAATCCTGCTGCGATTATCAAGATTTCTGCCCACCCCACGATGGGCTTGCTCGATTTTCAGGCGCGCGAATTGGCCTTCCGTATCGGGTTGCGCGACGGCAAACAGGCTCGCCAATTTGCCCACATTGCCAGCGCGCTGTACCGGGCCTTCGTCGAGAATGACGCTTCGCTGGCCGAGATTAACCCGCTGGTGGTGAAGGCAGACGGCAGCCTGCTCGCGCTCGACTCGAAGGTGCTGCTCGATGAGAGCGCGCTCTTCCGCCATCCCGAACTAGCGGCGCTGCGCGATCCCTCTGCTGAGCCGGAGGCCGAGCGGCGAGCGCGCGAGGCTGATATTACCTATATCAAGCTCGATGGCAACATCGGGTGCATGGTCAATGGCGCCGGGCTGGCGATGGCCACCATGGACGTGATCAAGTTGTCAGGCGGCGAACCGGCCAATTTCCTCGATATTGGCGGCGGCGCTGGCAAAGAGAAGGTCAAAGCAGCGTTGCAGATCATTCTCTCTGATCCAAATGTAAAGGCAGTGTTATTTAACATCTTCGGCGGTATCACCCGCGTCGATGAAGTCGCGCGCGGGATCCTTGCCGCTCTCGCCGAGGTGCCGACCGATGTGCCGATGGTGGCGCGGCTGGTTGGCACAAATGAAGAGGCGGGGCGGGCGTTGTTGGCCGGTTCAAAGCTGATCCCGGCGGCAACGCTGGCCGAAGGCGCGCAGAAGGCAGTGGCGGCTGCCCGCGGCGAGTTGTAGGTCATCCGTCTAGTTCGCGGCGAGCAGCAGCGATCAGCGCAAGTTCGCGGCGGTCGAGCGTCTCTTGCGCGAGGTGGTCGAGCCGCCGACGCCATTCGTCAATGATGACCGCTGCTCGCTCGCCGGCTGCAGACCCCATCTGCGCCAGCCAAGCGCGATCGCGGGCCAGCAGCGCCAGTTGTAACTCGACCTCGGTGTAGCGACAGGCTACAAACGGCAACCGTTCTGCGCGCGCCGGCGGGTAGTCGGTACCGGCGACGAGTTGCAGCGGCTCACATTTAAACACACCGGCTAGTAGCGTGATGGTACGCTCGCCGGGCACCGACAGCCCCAACTCTATGTGAGAGACCGCCACGCGCGAGATGGCGAGACGCTCAGCAAGATCTTGCTGCGTCCAGCCTAAGGCGTGGCGGAGACGCGCAATACGTTGGCCGATAGGTTCTTTCGTAACGGTCATGGTAACTCACTTAGCAGACGCGATCCGCCAATCCGTTGTATAGTAGCACCGTTTGAGTGCGCCGGGGCAGCGTGTGCCCGCCGGCGTGTCGCCCTGCTGATGTGAGAGGATAACGAACAATGGCTCCCAAACGCGCATTGATCACCGGCATTACCGGGCAAGACGGCAGCTACCTCGCCGAGTTCTTGCTTGAAAAGGGGTATGAGGTGATCGGCATGGTGCGGCGCTCGAGCACCGTGAATTTCGAGCGAATTAAGCACATTCAAGATAAACTGACCCTTGTCAGCGGCGATCTGCTTGATGAGGTGTCGCTCATTCACGTCTTGCGCGAGTATCGCCCGCACGAGGTCTACAATCTAGCTGCCCAATCCTTCGTGCAGACCTCGTGGCCGCAGCCGGTGTTTACCGGCGAGACCACCGCGTTGGGCGTCACCCGCTTGCTCGATGCGGTGCGCATTGTCGATCCCGACATCCGGTTTTATCAGGCGTCGAGCAGTGAAATGTTCGGCAAAGTGGTGGAGGTGCCGCAGAAAGAGACAACGCCATTCTACCCGCGTAGCCCGTATGGGGTTGCCAAGGTGTATGGCCACTGGATTACCGTAAACTATCGCGAAAGCTATGGGATGCATGCAACATCTGGCATCCTGTTTAACCACGAGAGTCCGCGGCGCGGGCTTGAGTTTGTCACTCG
>JANWYE010000132.1 GCA_025057175.1 Chloroflexus sp. | reverse complement strand
GCACATTGCTGTTTGGCGTCAGCAGTTGTTACCATCCCCCTGCGCTGGCCGCGGGGGTTTTTTGTACATCCATATACACGGAGGAACTTATGGGCATCGCTTGGGAGGAAAAATTTGCGCGCGAAGGTCTTACCTTCGATGATGTCCTGCTTATTCCGGCTGAGTCAAACGTCTTGCCCGCCACAGTTGATGTCACCACGTGGTTGACCCGCAATATCCGGCTTAACATTCCGATTGTCAGCGCCGCGATGGATACCGTTACCGAGCACCGGCTGGCGATCGCGCTGGCCCGCGAGGGTGGCATTGGCATTATTCATAAGAATATGCCGATCGCCCAACAAGCCGAGATGGTGCGTAAGGTTAAACGTTCCGAGAGCGGGATGATTACCGATCCGATTACCTTGCCGCCCGACCGCACCGTCGGCGATGCGCTCGACTTGATGGCTGAATACAAGATCTCTGGTGTGCCTGTCACTACTGCCGATGGCGATCTGGTCGGCATCATCACCAACCGCGATCTCCGCTTCGAGACCAACCGCAACCGCCCAATCCGCGAGCTGATGACCTCGCGTAATCTGGTCACAGTGCCCGAAGGCACCACTCTCGAAGAGGCGAAGGAAGTTCTCCATCGCCATCGCATTGAGAAGGTGTTGGTTGTTGATGAACGCGGTAAGTTGAGCGGGATGATCACCGTCAAAGATATTATGAAGCGGATCGAGTATCCCAACGCTTGCAAAGATGAAAAGGGACGGCTGCGCGTCGGCGCAGCCGTTGGCGTCAGCGGCGACTATATCGAGCGGGCAACCGAGCTAGTGCGGGCCGGGGTGGACGTGTTGGTGATTGATACTGCCCATGGCCATTCGCGCGGTGTGCTTGATGCGGTGGTCAAATTGCGCGAACTGTTCCCCCGCGTTCAGATTATCGGCGGCAACGTCTCAACGGCGGCTGCCACCATCGCTCTGATCGAACGCGGCGTGGATGGCGTCAAGGTTGGTCAAGGCCCCGGCTCGATCTGCACTACCCGCGTAGTCACCGGCGCTGGCATGCCGCAGATTACCGCTATCTATGATTGCGCCCGCGCTGCCGAACCGTACGGTATTCCGATAATTGCTGATGGCGGCATCAAGTATTCCGGCGATATTCCCAAAGCGATTGCCGCCGGCGCGCACAGCGTTATGATTGGTTCGATCTTTGCCGGCACCGAGGAAAGCCCCGGCGAATTGATCCTCTACGAAGGCCGCAGCTACAAGAGCTATCGCGGCATGGGCAGCATCGGCGCTATGCAACGGGGCGGCGGCGACCGCTATTTCCAAACCAACGTTACCGAAGCGCGTAAACTAGTAGCTGAAGGCATCGAGGGGATGGTTCCGTTTAAAGGCCCGCTTAGCGATACGGTCTACCAACTGGTTGGCGGGCTGCGTGCTGGGATGGGCTACGTGGGCGCGGCGAATATCGAAGCGTTGCGCCGTGACGCGCGCTTTATCCGCATCACTACCGCCGGCCAGATCGAGAGCCATCCGCACGATGTCGTCATTACCAAGCAAGCGCCAAACTATGGCGGTCGCCAGTGAAATGAGGAGCGCGTAGTGAATGAGTCGTTGATCCCAAAAGGTTTCGCCGATCTGGTTGCACCGATGCGCGCGGCCCACGAACGAATCTTGGCCGATTTACGCCATCACCGGATCGAGTTGGCACCACCGCCCCATTTGCCGCCGGCTCGCGCCCAAGGCATCGCCGCTGCTCGCGCCTATCCGATGCAGGGGGTGCTGAAATACCACGGTCTCAGCGACTGGGCGCAACGTATCGCCTTTTTGCCCTCGATCTCGATCAATAACGCTGCTGCTCACACTACCACGCTGGTCGAGTTCGATCCGGCGCTGCCCGCCGATAGCGCAGTGATCGGCGGCGCGCCGGCGCAAGGGCGCGAACTCGAACGAGTTGTCACGGTGCTCGACGCAGTGCGCGCGCTGGCCGGCATTACCAGCCACGCTCGCGTCGTCTCGCGCAATGTGCTACGCACTCGCGTCGCCGGCAAGGGGTTGGGCACAAGCGCCTCTGCCGCCGCTGCCTTGGCATGCGCGGCAGTAGGGGCGCTCTTTGGCCCTGAATTGGCCGGTCATACCCGTTTCCTCTCTACCCTTGCCCGCCTATTAGCCGGTTCTGGTTGCCGGAGCGCCGCTGGCGGCCTTGCCCTCTGGCTCAGTTACCCCGGTATTCCGCCTTCCGAGAGCTATGCCGTGCGCCTTGACCAAGACCACGAACTTGAGGATGTGGCGCTGATTACGGTGCCAATTGACTCGCGGGTGGGTTTGAAGACCGAACAGGCTCATCACGACGCGCCGAATAGTATCTTCTTCCGCGCGTGGATGCTTGCCCGTGGCGAAGAGGTGCGCGAGTGTATCGCCGCCGCTCGCCGCGGTGATTGGCAAACCATCGGCCAATTGGCCGAACTCGACAGCATGCGGCTGCACGGCGTCACGATGTCAGGTTCGCGCGAGCAGAGGATTATCGGCTGGGAACCGGAAAATATCACGTTGTTCCGGCTCTGCAACGATCTGCGCGCCCGTGGTTTGCCGGTCTATGCTAGCACCGATACCGGCCCGACCGTGGTCTTCATCACGCGCCGCGATCTCGCTCCTTCTGTGATTGATGCGATTAACGATTTAGGCCTAGGACTAGAGACGGTGATCGCCCCGATTGGCGGCCCAGCCCATCTGATTGCTGTGGAAGAGGCGTTGCGCGAGTTGGCCTAAGCCCAAAATCGCCTGCCAGCCAAGGTATCAAGGCGGAGACTAACACCTTGCCAGTCTCCCCTTAGAAGCGCGGCTACCAAAGGAGCCAGCAATTTCGCCCCTTCATCAATGCTCCGCTCCCCGTCTTCGGGGAGTGGGGCAGAGGTGAGGGCCTTAACGCGAGCAATAGATATGGGTTTGTCAAGCAGTTCCCAAATCGGTGACATCACATGCGCTTGTGTTTAACACCCAGCGTTGGCGTACTTGGCAAGGCGAAATGATGTCAGCCGCTTCGTTGATTGCCACCGTACAGCGATGTTTCTCACTCCTCGAACATCGGAAGCACGTTCAGCATGTTGAATTGCGCGAACGTAATGTGCCGTTAATGGTTTGTCGCTGCTTAAGCTCTTTGCGCTGCCCGCGCTCTATCGACAAGGCAACGTTGCTCGCATAGATTTGTGCGAAAACGATAGTGCAATTCGTTACTATCGGCCAGTCCTTACTACCCTGTACAATTGAATTCAACCCTACTGAATCTAGCCAAACTCGAAAGTATCGTCGCCGCATTGCAACGACGCGCTCACCGGTTTGGCCGGCAGTGATTGTATGTCTCCTCATCCCACAACTACAAACGCCAAATCATTCACATTCGTCCCTGTCGGGCCGGGGCGTAAAAGGTCATCAAGGGCGGCAAAGAAGGGATAAGCGTCATTGCGAGCCAGATGGTCAAGCGGATCAAGCCCCTGTGCTCGCGCCCGCGCCACTGTTGCGCCGGTCGCGACCGCGCCGGCAGCGTCGGTTGGCCCATCGCCGCCATCGGTCGCCAATGCGATCACCGCCACATTGTGAGCCAACCCTTCAAGCGCCAGCGCCGCGCTCAACGCTAGCTCTTGATTGCGCCCGCCCAGCCCGGTTCCGCGGAGCGTGACCGTCGTCTCGCCACCGGCAATGATACAGGCCGGACGCGCCAACGGGTGACCACTTGTCGCAATCTCGCGAGCAATGCCGGCCAAGACCTTCCCCACCTCGCGCGCTTCGCCTTCTAAATAGGTCGTTAACAGCATCGCGTTAAAGCCAAGCGTCTGCGCCGCAGCCAAGGCAGCTTGCGCTGCTTGGGCATTGCTGCCAATCAGCACATGCTGCACGTTCGCCCCCGCAGGATCGCCCGGCTTGAGCGTCTCTGGCCGCTCACCGCGCATGCCAGCCGTGAGATAGGCAAGAATCGCTGGCGGGCAACGCTCGCGCAACGCATACTGATCGAGCACCGCCAGCGCATCGGCAAAGGTGGTTGGATCGGCCACAGTCGGGCCAGAGGCGATGACTTCAAGCGGGTTGCCTACGACATCTGACAGGATCAAGGCAACCAGCGTCGCTGGCGCTGCCATGCGGGCCAGCCCGCCGCCCTTGAGCTGATCGAGGTGTTTGCGCAGGGTATTGATAGCGCCAATTGGCGCTCCGCACGCGAGCAATTCGACGGTTAACAATTGAATATCGGCTAACGTGACGCCCGCTACCGGCAGGTTAAGCAATGCCGAACCGCCGCCTGAAATCAGCGCAATCACAAGATCGCGCTCACCGGCCTGCGCTAAGAGGGCAGCAATCTGTTGCCCCGCAGCCACGCTGCGCTCGTCGGGAGTAGGGTGAGCGGCTTGCAACAGGGTCACACCGGGGATGACCGGCAGCGGCGCGCCATCGTCTTTTACCACCACTACCCCGCCACTGAGCCGGTCGCCCAGCGCCGCTGCTGCCGCTTGCGCCATCGCCGCGCCGGCCTTGCCTGCACCTATCAACCAGACCCGGTCAAACGCGCGCAGATCGTACCGGCAATCGCCAGCGATCAACCAGTCGCCGGCGCGCTGCAACGCAGCGGTCGTAGCCCGCGCCGGATCGACCGCAGCCAACGCTGCCGCCATAATCTGGGCCACGGCGCCACCCCACGGCGCTGCGCGCAGCGAAGCGGTTAGCAACCGATCAGACATTGAAGAGGAAATGGCAGATGTCCCCATCTTGCACGATATACTGCTTGCCTTCCATGCGCACATGACCAGCCTTCTTAGCCTCGTGCATACTGCCGGCAGCGATCAGATCGTTGTAGGCTACAATTTCCGCCCGGATAAACCCGCGCTGAATATCGGAATGGATCACGCCTGCCGCTTCGACCGCCGGCGTGCCGCGCGGGATAGGCCATGCCCGCACTTCATCAGGGCCAGCGGTGAGAAAGCTGATCAGACCCAAGAGCTGATAGCTAGCCGCGATGACGCGATCGCGGGCCGGAGCCGTAATGCCCAGATCGTCCATAAATGCGCGCGCCTCAGCATCATCAAGCTGAGCCAGCTCGGCTTCGATCTTGCCGCAGAGCGGCTCGACTGCGCTGTTCCGGTGGGGATATGCGATCTGCGGCGGATTGGCAATCTCAGCTTCACCGATATTCGGCGCGATTAGCATGGGCTTGGCGGTGAGGAACTGATAGCCACGGATCATACGCGCCTCATCAGCGGTCAGATCGAGCGCGCGGATTGGTATCTCGGCTTCAAGCGCCTCGCGCAGCCGTTGCAACAGATCGCGCTCAGCAGTGCGCAGCTCTTTCTCCTTGGCCGGCAGTTTCGGAATCTCGGCATTGAGCCGGTTGAGCCGGCGCTCGATAATGCCCAGATCAGAGAACGCCAACTCAAGATCGACCGCGGCAATATCGCGCTGCGGATCGACCGATCCGTTTGGATGAGGAACTGTCGGGTCATCAAAGGCGCGCACGACGTGCAAGAGGGCGTCAGCCGAGGCAATATAATTGAGCAAGACCGGCGGCAAGCCCCCGCCAGCCCGCCCGCTGCCGCTCAGGCCGCCAATGTCAACATACTGCACATCGGCATAAGTAATCTTGCGCGGCTTAAACATCTGGGCTAGCACATCGAGCCGCGGATCGGGCACCTTCACCGTCGCCAAATTTGGTTCGAGTTGCCCTGACGAATAGGCCGCCGTCTCGGCATGGCCACGGGTGAGCGCATTAAAAACAGTTGTCTTTCCACTGTTGGGCAAGCCAATAATTGCTATTTTCATCGCACTTCCTCGCGCGTTGCTTCCAGTTGCTGCACACTATACCACAAGTCATCGCTGAAGCACTTCGCTATCAGAGCCGCACATATTTTGCAACAATTTTCACAAAATTGCATACCGTTTGCACAAAAAATTGTGGTACTATAGATAGAGGGGTGCTACTTCCATCCAACCATCGTCACCTCGGTGTGGCAAAGGACAAAGGTATGCCGCGCGCACAGCCAATGCACAATATGCAAAAACATGTCACCTAAACCGTGTTGTTGATTTCGCATTTTTAGCATCAAATTGAGAAAGAAAGAAACTAGCGCGTCCAAGAATTTGACGCAAAAGCAAAACGGTTCTATAATACCGTCAGGCTGACACCGTGCAAATCGCTTCCTGAACAGGGTAATGCAGCATGGCACAGATCTTTCCCCGCAATGCCAATCTTTTGGCTCGCCTGAGCATCTTCGCGCTCGTCCTGCTCGTTGTCGAAGGCATCCTTATTCTGGGCGTCTATTTCCGCTCCAACTACTTTCGGCAAGTGAATGTGGCGATCGAACAGCCGGTGGCTTTCAGCCATCAACTGCATTCCAATATCGTCGGCGTTGATTGCCGCTACTGCCACACCTCAGTCGATCAGTCGTATTTTGCCAATATTCCGGCCACAGAAACCTGCATGACCTGCCACTCACAGATCAAAACTGCCAGCCCGCTGCTAGAAAAAGTGCGCGAGAGCTACGCTACCGGCAAGCCGATCGAGTGGGTGAAGGTCTATGATCTGCCCAATTTTGTGTACTTTAATCACTCAATCCACGTCAACAAGGGCATTGGCTGCTCGACGTGCCATGGGCAGGTGAACAATATGCCGGTCGTTTGGCAGCAGCAGGCGCTGTATATGGGCTGGTGCCTTAACTGTCACCGCAATCCTGAGTTGTATGTCCGGCCGCGCGAAGAGGTCTACAACATGGACTACGTGCCGCCGTCGAATCAATTGGAGATCGGTCGCCAGTTGGTAGCGGAATATGGCATTATGCCGCCAGATCAGCTGACCAACTGTTACGTGTGCCATCGCTAAATCACTCGATTGCGTGCCGCCCGTTCGGCAGGACGGCACGACTATGTGCCCGCTGGATTCATTAGCAACGGTGGTGGTAAACAACCATGACACAGCAGCAACCTGACCTCGAGGCCATTCGCGCTCAGTTGCGCGACGCGCGCGGACCGCAGTTCTGGCGTTCGCTCGATCAACTGGCCGATTCGCCGGCGTTCCGCGAGTTGGTGGAGCGCGAGTTTCCGCGCGGCGCGAGCGAGATGAGCGATGGAATGAGCCGGCGCACATTCCTGAAGCTGATGGGGGCGTCGTTGGCGCTGGCCGGCGTTACGGCCTGCACCTATCAGCCGCGCCAGTATATCGCGCCGTTTGATCGCCAACCCGAAGGCCGCATTCCCGGCGTTCCCCAGTTCTTTGCCTCAACTCTCACTCTCGGCGGCTACGGCGCTGGTGTGTTGGTGCGCTCAAACGAGGGGCGCCCGACCAAGGTTGAAGGCAATCCGCGCCATCCGGCCAGCCTCGGCGGCACTGATCTCTTTGCGCAGGCTGAGATTTTGACAATGTATGACCCTGACCGCTCGACAACCGTGTTGCGGCAGGGGGTAGCCAGCACGTGGGCTGAGTTTACCGCCACGCTGGCCAATGCCCTGACAGCAGCCCAAGCGACGCAGGGTGCTGGCGTGCGTTTGCTAACGACGAATGTCACTTCGCCATCACTGGCAGCGCAGATCGAGCAGTTCTTGCAGGCCTATCCGCAGGCGCGCTGGTATCAGTACGAGCCGATTAATCGTGATAATGTGGTTGAAGGCGCGCGCCTTGCGTTTGGCCGCGATGTCACGACCCGCTACGATCTGGCAAAGGCAGCCGTTATCGTGAGCCTTGATGCCGATTTTCTCGCTCCCGGCCCCGGCTTTGTCGCCTATGCCCGTGCATTCGCCGATGCGCGCAAGGTGCGCAAGGGCAGCAGCGAGATGAACCGACTGTACGTGGTCGAGGCTAGCCCCTCTACGACTGGCACCGCTGCCGACCATCGCTTGCCGCTACGCGCCGATGCAATCGCCGCCTTTACCGGCGCTCTCGCGCATGAATTAGGCGTGGGTGGCGCGCCAGCCACGCTCGGTCCTAAGGCCGAGGAGTTCCTGAAGGCGATTGCCAAAGACCTCGCCGAGCATCGCGGCCGCGCCGTGGTGATTGCCGGCGACCAGCAACCGCCAGTGGTGCATGCCCTCGCCCACCTGATCAACGCTAAGCTGGGGAATGTGGGGCAGACGGTCTTCTATCACGAGCCGGTTGAGGCCCGCCCCACTAACCAGACTAACGATCTGGTGGCGTTGATGAGCGAGATAGCTGCCGGCCGGGTGGAGATGCTGGTGATGATCGGCGGCAATCCGGTTTACAATGCGCCCGGCGATCTGCGCTTCGCTGACCGTATGGCTACCGTCCCGCTGACGATTCATCTCAGCCAGTTTGTTGACGAAACTTCGGCACAGGCGACTTGGCATATTCCGCAGGCGCACCCGCTTGAGAGTTGGGGTGACGCCCGCGCCTTTGATGGCACGGCCAGCATTGTGCAACCGCTGATCGAGCCGCTGTACGGTGGGAAGACGGCCAATGAATTGCTGGCGGCTATGCTCGGCCAACCTGACGCCGAGAGCTATGATTTGGTGCGCGGGTATTGGGAAGAGCGGATTGGCAAGACCGAGTGGGAAATTGCGCTGGCGACCGGCGTTATTGCCGGCACGACCGCGCCAGTGATTTCGCCGACGTTGAACGAAGCGGCAATCCGCGCTGCTGAGATTCCTCAACCCGGCAATGGCGTCGAACTGGTCTTCCGCCCTGACCCATCAGTTTTCGATGGCTTCTATGCAAATAACGGTTGGCTGCAAGAGTTGCCGCGCCCGCTGACCAAGCTAGTCTGGGATAACGCCGCCCTGATGAGTCCTCGCACGGCGATTAAGCTGCTTGGCTTGCCCTTCAGCGCCGATCGGCTGGTTGGCAGCGAAGAGGATGATCGCGAGCGCCAGCGCTATCTCGAACAGCTCTCAAAGGTCAATGGCACGATTGCCCGCATTGAATACCGCGGCGGCATGGTGGAGCTACCGATCTGGCTGCTCCCCGGTCACGCGGAAGATTCGGTGACGCTCAATCTCGGCTATGGCCGCACCCATGCCGGTCGCGTCGGCAATGGTGTTGGCATCAATGTCTATCCGATCCGCACCAGCGATAGCCCATGGTTTGGCGCTGGCGCGCGCGTCACCAATACCGGCCGCACCTATCTGCTGGTCAGCACGCAAGATCACTGGACGCTCGAAGGGCGCGATATTTATCGCGTTGGCGAGTTCAAGAAGTTCAAGGAAGACCCCAAGTACATCGCCAAAGAGGTGTACAAAGAGGAGTATGGCCGCGAATCGCCTAACTATCTCTCGTTGCAGCCCGGTGACGACTACACCGGCCGCAATGCATGGGGGATGACCATCAACCTCAACGCTTGTATCGGTTGTAACGCTTGTGTCGTTGCGTGCCAAGCCGAAAATAACATTGCTGTCGTTGGCAAAGATCAAGTCTCGCGCGGGCGCGAAATGCACTGGATCCGGATCGACCGCTACTATGCCGGTGACGATTTGGATAATCCTTCCACCTACATGATGCCTGTCAACTGCATGCAGTGCGAAAAAGCGCCATGTGAGGTTGTCTGCCCGGTTGCCGCTACCGTTCACGATTACGAAGGTCTTAACAACATGGTGTATAATCGCTGTGTCGGCACGAAGTATTGCTCGAACAACTGCCCGTACAAGGTGCGGCGGTTTAACTTCTTGCAATACAGCGATACGACAACCGAGACCTTCAAGCTCGCGTTCAACCCAGATGTGACGGTGCGCATCCGAGGTGTGATGGAGAAGTGTACCTACTGCGTGCAACGCATTAGCGGGGCGCGCATTGCTGCTAAACGCGCGGCAGTGCAGGCTGGCCAATCGTCATACGTCATAAGCGATGGCGCCATTCAGACCGCCTGTGAACAGGCGTGTCCGACCGGCGCAATCGTGTTTGGTGATATTAACGACCCGAACAGCCGCGTTGCCAAGTGGAAGGCAGAAGGGCATAACTATGGCCTCCTTGGCTTCCTCAACACGGTTCCGCGCACAACATATCTGGCCCGTGTCCGCAATCCGTCGGAGGATCTAGAAAAGGTGGAAGGCTAGCGATGGCACAGGCGCAACCAATCCGAACCCGGCCCGTCGATGACGGTGAAGCCTACCTGCTGCCGGGGGAAACCTTCACGTCGATCACCCAAAAGATCGGCGATGTCCCACTGACGCCGCCGCTGAAGACTCCTAAGGGCTGGCTGGCCGGCTTCAGTGTGGCGTTCTTCATGTTGATGATCTTTTTCGTGTCGGTGACGTGGCTGTTCATCCGCGGCGTCGGTATCTGGGGTATTAATATCCCGGTCGG
>JANWYE010000131.1 GCA_025057175.1 Chloroflexus sp. | reverse complement strand
TCGCCTACCACCATTTGCCAGTCTTCCACACCGAGCATTGTGTCTTCTGCCGCTTTTTGTCGAATGGCACTAGCTACAAAGATTGCGGTCGCCCGTGCGAACGGCACCGGGTCGCGTTGCGCGACGCGCAAGGTCGTTCCCATCCGGTCATTGCCGACGTCGGCTGCCGCAATACCGTGTTCGGGGCCGAAGCGCAGGAAGCGAGCAAATACCTTGACCGCTGGCGGGCCGCCGGCATCGCTCACTACCGGCTCGAATTCGTGCATGAATCGGCGGCGCAGATAACAGCGGTGACAGAAGCCTTCCGCGCCTACTTGACAAACCAGATTGATGCTGCCGAGTTGGGCCGGCGCTGGCGCCAGAGCGCGCCGCAAGGCGTGACTGAAGGCAGCTTCTTCGTGCCGGCGAATTATCAGTACATTCCATTGATGTAAGGAGACAAACCATGGCCGAGAGTCTGTGGGATCAACTAGCAGCGCGGCTGGTTGATGCACTCGGCGCGCAGCGCGGCGAATTGATCGAGGTGCGCGACGAGGCGGGCAATCAGCGCCTGCTGCATGCCGTCTTGCTGGCGCTGGAAAGCATCGGCGCCGAGCCGTTGGTCTCCATTTTGCCGGCACAACACGTCGAGCGGTTGTTGGCTACCGCACCGCCAGAGGTATTAGCCGCGCGCAGCCAGCGGCACGCTGAGTGGTTGCAGCAAGTTGATCGCTCGCTGGCGCTGATCGGCGCGCAACCCGATCTGCGTCGCGCGGCGAGCGCAGCGGCAAGCGCGTTTACCACGGCTTACGAACGCCTCGAAGCCATCCGCGCCAAACGTCGCATCCCACAGGTGATCGCTGCCATCCCCACGATTGGCAAAGCAGCCCAACTCGGCCTCAGCCACGAAGACTTGGAATTGCGCATGATGCCGGCACTGTTGATTAATCCGGCTAAATTAGTAACAGTGAGTGAGCAAGCGCTGAGTGCGTTGGGCCAAGCCCAGACCCTGACCATTACTAGCGGGCCGGGCTACGAGCTGCGTGTGCAGCGCGACGAGCGACCATGGTTGCGCGATACCGGACGGCTAGAAACCGCGGCGGGAGCTACGGGAGCGATGGTGAGCAACGTGCCAGCCGGATCGCTCGCTGCCTCAATTATCGCGGAGAGCGCCGAGGGTGATCTCTTCTTGCCGGTGGCCGGCCCGGCGCGAGCCGCCCATTTCCAATTCAGCCGTGGCTGCATCACCCGGATCGAGGCTGCCAGCGGCGGCGACCAGCTTAAGGCGCTCTTGGCGCAACCTGATGGCACAACACGCCAGATCGGCTCGATTGGGATTGGGCTAAATCCACGGTTGCATCAACCGCTTGGCTGGCCGCTGGTGGACAAGCACATTCAAGGCGCGATCTTCATTAGTTTCGGCGCAAACCGGGAACAGGGCGGGAACGAAGTTTTTTGGCCCGTGATTGAATTCACTACCACCGCAGCCAGCTTGCGCGCGGGCGATCGGGTGATTGTGGAAGGGGGCAGGTTGGTGGGATAGGGGGAGGCCCCCACCCCGACCCTTTCCCGGAGGGGGAGGGGGTCGCGCACCTCCCCCCGGCGGGGGGAGGCAGGGAGGGGGGCTTCAACCGCCTTGGGGAGGGAGCAGCGGGCAGCGCACTGCAACGTCCGCGCCCCCAGCAATCTCCTGCTCGCCCGCAGGGTTAGATGGTGGTGTAACGCAGAGGCGCGGGAAGCGGCCCCCACCCCGACCCTCCCCCTCCGGGGGAGGGAGGCCCCCACCCCGACCCTCCCCCTCCGGGGGAGGGGGAACTCACTCCTTCTGCTGAGCTGCGGCGACGATCTTGCCTTGCGCCACTAGTTCGCTGATGGCAGTGATGTAGGGATGCAGCAGGGTATCTTCGGCTACAAATGGCACGTGCCGGCGAATTAGCTCGTAGACCGGGCCGGTGCCACGCCCCAGCCGAGCGTGCATGCCCAGCTCTTGGCGGCGGAAGTCGATGCCCTGCGCGGCAGCGAAGAGTTCGAGCGCCAAGATTTGGCTGACGTTGTCGAGGATCGTTCGTAGTTTGAGACCGGCGGTGAGACCCATGCTGACATGATCTTCGACATTGGCCGAGGTGGGAATGCTATCGACGCTGGCCGGGTGGGCCAGTACCTTGTTTTCGGTGGCCAGCGCCGCCGCTGTGTATTGCACAATCATAAAGCCCGAATTGAGGCCGCCGGCGCGAGTGAGAAAGGCCGGCAAGACGTGGGTGTTCGATGCTTCGTCGGTGAGCCGCATGAGCCGCCGTTCGGCGATGTTGCCTAGCTCGGCGACGGCTAGCCCAAGGTAGTCGAGCGCGATCGCTAGCGGTTCGCCGTGAAAATTGCCGCCGGAGATGACCTCGACGGCGCCGTCATCCGCGATAAAGATCAGCGGGTTGTCGGTCACGGCATTCAATTCGATTTCAAACACCCAACGCGCATAGGCGATCGCGTCGCGCGCTGCGCCATGCACTTGCGGGATGCAACGCAGGGTGTAGGCGTCTTGGACGTGGCGCGGGTCGTTGTTGCGAACGAATTCGCTGCCGGCTAGTAATTGGCGCAGATGGGCAGCGCATTCGATTTGGCGCGGGAAGGGGCGCAAGGCATGCAGTCGTTCATCGAAGGCTGCCGGAGTGCCATAGAGCGCTTCGAGACTGAGGCAGCCGGCAATGTCGGCAGTGGCGCTGAGCAGTTCGGCCCGCGCGGTTTCGAGCACGCCGATTGCGCACATTACTGCGGTGCCGTTAGTCAGCGCCAATCCCTCTTTGGCTGCCAATTCTAGCGGCTGCCAACCGAGCCGCGCTAACACCGTCGCCGCCGGCAATACCTCCCCTTGCCACTCGACCTCGCCCAACCCGATCAGGGGTAGCGCCATGTGGGCCAATGGCGCGAGATCGCCGCTGGCGCCGAGCGATCCCTTGCTGGGGATGCGTGGATGCACTCCGGCGTTGAGCAGATCGATCAGGCGGTCGAGCGTCTCTAGGCGTACACCCGAATAGCCGCGAGCGAGCGTATTCGCCCGGATCAACATAATGGCGCGAGTGGTGGGAATATCAAACACCGGCCCCACCCCAACCGCATGACTGACCAGAATGTTGTATTGCAGCCGTTCGACCTGTTCGGGGGCGATTACCCGATCCTTAAACGCGCCGAAGCCGGTAGTGATGCCATAGGCCACCACCCCGCGCGCTAATAGGTCTTGCACCGCTTGCGCTGCGCGCGCCACCCGCTCGCGAGCAGCCGGCGCTAGGGACACCGCCGGCGACCCCGGTTGGCCGTAGGCAACTGCTAACACCTGTTCGATAGTGAGGCTTGCGCCGTCGAGAATGATGTCGGTAATTGTCATAGCACCTCAGGGATGGGCAAGTAAAGCAGAGCGGTTCCTCACGCGCCGGCCCTCAAAGCCGGGATGGATCACCTAGCGAGAGCGGCGTGCTGTGTTTTTACCGCAGAATACAGAGACAAATACCCATATATAAACCATAAAGCTATACGTTATGTTATCACCTGCTTCCTACGAAAAGGGGATTGGGCACGATCGGGCCGAGACAGGGTAGCGAAGTTAAGCTTCTTTCCCCACAACCACGCGCCCACGCTTAATCACCCGTTCGACCGGCATGCCGCCTAATTCGTACATCAGCCAGCGATAATCGGCTTCGGCCAGTACCAGTAGATCGGCCTGCATCCCCGGCATGATCGCGCCCACCCGCCCGCCTAAGCCAATCGCGTGCGCGGCATTGACCGTTGTGGCTAGCAGCGCCTCTGCCGGCAACATACGCAGGTAGCGGCAGGCAATTGCCATCGTCAACGGCAGCGATAACGACGGGGCCGAGCCGGGATTGGCGTCGGTGCTGAGGGCCACCGCGACGCCGGCATCGATCATCTGGCGGGCGGCGGCAAAGTGGGTCAGGCCGAGGTTGAGCGAGACAAGCGGCAGCAAGACGGCGATGGTTGGGCTGGCGGCCAAAGCAGTGAACGCTGCTGGGCTAGTTACGTCAAGATGATCCACTGACGTTGCGCCGAGTTCGAGCGCCATCGCCAACCCACCCAACTCGACAAACTCATCAACATGGGCTTTGAGCGGCAATCCCAGCCCGCGCGCCGCCGCCAACACCCGCCGGCTTTGGGCCACATCAAATGCGCCGCGCTCGCAAAAGACATCAACGAAGAGTGGCACACCGCGCGCAGTGAACGATGAGGCGCGATACCAATCACGGGCCAGCGGCAGCATCTCATTGACCACCACATCAATATACGCATCGGCGCGCCCGGCAAATTCAGGCGGCACAGCGTGGGCCGGCAAGAAGGTTGGCACAAGTTCGACCGGCTGGGCGGCGGCGAGCAAGGCGATTGCCGCTAGTTGGCGCAACTCGGCATCGCGTTCGAGACCGTAGCCGGTCTTGACCTCGGCGGTGGTTGTGCCGAGATGGAGCATTTGCTTAAGGCGAGGCAAGGTCGCCGCCACCAACTCGGCGGTGGCGGCGGCGCGCGTCAGGCGCATGGTGCGCAGAATGCCGCCACCGGCAGCCATAATCTCTTGATAGGTCGCGCCGGCGCAACGCTGTTCAAACTCGGCCACCCGATCGCCGGCATAGACGATGTGGGTGTGGCAATCAACGAGTCCGGGGCAGACAGCGCGGCCACGGGCACTGATCTCGTAGGCTGGGTGGAAGCGGCGGCGCAATTCAGCGCTCGGCCCAACGGCCACGATGGTCGCGCCGCGAATCGCCACTGCGCCATCGTTAATGATGCCCAGCTCGCGCAGCGCTGCGCCACGGCGCGGGCCGGGCGGGCCGGCGCAGGTAACAACCTGTGCGGCCGAATGGATGAGCAGGTCACAAGGTTCCATGGCGGTTCTCACCAACGTAGAGTGGCGACGGCTACGGTGTGATCATCGGCATATCAATCCCATGGCGGCGGGCGCATTCAATCGCCTCAGGATACCCAGCGTCGGCGTGGCGCACTACCCCCATACCGGGATCGGTCGTTAATACCCGTTCGATCCGGCGAGCCGCTTCGGGAGTGCCATCAGCCACGATCACCTGCCCAGCGTGGATGCTGTAGCCAATCCCTACGCCACCGCCGTGGTGAATGCTAACCCACGTCGCTCCGCCGACCGCGTTGATCAGCGCATTGAGCAACGGCCAATCGGCAATTGCATCGGAACCGTCGCGCATCCCTTCGGTTTCGCGGTTGGGACTCGCTACCGAACCGGCATCAAGATGGTCACGCCCGATCACGATCGGCGCTTTCACCGCCCCACTGGCGACCAGATCGTTGAGCAGCAAACCAGCCTTGGCCCGTTCACCATAGCCTAGCCAGCAGATGCGCGCCGGCAATCCCTGAAACGCGACGTAATCACGGGCTAGCCGCAACCAACGGCCAAGATGTTCATCGTGCGGGAATAGCTCGCTGATGGCGCGGTCGGTAACGTAAATATCTTCGGGATCGCCAGAGAGGGCAACCCAACGGAACGGCCCCTTTCCCTCGCAGAAGAGCGGGCGAATGTAGGCCGGCACGAAACCGGGGTAGCTAAAGGCATCGCTGACGCCAGCATCAAAGGCGCGCTGGCGCAGGTTGTTGCCATAATCAAACACAATACAGCCACGCCGCTGCCATTCAAGCAACACCCGCACATGCTCGGCCATAGAAGCCATCGCGCGGCGGTCGTACTCATCCGGGTCGCGCTCGCGCAGCTCGGCGGCCTCGGCGAGCGATAATCCGGCAGGAATGTAACCGTAGCGCACATCGTGGGCGCTGGTCTGATCGGTAGCTACATCAGGAACAACGCCCCGGCGGAGCATTGCGGGCAACAGTTCGCTAGCGTTGCCGATCAACGCAATCGAGAGTGGCGTCCCGGCAGCGCGCGCCTCTTCGGCCCACGTCATCGCCTCTTCGAGATCGTCGCTCAGCCGGTCAACTTGCCGCAAGCGCAACCGGCGCTCGGCCCGCCAGCGATCGACCTCCACCGCAATCACCACCCCTTCGTTGAGCGTCACTGCCAACGGCTGCGCGCCACCCATCTCGCCTAAGCCAGCCGTCACCACCAACTTGCCACGCAGAGTACCCCAACCGGCTGCGCGAGCCAGCGCGCCGAAGGTTTCATACGTGCCTTGCAAGATACCCTGCGTGCCGATATAGATCCAACTCCCTGCGGTCATCTGGCCATACATCGTCAGGCCCGCCGCTTCCCAGCGGTCGAAATTGGCCTGCGTCGCCCAAGCCGGCACCAGATTGGAGTTCGCCAACAACACCCGCGGCGCGTCGAGGTGAGTGCGAAACACCGCTACCGGCTTACCCGACTGCACGAGCAGCGTTTCGTCGGGTTTGAGGCGGCGCAGCGTAGCGAGGATCGCGTCGAAACACTCCCAATTGCGAGCGGCGCGCCCGCGCCCGCCATAGACGATGAGATGATCGGGGTCAAAGGCAACATCAGGGTCGAGGTTATTCTGAATCATGCGGTACGCCGCCTCGATCTGCCAATTAGCGCAGGTCAGCGTCGTGCCGCGCGGCGCGCGGATTGTGCGGGTCATTGCGTACCTCCTTGTACATAATGGCATGCACAGCCAGTATGGCGCTATGGTAGCGTGAAATGGAAAGCTCGGCAAGCGCGCAAAGCTGCCAAAGCGGAGATGAGGTCGGGAACGAAACACCTTCTGCGCCTGCGTGTCTATGCCTTACCCCGCCTGCACCGCCGCATAGCGATGAAAGGCCGCGGCTGCATTCTCGCTCAGGGTCGGGCCATGGCCAAAGCAGATGGTGGTGAACTGGCAGCGATCAAGCCGGGCAAGGCTATTAGCAGCCGCTGTCTCATCTTCGAGCACAATCGGTGACTGCAATCGCTTGCTACGGCGCATCACCGCATCGGCGGCAAAAAGCACCTGCTGCGCCGGCCAACGCAACCCGATCTGCCCGGCGCTGTGACCGGGAATGTGGATCACTTCTAGACCACCGGCCACCGGAATGATAGCGCCATCGGCCACCAGAGAATCAACGCGGGCCGGCGCCATCGTCGCCGGCATTAGCCACTTGCCTAAGCCAAACGCCAGCCGGTTGAACCAGCCGGGAGCGCTGTGAGCGGTTGGCCGGATCGCTTTACCTTGTGTCACCAGCTCGGCATCAAGCGGATGCATCCAGACCTTCGCGCCGGTGCGAGCTTGCAGCGCAGCGATATTCCCCGCGTGATCAATATGGTGGTGGGTGACGATGATGTGCTGCACATCTTCTGGCCGGCGGCCCAATGCAGAAAGGCCGGCCAACACACCGGCGCCGCGATCAGGGTAGCCGGTATCAATCAGGGCCACTCCGCCAGCAGTCAGAATGAAAAAGACGTTCACCGTCCCTAACGGGATCGGCAACGCCAACTCGTACAAGCCGGGTAGAATCAAGCGCGGCGCTGGCATAGCTCCCCTCCAATCGGATCAGGCATATTCCATTCATCATGCCACAGCGCCGCGCGTTTGACAAGTCAATAGTTTTCTTTCAACCACTGCCGCCAGCCGGCATCGAACTCCTCGTACGTCATGCCAAAGGCCTTCTGCAACGCTTTATCGTAAAACTCAATTCCAGTGCCCGGCGTATCACGCACCGCCGCCGCCAACCGCCAGAAACCATCGAGACCACCCTGCGTCTCGACGATGTACGCTACCAGCGAATAGGCGAAACCATAGGCCAGACCGCGATCGACCTCCAGCGTCGTCATGTGATCCATATCTTGCGGGCGCACGCCGCCATTCGGATCAACCAGCGGAATGATCCGGCCCATCCGCACCGCCGCGCTCACCGCATTCCGGCGAGGATTGTTCGAGACATACTCGGCCAGCCCCTCGCTCATCCAGTCGGTAATCCGGTACTCTTGCGCAAAGGCGCGGGTGTAGGCCCAGTGGGTCAGTTCATGCACGATCGTGCTGTACAACTCTCCTTCCCAACCAACCATGGGATCGTAGGCGCCAAAGGCATACGAGAAGGGCGCAAAAATATCGACGCGATCATTGCGCGGGCGTGAACCGGCCGAATACCACGCCAGCGAGTTGGGATTAACCGGCGGCGTAATGCCGAAGATTGGGCGCAGATAGACGTTGAACTTGTTTTCGGGCGTGCGGCCAAGCGTATCGATCACCTGCTGGCGCGCCCGCAGCACCATATCCTCGATCACCTCGTTGACTTCGGCTGACCACTCGTAGGTATTGAGGGTGAAATACTCGTTGTCAATCTTGATCTTCGCCCCAAGCTGCTCTTCGAGCGGCTCGCTCATCACCCAGCGCCCATCTTCTATCTGGCGGAAGAGAATATCGCGCCGGTAGCCGCCATCGTCAATCGCCGCCTGCCAAAAGCCGTGCTCGCGTTGCTTGACTTCGAGCACGCGCATGCGGCTAAAGCGCGAACCACCGAATGATGATTCTTGAAAGGTATTGAACCGCTCTTCGACTAAGCGGCGGAAAGGGGCATTCGTTTGATCAACCACCGAGCGAAGCAGCTCGACGTTATTCGTGTTATATGCTTCGACGTAGGTATCGAGCGCCTGCTGAATTCCGGCTGCGGCTGCTTCCGGCGTTTGAGCTGCGGCTACCGGCGTTGGTTCGCTTGGCGCTGGCACATTTGTGGCCGGCACAGCCGTTGGCGGCGCGGCAGTAGGGGCCGGGGGTTGAACGGTTTGCGGCGTACAGGCCGCTAGTACGAAGGCAAACAGGATAAGCCAACTGACCCTGCGCATCAAAAACCTCCTGTGCGGACATTTGTAAGCGCCTTCATTGTACCGCGCTTACGAAGCGTCTGGAGTATACTGGGGCAACAAATGCAACGAATAAACGAATAGGGGGAACGAATGCAACGAATGAACGAATAGGGGGAACGAATGCAACGAATGCAACGAATGAACGAATGGGGGAAAGAGGGTAATGAATGGGGGATTGTATGCGGCAACGTTTCCTTATCCATTGCTGGCGATGCTTTGGTTGACATTTGTCAAGTATGGATCACGACCTCATCAACTGGTTGTGCTCACCGGAGGGCGCGGCGCTGTTGGCCGAGTTGGGCAGGCGTGAGTTGAGTGAGCGCGAGGTGTTGGCTGAGCTGAGCCGGTTGCGCCGCTATTTGCCCGCTGAACGGGCGCGGGCAGTGGTTGAGCAGGTGCTGTTGCGGCGCAAGGCGGCAGCTAAGTTTCCGCGCGCCGATCGTATGCTCTTTACCCGCGAGGCGCTTGAGCAGGCGTCGGCGGCGGCGGTGGCGGCCCAGCGCGCTACGCGCTTGGCGCGCGCTGGATTGGTGGCCGATCTTGGGTGCGGCATCGGCGGCGATACGATTGCGTTGGCTGCCGCTGGCGCGCAGGTGATTGCCGTTGATCGTGATCCGGTGCGGCTGGCGCTGGCGCAGGCGAACGTTACCGCATTGGGTTTGCGCGAGCGGGTTACGTTTCTTGAGCGCGACCTGCTGCGTGAACCGCCGCCACCGGCGCAGGCCCTCTTTTGCGACCCGGCTCGCCGCACCGGCGAGCGGCGCGTGTTTGATCCAGACTTGTTCCAGCCACCGCTCTCCCATGTGCTGGGATGGCGGCAGCAGACTCCGGCGCTGACGGTGAAATTGGCGCCGGGTATTGATCTGGCATGGGCGCCGGCTGAGGCCGAGGTTGAGTTTGTTTCTCTCGATGGGGAATTGAAAGAAGCGGTGCTTTGGTGCGGGCCGTTGGCAACGACGACGCGACGAGCTACGGTGCTGCGCAGCGATGGCGCTGTAGCCACGATGACCGAGCGCTCGGTTGCAACGCCACCGCTGAGTACACCGCTAGCCGTGCTGTACGAACCCGATCCGGCAATTATTCGCGCCGGGCTGGTGGCCGCCTTAGCCGCCGAACTCGGCGCGGCCCAACTCGCGCCGGACATTGCCTACCTTACTGCCGCCACTGCCCACCCCACCCCATTTGCTCGCGCATGGCCGGTCATCACGTGGCTCCCCTTCCAACTGAAACGGCTCCGCAGCCTCCTGCGCGAACTTGACGCCGGGCCGGTGACAGTCAAAAAACGCGGCTCGCCGCTCGATACCGATGCGCTGGCCCGCCAACTGAGCGGGAAAGGCAGCCGGTCGTTGGTCGTTGTGCTGACGCAGATGCCAAGCGGGCCTATTGCGGTGGTGTGTGCGTGGAGAGAGGAGAGGGGGGACGGGTAACGGTCGCGCGCTTTGAGGGTCGGGGTGGGGGCCGCCCGCCCCCAGCTCGGTTGATGCCCCCCTCCCGGCCTCCCCCCTCCGGGGGGAGGAGAGGGGGGGACGGGAACGCAGAGGCGCGAAGGGCGCTGGGGACGCGGAGGGGCAGGATCGGTGATACGCCACCCTCCCCCAGCCCGGTTGATGCCCCCCTCCCGGCCTCCCCCCTCCGGGGGGAGGGGTGCTTCCTCCCTCCCCCAGCGGGGGAGGGCCGGGGTGG
>JANWYE010000130.1 GCA_025057175.1 Chloroflexus sp. | reverse complement strand
GATGATGCGGTAATCGGCATATTTGCCCAACATATAGTGGACAAAATTGCTACCGATAAAACCGGCCCCGCCGGTCACGAGCAGATTTCGCATAGTGGAGCCAATCCCTTTCCCTGCATAACGTTGGCGTGAACGCCGAAGGGCTACGCCATCAACCTCTTAAGTCGAGCGCATATCTCAGCTTAGCGGCAATCAACTGCCCTGCCAGATATGCTTCACAGACCATACCAGATCGGAATGAACAAACAGATGGTGTTACTTGCGGCGTGGATTACGCTTCTGTAAAGATGCGATTTTTGGCCCGCGATTCGGCAGCCATCTGCTCTTTATACGCTTGCACTTTCGCTAGCAGAGCTGGATCAGCGCTAGCGAGGATCTGCACCGCCAGTAGACCGGCGTTGCGGCCATTCCCGATCGCGACTGTGGCCACTGGCACACCCGCCGGCATCTGCACGATCGAAAGCAGCGAGTCGAGGCCGTTCAGCGCTTTGCTCGGCACCGGCACGCCGATCACCGGCAGCGGTGAATGCGCAGCGACCATGCCCGGCAAGTGGGCAGCGCCGCCGGCGCCGGCAATGATGACCCGGATACCGCGCTGATGAGCTGTCATGCCGTATTCGGCCATATCGAGCGGGGTGCGGTGGGCAGACACGACCCGCGCTTCATACGGAATGCCAAACTCGCGGCAAACATCGATGGCGCCTTGCATCGTTGGCAGGTCGCTATCGCTGCCCATAATGATGCCCACGAGAGGATGATCGGACATAGCGGTTCCTCATCTTGCATAATTACGATGGCATTGCTACCAGCGCCGCAGCGCGGCGCGCAATCGTTTCGGCCTCGGCTAAAGTGCCGGCCAACGCAGTAACATGGCCCATCTTGCGCCCAACCCGCTCTTCGCGCTTGCCATAAAAGTGCATGTGCGCGCCGGGGATGGCCAACGCCGCAGTGATCGCATTCGTATTGATCGGGCCATTGCGTTGGCCGAGCAGATTGACCATGACCGCCGCTGGCGCGCGCATTGCAGTTGAGCCAAGCGGCCAACCTAACACTGCTCGCAGATGCTGTTCAAACTGCGAGGTGACGCAGGCTTCGATGGTGTAATGGCCGGAATTATGGGGACGGGGCGCCAATTCGTTGATCAGCACTCGGCCATCGGCCAGCGCAAACAGCTCAACGCCAAAAATTCCTACCCCTTCCACCGCTTCAATTGCCGCAATAGCCAGCTCGGTTGCCAGCGCAGCCATCGCCGGCTCAACCGGCGCCGGCGCGTACACTACGTGACAAATATGATTCTGCTGCACCGTCTCGACCACCGGATACGCGGCAATGGCGCCATCGCGCCGGCGCGCTACCATCACCGCCAGTTCGCGGGTAAACGGCACCCAGGCCTCGACCAACAACGGGCTGCCACCGCGGGTGAGCCGTTCCCATGCTGGCACAACATCAGCGGGATCGCGCAAGGTGGCGTTGCCGTAGCCATCGTAGCCATTACGACGCGCCTTGAGCACGAGCGGCCAGCCAAAAGCTTGAGCAGCAGCGAACACCTCATCCGGCGCGGCAACAGACCAGAACCGCGGCACTGCCAAGCCTGCCGCAGCCAGCCGCTCCTTCTGCCACAACTTATCTTGCACCACAGCAACCGTCGCTGGCGACGGCCAGACCGGCGTCCCGCATGCCTCTACCTGCCTAAGCAAACCGGCATCGATAAATTCATTCTCCAGCGTCACCAGATCACATTGGCGGGCAAAGGCAGTCAGCACCGCCTCATCTTCCCACGGCCCGACAATCGAACGCTGGGTATACCGCGCTGCGGGGCTATCCGGCACCCGCTCGCAGATCACAATTTCGACACCTAAACTAATGGCAGCCTGCACTAGCATTTGGGCTAATTGGCCACCGCCGAAAATCCCTACCCGCATAGCTCTTCTCGCTACGAACGTATGATCACGATGGGTATAGTACCGTCAGACAACCGGATGCGCAAGCTGCTTGCGTGATGGAGCGCAGGGGATAGTGAGAGCTGCTACCCCCACCCTCTTCCCCCCTCTGGAGGAGGTGTAGCCCTGCCCCAGCGGGGTTGCGGCCCCTCCCGCCCCCCGCCTCTCCCTGCGGGAGGGAGGCGCATCACTCCCTCCCTCAGCGGGGGAGGGCCGGGGTGGGGGCCTACCCCCTCACTGACCTTGGCGACGCATCACAAGCGAAACTTCCGCTATAATACAACCGGAAATAACCATCATTGCAAGGAGCTTGGCAGTATGTCAATTTCTTCGCGCAGCAATCGTCGCCGTGCCAATCAGCGCCCCGGCTCGGTGCGTCGCCCGCCCGCCCGCACCATTGAGCCTCCAGATTACAGCCGTGAATACGCCGATGTCCGGCAAGATTTAGTCTGGATCGCAATCTGGGGTGGTCTTCTCACGATTGGAATGATCGCAGCTTCGTTCGTGCTGTAGGGCGTGTATTTAAGGTATGCCACTTGCATGATCGCCGCAAAGAAGGCAAAGTGTCGTCGTTGCCTTGCTTTGCGGCTACGTTCTACCCGGACTGATTATGACTAGCACTGAGAACCGGTTGCGCAGCAAAGCTGCCCGGTTACGCAAACTCGAACACCAGCTATACAATGCGCCTCCCGGCGGCTACAGCGTGATCGCACTGGCTAAGTTGTGCGGAGTCAACCGGCGCACTATCTACCGCGATCTCGACACGCTAGACGAGGCTGGCGTACCGATCTGGGAACACAATGGCAAGTATGGCATCGACCGCAACACCTACCTTGCCACCATTCGCCTCAACCTACACGAAGCGATTGCCCTCTTCTTTGCGGCCCGCTTACTCAGCCACCACAGCGACGAACACAACCCGCACATCGTCTCGGCACTTGATCAGCTCGCTGCCGGCCTGCCCGATCAGACGATTGCCAGCCACATTGCGCGCTTGGCCAGCATTGTGCGCCAACGGCCACCCAATCCGCATTATGTCGAAATCCTCGAACTGCTCACACGCGCATGGGCCGACCGGCGGATGGTGCGCATTCGCTATCGCGCCCCCAACCGGGAGCCGACCGAGCGCGAGATTGCGCCTTATTTCCTCGAAGTAGCGCGTACGACACCGGGAGTCTACGTGATCGGGTACGACCGGTTACGTGACGACCTACGCACCTTCAAAGTAGAGCGAATTGAGCATGCGGCGTTGCTTGATGAACAGTTCAGCATTCCAGAGGGATTTGACCCGTATGAACATTTGGCGCGTTCATGGGAAGTGATGAACGAGGCCGAAGTGGCGATTCACCTGCGTTTTAGCCCCCAAGCAGCGCCGCGCATTCGCGAGAATCGTTGGCATCACAGCCAAAAGCTGATTGACAACGCCGATGGCAGTTGTGACCTGCATCTGACCATTGCCGGTATCCGCGAGATTTTGGGTTGGGTGTTGAGTTGGGGAACCGAAGTAGAGGTAATAGCACCTACCGAATTGCGGGACGCGGTCATCAATCATGCGCGCCAGATATTGGCGAAATACACATAACGGGCGACGCATACGTCGCCCGTTTGCCTACGGTAGGGGCCAGCCCGCGCCTCTTTGTCTGAGGAGAAAACGACGACTACTCCGCTTCTTCGCCGTAAATCTCTTTGAGTAAGCTCTTCTTCTTTTCGGGTTGGCGGCTGGCGCGGCGCGCCTCGCGCTCGGTCTGCCGCTCTTGGGCGACATTCAAGCGACGCATAAACCGATCGACCTGACCGGCGGTATCGACAATGCGCTGCTCGCCAGTGTAAAACGGATGGCAGTTCGAGCAAATCTCTACGCGGAGGTTAGGACGGGTGGAACCGATCTTCCACACCGTACCGCAGGTCGTGCAAACAATGCCATCAGTGTAATATTTGGGATGAATGCCCGGCTTCACGGTAGTTCCTCTCTAATTAGCAGCAGCTTCGGCAGACGCGACCGGAATCACGCTGACCATCTTCTGCGTGCGCGAGTAGTGGCCAAACTGCACCACGCCATCCACGAGCGCGTAGAGCGTCCAATCGCGGCCAACGCCAACATTCTCACCCGGCTTAATCTTAGTGCCGCACTGGCGCACGATAATATTGCCGGCGCGCACGCGCTCGCCGCCGAAGCGCTTGACGCCGCGCATTTTCGGATTGCTATCGCGCCCGTTGCGCGAGCTGCCTACACCTTTTTTGTGTGCCATTGTTCAAGCTCCTTTAGGCGACGATCTCGCTGATGCGAATCTGAGTATAGCGCTGGCGATGGCCAGTGCGGCGGCGGTAGCGCGTCTTGTTGCGGTAGCGGAAGACAACAATCTTGTCGCCCTTCTGCTCGCCCAACACCTCTGCCCGCACCACAGCGCCCTCAACCAGCGGTGAGCCGACCTTTACCTGCTCCGCGTCACCCACCAAGAGCACCTCACCCAGCTCGATCTGGCTGCCCGGCTCGGCGCTGATCAGGTCGATGGTCAGGACTTGGCCCGGCTCGACACGGTATTGCATGCCACGGTCACGAATAATCGCATACACGGTCTTCTTCTCCTTGGGGCGACGCAAGCACTGCGTCGAGACAACATGAAAACAGAGCGGTTGCACCGCCCTTCGCCTTGCGTAGTATAGCAAAGGGTTAGCGTCGTGTCAAACCGGTAAGCGCATGTTTAGATAGGCCGCAGAGTTTGTTTCGTCAAGCCTGCTGCGGCACGCGCAAGATACTTGCAAATCATCAATCATTAATCGCTACGGGCAATGCGTGCCATCTCTTCGCAAGCGCGCAGGGCGGCAATCCGTGCCCAACCGAGCGACGCATTAGCGCCGATTGCCAACAGCAAGATGAGGTCATCCACCGACGCCATAATGATGTTTTGGTCTTGACCCTCGTGAATAACCAGATGGCCGGGGCGTTGCTGGCCGAGATGGCGGCCAATCTCAGCCAAGGCGAGCGTATTGCCGGCTGCCAGCGCCGCCACCACTGTGACATTAATATCGCGCCGGCGGCTCCAATGGCTAAGCACCAAGCCGCTCATATCGGCTAAGATCGCGCACTGCACATCGGGTGCCAGCGCCAAATCTTTCAGCGCCTGCCGCATCCGTTCAAGCTGCGCTTCTGAATAGCTACGGCCACTACGACCGGGCTGATTGGGCGTGAGCCGCATTGCTACCGCTGGCGATTGTTGGGCTGGCTGGCGTGAGCGTAAAGTGGCCAGCCGCTGGCTAAACCGGCTACTGTTCGCCGGTTCGGCAGGCGGTGGTTCATGACGGGTTGCGCCAACCGGTTTGATCGGATCGAGCAAGGTCGTTGCCGCCAATCGCAATTGCTCAGCGGTAGCTGGCTTGGGCAACACATAATCAATCTGCAATTCGGTTTTCAATTGCGGCGACAAATCTTCGGGGCTAATGGTAAAGACTACAATGGCAGTGCTCGGATCGAGCTGGCGCACACGCTGGATCAGCTCAATCCCGCTCATACCCGGCATGAGCAGATCGGTCACCAAAAGATCGACCGGTTGGCGCGAAATGTGCAGCAGCGCCGCTTCTGCTGACGAAACATCGCTTACCTCGTAGGGCGTATCATCGGTGAGCGCTAAAGACACCAATCGGCGAATGTTAGGATCATCATCGACAATTAAAATGCGCTTGGGCATACCAGCTCCGGCGAACGCAACGCCGCGCCAAGACAGGCGCGGCGGCGGCATGGACGTCGTGCATCTTATAGTATAGCTGCTTTTGATCCATTTTGTCGCCGGTTCAGAAGTACTATTTTTAGACTCTGGACGTTGTAAACTTAGTATTCCGGCCTTGCTGAAACCTTGGCAACCGGCGCTTATGATGGAATGGCGGGCCAGCCCACGCTCCTGCGCGTTAGCGATTAAAACGCGGGCCGCTGGCCCGCGCTTATACGAGAGTATCAGCAGAAGGTACAAAACTTTCTTTTTACTCTTCGACGATCCGAATATGCAACTCTTTCAATTGGCGTTCATCCACTGGCGATGGCGCATTGGTCATCAGATCAACCGCTTGCTGGGTCTTGGGGAAGGCCATCACTTCACGAATGGTCGGCTCACCGGCCAAGATCATCACCAGCCGGTCAATGCCGGGGGCAATCCCGCCGTGAGGCGGCGCGCCATACTCAAACGCTTCGAGCATGTGGCCAAATTGGGCCTGTGCCTGCGCTTCGCTGATGCCCAACAGCGAGAAGAGCTGCTGTTGCACATCGCGACGATGGATACGGATGCTCCCGCCACCTGCCTCGTAGCCATTGAGGATCAAGTCATAGGCCTTGGCCCGCACCTTGCCGGGATCGGTTGCCAACAAGTGCAGATCTTCGTCTTTAGGCGCAGTAAAAGGATGATGGACAGCATCCCAACGCTGCTCGTCTTCGTTCCATTCCACTAACGGAAAATCGACCACCCATGCAAAGCAGAGGGTGTTGGGATCGGCGAGGTTCAGCCGCTCGGCAAGGTTGCGGCGGAGCTTATCAAGCGAGGCGGCCACCACTGTCGGCTGATCGGCGACAATCAACAATAAATCGCCGGGTTGCGCCGCCATGCGCTGCACAATCGCCTCAAACTCACCGGGAGCGAGGTTCTTGGCGAAGCTCGAACGAACTTCACCGCCATCAGCCGGCAAAACTGCCCATGCCAAGCCTTTGGCACCACCGGCACGCACCACCTCGGCCAACTCGTCGATCTGCTTGCGCGAGAAAGTTGCGCACCCCGGCGCGCGAATGCCTTTGACTTGACCACCGGCAGCTAACGCGCTGCGGAAGACTTGGAACGGGGTCTCGGCCACCAGATCGCTGAGGTTGACTAATTCGAGATCGTAGCGAAGATCAGGCTTGTCGGAACCGTAGCGTTCCATAGCTTCGGCATAGGTCAGACGGCGGAACGGCGTCGGCAAGTGTTTGTGCGGCGTCACTGTGCGGCACAAGGCCGTAAAAAGCCGCTCAATCAGATTGAGCACGTCTTCCTGATCGACGAAGCTCATCTCGATATCGAGCTGGGTAAATTCGGGCTGGCGGTCGGCGCGCTGATCTTCATCACGGAAGCAGCGGGCAATCTGGAAATACTTATCGTAACCGGCCACCATCAGCAACTGTTTGAGTTGCTGCGGGCTTTGCGGCAGCGCGTAAAATTTGCCCGGATGCAATCGCGAGGGAACGAGATAGTCACGCGCCCCTTCCGGGGTTGACTTGATCAAGATCGGCGTCTCGATCTCAAGAAATCCTTCATTGTCGAGAAAATCGCGGATAAACTTGACCACCCGATGGCGCAAGATCAGGTTGCGCTGCATCCGCTCGCGACGCAGGTCGAGGTACCGATACTTCAAGCGCACCGACTCGTCTTCACCGCCCTCTTTGGCAATGTAGATCGGCGTCGTGCGGGCCGGATTCAGCACTTGCGCCTCAAACGCCGAGACTTCGATCTCGCCGGTGGCAATATCAGGATTAACGGCTTCCGCAGGACGAATACGCACCAACCCGCGCACCTGCACGACATATTCCGAACGCACCGTCTCGGCCACGGCATGCGCTGCCGCGTTCGCGCTATCAAAAACAACCTGCGTAATGCCATAGCGGTCGCGCAGGTCAATAAAAATGAGATCGCCATGGTCGCGCCGGCGATGCACCCAGCCGGCCAGCGTCACCTCTTGACCGGCGTGAGCGGGGCGCAACTCACCACAGGTATGTGAACGATACATAGACTCTCCTGCCGGATCGAAAGCGGCAACGATTCGGTTAGCCGTCGCATTATAACACAGGCGCTCACTAGGCTAAGCCGCCAATCTGATCGATCAGCGCCGCCAACCACGGCGTGGTGATACCAACCGGCAACTGGGCCAACGCCTGCCGGGCAGCATCTTGTTGTTTGGCGAGAGCCGCTCGTGCCGCCGGTAGGCCAGTGGCACGGATAATCGGCAGCGCAGCCGCAATCGTTGCCGGCGCGGGATTAGTAAAGACCGCCTGCACTTCTGGCACAGGCGGTTCGCCGGCAGCATACAGCAAGGCTAACGGCACCGAACCAGCTTGCAGCAAGGCCCCATCTGCTTCCATATCGCGGATCTCGCCGGCCAACTGCCGGGCCAAGCCGAGGTGCAGCCCTAACTGCGCTGCCGGTTCGAGCAACGGCTCAGGCAACCCGCCACACAAGACGCCAGCCTGAGCCGCCGCAGCCAGCAACGAACCGGCCAACGCTTCAGCCCGTTGCCAATAGGCAGTTAACGCCGCTTCGCGATGCGCCAAACTGGTCACTTGGATCAATTGACCTTCGCAGATCTGCATGACCGCCTGTGAATAGAGACCAATAATGCGCGGATCGGGGCTGCGCGCCATCTCGCCGGCAGCCAACGCAAAGAGGTAATCGCCTACCATCAGCGCCACGCCATGATCCCACGCGCCATTGGCCACCCGGCCAGCGCGACGGGCCTGCTCGTCAATCAGATTATCATGCGCGCGCGTCGCCGCTTCAATCAGTTCCACTGCCGCAGCCGCATGCGCTACCTGTTCGCCAGAACGATTGCCGAGACGGGCAATGGCTAACACCATCAATGCGCGCAACCGATCAGATGGATCGGCGATCAGATGCGGCCCAACCATGGAAATGATGGCCAGCCGCGCTCGCATGCGCTCGCGCAACAGATGCTCGACGAGCACAAGATCGTGATGCAATTCCGGCGGAACAGATAAACTCATTGTTCGTTACTTTACGTGTGTTTCTGATTCACCTTTTGGAAAGATACGCCATGCCCGCGCCACTGTCAACCGCGTGGAAAACGTTGGCTCCACGCCGTGCCATGCGAACGCATCACGTTAGCGTTTGACACTTTCGCCTGCGCGGTTGACAATACAAGTATCACCGTTCTCAGTCTGAAACGGAGGTGGAGCGTGACATTCAACCCCTCTCGCCTCGGACGGGCGATTGGCATTACCGTCGGCGCCGTTGCCGCGCTTGCCGGGGTCGGTGCTGTTGCTGCCCTGCGCCGTCCCTTGCCACGTATTAACGGGCGGGCCAAATTGCCCGGCCTGCGCGCAGCTGTCGAAGTACGCCGTGACCGTTGGGGCATTCCGCATATCTATGCGGAACACAATGAAGATCTCTTCTGCGCCCTTGGCTATGTGCATGCCCAAGATCGGCTTTGGCAGATGGAATTGCATCGCCGGATCGGGCATGGCCGGCTGGCCGAAATCTTCGGCGCGGTTGCTGTCGACTCTGACCGCTTCATCCGCACCCTCGGCTTTAGCCGGATTGCCCGCCGCGAAGCTGCGTTGCTTGATGACGAGACAGCGACGCTGATGACCGCGTATTTGCGCGGGGTTAACGCCTGTATTGAGCAGATTGGCAGCCGCTTGCCGCTTGAGTTCACTATTCTCGGTGTGCAGCCACAACCATGGGAATTGGCCGATCTGCTAGTCTGGCCGAAAATGATGTCGCTCAACCTGTCGACCAACTGGATGCAAGAGCTGCTGCAGGCGCAGATTGTGGCCACAGTGGGAGTCGAACGGGCAATTGCCCTCCGTCCAAGGTACCCCGAAGACGGGCCGCTGACGGTGCCGTCCGGCGTACACTATACGCCCGATCTCGGCGCGGCGGCATTGCAACTAGCCAGCGACGCTGCTCTCTTCACCGGCGAAACCGAGACCCCGCAAGGCTCTAATGCATGGGTGGTAGCGGGGAAACGCACCACCAGCGGCCGTCCTTTGCTGGCTAATGACCCCCATCTCAATGTCGCTTTGCCCAATCTGTGGTATCAAGTGCATCTCGAAGGCGGCGACTTTCATGTTGCCGGAGCAACGATGCCGGCTACTTGTGGCGTGATCATCGGCCACAACCAGCGCATTGCATGGGGCGTAACCAATGCGCGCACTGATAACCAAGACCTGTTCATTGAGCGCTTCGATCCCGCCGACCCGCTGCGCTACCGTTGGCGTGATGAGTGGCTGAATGCCGAAGTGGTGCAAGAGACGATTACCGTCAAAGGCCAAGTCGAGCCAGTGGTGATCGATGTGCGCATCACCCGCCACGGCCCTATTATAGATCCGGTGGCCGGCGCGTTGCGTGGCGAGCCGGCCGCCGCCGGCACCGAAACGACCGCGCTGGCGCTGCGCTGGACGGCGCTCGATCCATCCCCTACCCTCGTGCGTTCGGTGCTGAAGCTCAATCGCGCCCGCAATTGGGAAGAGTTTCGGGCCGCTTTGGCCGATTGGGATACGCCGCCGCAAAATTTCGTTTATGCTGACATCGATGGTCACATCGGCTATTGTCTGGCCGGTCGCCTGCCAATCCGCCGAAAAAGCGATGGGATGTTACCAGTGCCCGGCTGGAGCGGCGAGTATGAGTGGGAAGGCACGATCCCCTTTGAAGAACTGCCGAGCCAGCTCGATCCACCGAGTGGCGCGATAGTCACCGCTAACCACCGGATTACCGGCAATGAATCGCGCAATGCACCAATTCAGGGCTTTTGGCTCAATCCGTACCGCGCCCAGCGCATTCAAGCGTTGCTCGATGCTACTAAACAGCACGATGTGCGTAGTTTCGCGCGCATTCAGAATGATCTCCTATCGCTGCCCGGCCAAGCGCTTGTGGCACAGGTAGCGCGCCTCAGCCTCG
>JANWYE010000012.1 GCA_025057175.1 Chloroflexus sp. | reverse complement strand
CTGAACGGTATGCGGCTGACGGTACTGGCCGATACTGATGCGATGCCGCATACTGCCCCGCTCGATGAGACTACAGCGCTGATGATTGGCGCCGCGATTGCCCAATTACTTGTCAATCTCCACGGTGCTGGGATTGCGCTCAGCACACTGACGATTGATGATCTCGGTTTAATTGGGCCGGGACAGGTCTGTTTGCGGCAGGCAAACAATCTGCGCTTGGTAAGCGACGCGGAGCGCAACACAGCCTTTCAAGCCGATCTGCTGGCACTAGCTGAAGTGTTGGAACGGCTGACCGCCATTCCTCGCACCACCCAACGCCTAAGTGAAGAGGCTGTGGAAGAGGCTCCACAAGCCACGGATAGTCTAGAGGTGGCGCTGCGCCAAATCCGCACTGGCGAGCTGCGCGATGCCGCCGCAGTAGCTCATCGCCTCAGCGCATTGCGTGATGATCGCACCCATCCAGTGCCATTGTTCCAACTGGCCGGCTCTTACACAGACACGGGGCAGGTACGCGATCATAATGAAGACAGTCTGTTTAAACTGACCATGTGCCTCGAAAATAACGGGCAACGCCAGAGTTGTGGGGTTTATATTGTCGCTGACGGCATGGGCGGCCATGCCGCCGGTGAAATCGCCAGCGGGATGGCAGTCCGCGCAGCCGCTCGCTTCATCACAGAACATTACCTGCAACAAATGATGGCCGAATCGCGTCTTTATCACGAGGCCGAAATGCAGGAATTGGCGCGGCAAGCGGTGTTGGCAGCCAACGAGGCCATCTATCGCGAAAGCCGGTCGCAAGCAAATGATATGGGTTCGACGTTGACGATGGCACTAGTGGTTGGCAATCGAGCCGTGATCGCGAACATCGGCGATAGCCGCACTTATCTGTTTCGCGACGGTAAACTGAGCCGGATTAGCAAAGATCATTCGCTAGTTATGCGATTAGTAGAGCTAGGCCATCTGCGCGAAGAGGACATCTACACTCACCCGCAACGGAATGCGGTGCTCCGCTCGCTCGGCGATCGCGCAGAACCCGAAGTTGACATCTTTAGCCTGCGCTTACTGCCCGGCGATGCGCTGCTACTCTGTTCCGACGGCCAATGGGAGATGACACGCGATTCGGAAATGGAACGGATTATTGCCGAAGAACCAGATCCGCAGCGGGCTTGCGCTGCCTTGGTGGCGGCGGCCAATCAGGCGGGTGGTGAGGATAATATCGCGGTGATTCTGGTGAGAATGATGCTATGAAGTGTCCACAATGCGGCGTTACCCTCGCTAACGATGTGCTCTTCTGTCCCGAATGCGGCACGCGCATTCGCAGCAGCGACCAGCCGGTTACTGCTGCGCCACCCTTGCAGGTGTTGCAAGGCCGGTACGAATTACGCCGCCGCCTCGGTGCTGGTGGTATGGGATCGGTTTATCTGGCAACAGATCGCCGGCTCGCTACTGCTCAGTGGGCAGTGAAAGAGATGAGCGACACCGCGATTACCTCACCGCTTGAGCGCCAGCAAGCCCAAGAGGCCTTCCGGCAAGAAGCGGAATTGCTAGCCAAGCTGAGCCACCCCTACTTACCACGTGTTACCGACCACTTCGAGGAGAATGGTCGCAACTATCTGGTGATGGAGTTTGTGCCCGGCGAGAATCTGCGCGATTATGTCAATCGAGTAGGTTTACCCCGCCCATTGCACGAAGTCTTGCGCTGGACGGCGCAAATCTGCGAGGTGCTGGCGTACCTGCACTCCCAACAGCCACCGATCATTTTTCGCGATCTCAAGCCAACCAACGTAATGATTACCCCCGACGGGACGATCAAGTTGGTTGATTTCGGCATTGCTCGCCTGTTCAAGCCGGGCAAAGAGCGCGACACACAAGCCTTCGGCACCCCCGGCTACAGCGCCCCTGAACAGTATGGCCGCGGCCAGACTGATCCGCGTTCTGACATTTACAGCCTTGGTGTGCTTATGCACCACCTGCTGACTGGTCACGACCCTAGCACCACGCCGTTCCGGCTACCGCCGGTTAACCAACTCAACCCTTCCGTGCCACCCTACATCGCGGCAGCCATTGCCCGCGCCACCGACAACGATCCCACCAAGCGTTTTGCCAGCGTGATCGAGTTACAACAGGCGCTGTTCGGCAGCGGCAATTTGGTTAACCGTCAGGCCGCCAATCAAACACCGACGGCACAAGCAGCGCGAGTAGACGCAGTAGGCACTTCGCCGGTAGTAGTCATGGCCAGCACCGGGATGGCAACTGCCGGACGCTGGATTGGCATTATTAGCACTGTGCTGATGATCATTGCGATTGGACTTACCGGTCTCGAACCGATTGCGAACGGTGATGATGTTTTGGCCGGACTTGGCATCTTGATTGCAATGGGGGCTGCGCTGTTTGCTCTGATCGGCGGCGTTTTGAGTCTGATTGCGCTCGTTAGCCCAAATACCGCTCAAACGTTGCATGGTCGCCGCGATGCGGCAATTGGTTTTGCCACCAGCGCTGGCGCGTACCTTCTCTGCTGCGTGTTGGGGGCCTTGATCTCACAGGTATAGCCAAGTTGCCGGCCAGGTAATGGTATATCGAGTTAAGGAATAAACGTATGTCTCAGCAGATAACTCTCACCTGCCAATGGGGCCGCACACCGATTCCGGCCAGCGCAACACCGCAAGTTGGCTACTTGCTGGTCGAAGCAGTGGCACAGGCTTCACCGGCAACCGTCATGCCGCTCAATCTCTGTTTTGTGCTCGACCGGTCAGGCTCGATGCAAGGCGCTAAGCTCGCCAACATGAAAGCGGCGACCCGGCGGGTTATTGAGCTGCTGCGCCCGCACGATGTAGCGGCGATTGTCATCTTTGATGATACGGTGCAGACCTTGGTGCCGGCGATGCCGGTTGGCGATAAAGCCACCCTCCTTGCCGCTGTTGATACGATCACCGAGGCTGGCGGCACGACGATGTCGTTAGGGATGCAGGCCGGCCAGACTGAACTGCAAAAGTATCTTGGCCCCGATCGTATCAGCCGTATGGTGCTGCTGACCGATGGTCAGACGTGGGGTGATGAGCCGCTCTGCCGCGATCTAGCCAGCGACCTCGGCAAGGCTGGCGTGCGGATCACCGCATTGGGGTTGGGAGCCGAATGGAACGAGCAGTTGCTCGACGATATTGCCGCAGCTAGCGATGGCCATTCCGACTACATCGCCGAGCCGGAACAGATCGCGACCTTCTTCCAACAGGCAGTGCAAGCCGCGCAAGCTACTGTCGCCACTGATGCCCGGCTGCTACTGCGTTTCGTGCGCGATGTCACGCCACGCGCCGTCTATCGGGTCAAGCCGGTCATTGCCAATTTGGGCTACCAGCCAATCGGTGAAACTGCGGTAGCGGTACGGCTGGGTGATCTCGTTGGCGGCCAACCGGCAGCCGTGCTGCTGGATCTGATGCTCCCGCCGCGCGCTAATGGCCGGTTTCGCATTGCCCAAGCCGAATTGCACCTGACGCCAGTCGATCAGACAGGCGAGACGATCATCAAGCAAGACGTGCTGCTTGAGGTAGCCGATCAGGCTGGGCCAGAGAGCTACGACCCCGCTGTGATGAATCTGGTCGAGCGCGTCACTGCGTTCAAGTTGCAAACGCGCGCATTGAGCGAAGCGGCCAGTGGCAATGTTGCCGGCGCAACCCAGAAATTGCGCGCGGCAGCCACTCGCTTGCTCGATCTAGGCGAGCTGGAGCTAGCCGAGAAGACAAACCAGCAAGCGGCGGCGCTCGAACAGGGCCAACAACTGAGTGCCGCCGCGCAGAAAGAGTTGCGTTATGCGACTCGGCGGCTGACCCAGCGGTTGGAAGAGGAGTAAGTGGTAACGTAAAGATGCTGTGAACTCGCGCAATCGCGCTTTGTAAGCGATTGCTTGCCAAGGTGAGGAACGAATATGATCATCTGTCCTTCCTGTGGGGCGCAAAATGAAGCTACGAATCGTTTCTGCGATCAGTGCGGCACACGCCTAGCTGGCGCAGCGCCAGCCGCTCCAGCGCCAACTACTGTCTCGCCCGATCAACCTACCGCACTCGCGCCATCGTGCCCGGTGTGTGGGACTACTGTGCTACCCGGTGAACGGTTTTGCGACAACTGTGGCGCCGATCTGATGGCAACGCCGGTAACGACACCCACTACGCCCGATCAAGCCACCTTGGTTGCGCCACCAAGCACGCCACAGCTCTTTTGCCCTGATTGCAGCGATCCAGTATTGCCCGGCGAACGGTTCTGCGACAACTGTGGCGCCGATCTGAGCAAATTGTTTGACTCCGCGTCCGCTGCCAATGCCCCCACCGTGATTGCGCCACCGCTGGCGGCTGATGCCCCCACCGTGATTGCGCCACCGCCGGCGGCTGATGCCCCCACCGTTATCGCCCCGCCACCTGCGGCAGAGCCAGTGGCTGAACCCTTATCGCCAGTGATTGTAGAAGCACCTGCGGCGACGGCGGAAGGGCCAACGATGATTGCGCCGCCGGCTCCGCCAGTCGCTGAACCGGTAGCGCCACCGCCAGTAGAGATGCCAACCGCAGCCCCGGTCCCTCCTGTGGCTGCGCCTGCCATCGATCTTGCCGCCGAGCGCGCCCGGCTTGAGACATTGCTGGCCGCGCACCGCGACACCGTTGCTATGTACGAGCAAATGGCCGCCCGCTATCCAGCCGGCAACGTACCCGCCTTTATCACTGCCGGTCTCGACGCGGCGCGGGCCGAACTAGCCAAGACCGAGGCTGAACTGGCTGCGCTACCTACCGGTCCCGATCCAGCAGAGGTTGCCCGGCTAGAAGCGTTACTGGCTGCGCACCGAGACACTGTTGCCCAGTACGAGCAAATGGCCGCCCGCTACCCAGCCGGCAGCGTACCCGCCTTTATCACTGCCGGTCTCGACGCAGCGCGAGCCGAATTAGCCAAGACCGAAGCTGAACTAGCCGCGCTGACAGGCAATGCGTTGGCTGCGCCCACAACGGTTGCTGCAGCCGCCGCGGCCCATCCTGCTGCGCCCACGCCAATTGCCACCCCGATCCCGGCCAAGCCGCCAGCGACGGCCCGGTTGGTGCTTGCCGATGGTAGTGAGATCGAGCTTCCGCCGGGCAAGCACGAATACATCATCGGGCGGGAAGATCCGGTCAGCAACATCTTCCCCGAAATTGACCTAACGCCTTACGGCGGCGAAACGGGTGGCGTAAGCCGCCAGCACGCCAAAATCGTGCATACTGGCAATCAATGGAGTATTGTTGATCTCAACAGCACGAACCACACCCGCGTCAACGGCACCCGGATCGAACCACAAACGCCGGTGCCAATTAGCGATGGCACGAAATTACAATTCGGACGGTTAGTGGCAACATTTCACATCGGTTAAACGCGGGGCGCGGCGGCGCCACATACCGCGCAGATTGGCGGATCGCCGGTCGCTGCCGCCCATACCTTGCAAGCAGGACAACGGAAGCTAAGCACGCGCGGCGTTGGCGTCGGCAAGATGGGCGGCTGTCGCCACGCCGCGCTTAGGCTGGCATGATCAGGCGCACCCAGCAACGTTGCCTGTTCAACCCGGTCTCCGGCCAACCGCAACTCGAGCACCATCCCCGGCGCCAGCAGATGGCGCGCGGTGACGTTGGTTAAGGCTGCATCGTCGATCGTCAACGTCTGTTCAGGGCCGCCTTCGGGCCATCGCTGCGCCGCTAATGTCACTGTCTCGCCAGCGAAAAAGCCGCCCACATTCAAGACTTCACGAATCACGATCCGCATGGCATATATCCCTTTTGCTCGCCCTCATCGCGCATACGAGGTGATGAGACGATTTGCTAGCGACAACCGTTTCGGAGTACAGCAGGGTTGCGGCCGCACTCCATATTCTAGCCATCGCTACGGATGCAGAAACAGCCGGTCAATTGCCGTCGCCAACTGGCGCAGCGTCGTCACCTCGTGCATCGCGTCACACATCGGCGCATACTTATAAATGTCGCTGCTTAGCGAACCGGGATCGTACACGCCCCACTTCCAACGCTCTTCGGTGGCAAACCAGACAATCCGGCGCGCGCGGCGGCGAATCTGCTCGAAAGCTGGCAAGTTAGGATCGTTCTCATTGTTGCGGCCGTCGCCGAGCACAATCACAGTGGTGCGTCGATCAACGAGATGCAATTGATCGCGGCAGAACTCAGCCAACGCATTGCCCAAATCGGTGCTGTAGCTGCGGGTAGGCCGGATCTCGGCCAGCACCTGCGCAATCGCCTGTTCGGGGCGCGATTCGGCGAAATAGTGCGACATATCGTACAGCCGGTCGATGAAGGCGAAGGAACGGGTGCGGCTCACCTGATCGTGCAAGGCATAGATCATCAGCAGCATGCACGACATCACCTGCTGCGTGCTCACGCTGCGGTCACACAAAATGACCAGCTTCGGCTTGAGATGGCGCTTGCGATGGCGCACGATCATCGGCACGCCGCCGAAGCGCTGGTTGGTGCGGATAGTTGCCTTGGCATCGAGCGTGCCGGTCTTGCCGCGGCGTTGGCGCAGCGCCAGCCGAGTGCGTAGGCGGGCGGCCAATTTACGCACTAGTGTGCGCATTTCCGGCAAGAGGCTTTCATCGACCCGTTCGAGCGGCAGATCGAGCAGCTCGCGTTCACTAGGCCGGCCTTGGCCTTGGCGCGGCCCCTGCCCCTGCGCCTGTTCTTGCATCTGCTGCGCCACCTGCTGGCCGATCTGCTGCTCAAGCGCGGCCAGATTCTCGCGCGCAGCCTGCTCGATAGCGCGCAACGCTTCTTCCCGCATGCCTTGCGCGCGCAGTTGTTCGAGCAATTCGCGCAGCATCTGCTGCAAACGCTGCATCTGCAATTCCCGCATCGCCTGCCGCGCCATCCAATCGCGGTAACGCGGGTTGGTGAGGTGCGGCGGCGAGATGTTGGCCAGCATAGCGCGAATCTGTTGATTGCTAAGGGGCTGGCCGCTGATCATGCTCTGGAAGAGCTGGCCGAGCGGGCCGGGAGGGAATTGGGCGAGCAGTTGCTGCAATTGGCGTAAAAGCTGCTGCTGCTCTTCGGGTGAGAGCTGGCCGCCGCCGGGTTGTTGCATCGCGGGAGGCGCATCTTTGCCGAAATAGAGCGGGAAGAGATCATTGAAGATCGCCTGATCTTGCCGCTCTTTGATCAAGGCCGTCTGCAACGCCAGCCGGAAGATATTGCGATCAGTAATGCCGGCCTGCTCAATTGCCCGCAACGCATCAGCCGACTCGGCGACGCTAATTCGCACGCCGGCCGCGCGCAAACCGGCAATAAACTCGGTAATCCGTCGATCCATAACCTCTCCGCTAGTTATTGGTCCAATCGCCGCCACGATAGCCGCCGCGCGGCCGGTCAGGCCGGTCGGGCCGGTCGGGGCGATCAGGCCGGTCGCCCTGTTGCAACAGCCGGCGCGCCCGCTGCAAATCGCTCTCGTACTTGAGCAGCACATTGAGCGTAGTATCGAGCGTCGCCTTATCGAGCTGGCGGGCATTCAACTCGACCAGCGCTCGCGCCCAATCGAGCGTTTCGGAAACACTCGGATGTTTCTTGAGATCGAGCGTGCGCAGGCGCTGCACCAAGGCCACTGCTTCGCGAGCCAGTTTGGGCGCGAGACCGGGTACCTTCAACTGCACCACCCGCAACTCGGCTTCGAGATCGGGGTAATCAATGTGAATGTAGAGGCAGCGCCGCTTGAGCGCTTCACTCAGCTCGCGAGTATTATTCGAGGTGAGGATGACCGTCGGAATATGCTTAGCCTTCAGCGTGCCCAATTCCGGCACCGAAACCTGAAAATCACTCAGCACTTCCAGCAGAAACGCCTCAAACTCGGCGTCAGCGCGGTCGATCTCATCGATCAGCAGCACCACCGGACGATCGCTGGTTATTGCGCGCAACAGCGGCCGCGGCAGCAAGAAGCGCTCGGAAAAGAAGACATCTTCCTGCGAAGCGAGCCGGTCGGCGGCTTCGCGCAGACTCTGCGCGTCGCCAAGCAAATCTGCTAGCTTGTCGCGCAGCAGTTGGGTATAGAGCAACTGTTTGGCGTATTCCCACTCGTAGAGGGCCTTGGTCTCATCAAGCCCTTCGTAACACTGCAAACGGATCAGTTCGCGGCCCTGCGCCGCTGCCCACGCCTTGGCCAGCTCGGTCTTGCCTACTCCGGCAGGGCCTTCGGCCAGCAACGGCTTGCCGAGTCGTTCGGCGAGAAAGATCGCAGTGCTGATCTCATCCGAGGCGATATAGTTCTGTCGCCCCAACATTTCACGCACATCGGCCATTGAATTGAACATGCCGGGGGCCTTTCTGTGATGAGTTTAGACGAAGGAGGGAAGCCGCAAATGATAATGGTGCAGCGCGTCTGGCGCCGTCCTGCATAATGTTTGCGCTCAACTGGCCAGCTCGCTCGTAGCAATCTCCTGCTCGACTATCCTTCCCCAATCACCGGATACTTTCATTATAGCACCGTTTCCCGGCGCGTACCGGCTGTCATTCTTGCGGTATACTATCCACATGAGCAGACAACGACCATTTCGCGCCATCTTATTCGACCTCGACGGCACGCTGACCGACCCGTTCACCGGTGTTGCCCGCAGCGTCAACTACGCGCTAGCCCAGATTGGCCATCCGCCATTGAGTGACGCCGAACTACGCGGTTGGATCGGGCCGCCGTTGCATGCCTCGTTCGAGCAATTGCTCGGCGATCCGGCTATGGCCGATCAGGCCGTGGCCCACTACCGGCAACGCTACTGGGAAATCGGCATGTTCGAGAACACCGTTTTTCCCGGCATTCCCGAACTCTTACGCGATCTACAAGCTGCTGGAATGCGGCTTTTTGTCGCTACCTCGAAGATCCGCCCTCCCACTGAGCGGATCTTGGCGCACTTCGGGCTGCAAGCCTACTTCGAGGCGATCGCTGCGGTTGATCCCGATGACCGCAACGGCAACAAGGCGCTGGTCATCGCCACCCTGCTGCCACGGCTCGGCAGCGATCGGGCATGGACGGTGATGGTTGGCGATACCACTTACGATATTGCCGGCGCGCGAGCGCACCGTATGCCGTGCATCGCCGTTACCTACGGGTATGGCGAATACCGCGATCTCTATCTCGCCGCGCCATTGGCGCTGGCCCGATCGGTGGCCGAGTTGCGCGAGTTGGTGAGTTAAGGCTCACACGACCACCCGCGCTGCCGGATCGCCCAACAACATGTAGTTGCGGGCATCGTTGCGCGCCATCCATAGGGTCGATAGCTCGCGCGGGTCGGGCTGTTTGCCGAATTTGATATTCTCTAATTCTTCGGCCAGCGTCAGCGAACGGGCAGCCTGAATGATGTTGAACTGATCGGTCGCGCTGCCGAGCCGTTTGCCGGCCACCAAGCGCCCGATCACATCTTCAAAACTCTGGGTCTGGCCACGCGCCCCGTCCATGCTGAAGCCATACGTCCATGCGCGTTCGACGTGGCCGACCACGCCGAGCGCGCCGCGCAATAGCATTTGCTGCGGCAGTTGGGCGACGAAGGCGAAGGGCGCGATCACCGGGCGGCCTTTGTTGGGATCGAAGATAAACTCGTCTTGTTGCGGGCAGCCCGCGCCGTAGCAGGCGAATAGCAGCGCCACCATGCCTTCCAGCGAGAGGTTGCCGGGCAGGTCTTCGGCGGCAAACCAGTGCTCGCGCTTAATCCCGCCGAAGCCGGTCCAGTCTTGCGTGACTAGCGCGCCTTGATAGGGGATCAATTCGCGGTCATTGGCCGGCAGGCCAAGCCCATGTGTGGCGCTGAAGAAGATAGCCGGCGGTTGATTGCCATCGCGCAGGGCTAATTCGAGATTGCTGCGAGTAGCGTCTTTGGCCAAGAGCAGCCGCTTGCCGTAGCCAAGCCGCTGCGGCAGGCCACGGTCGTGCCAATTGGCCAACGGCGTCACCAACTCAACTGCGCTGCGCTCGGTTGATTTATCGAGGTCATGGCGGGTGCCGAAGTAGACGATCTCGCGGCGCAGACGAATCTCGCTCGCCTTGCGCCGCTCGTAGTCGACCAACCGTTGGGCGTAGGTTGTGTAATCGGCGTAGCGGTGTTGGCCACGTTCGTCAATAAAGCAAACCCGGCCCACGCCCCAGAAGATGTCGAGTTCGTACTGGAAATTGAAGCTGATGAAGGCTTGGTCGTTGGGCGCAAGCGGGCCGGGGCGGGCCGCGATCAACAAGTAGAATGGCACGCCTTGGCTCGGCTTAACCGGGCCGGCCATCGTACCGTGGCGGGCTAACCAGCCATTCACCCGCTCGTTCGGGCGATGCACCAACACCGGCGCGCGCTGCTCCCATGGCTGGCGGATGTCGGCGTAGCGACTAGCCCATTCGGCGCAGGTCTCGCCGGGGCGAAAAGCGACTGCCGGCAGCGCGATGCCCTGCTGGTGAGCGCGGTGCTCGATCAGCGGCCACAACGCCTCGATGATCCGGGCATCGTCGGTGGCGCTAACGACCAGCGCCCAGCGCGCTTGGGCTATATCCTCTTGATCAACCTCAGCCACAACGCCAAAATGTTTCTCTTCGGCCTCGTTGCGCGTCTTGTGCAACATCTGCAACTCTTTTGGATCTTCGCTGCGTTGAGCTAGATCGCTGGCCGTTTTGGCGTCAATCCGCAGCAACGGCTCGCCACGCCGGCCATCAATCCCGTTGGGGTAGAGTTCCTCGGCGCTCTGTTCGCCGGCAATCAAGATGAGCGGACCGCTATAGCCAGCGACCACTGGCGGCGCCGGGGTTGGGTCTGGCTGGGACGCTGCGGCTACCGGCGCAACGGGCTGGGGCCGGCCGCCGGCTAACGCGCCAATCCGCTCGATCAGCGCATCGAGACGCGCGCGGATTGCCTGCGCCTCAGCGAGGATGGCAGCGAGATCGTCCGATTGCTCAGCGCCCAGCGCCGGCGTTGCCACGTTCGGTTGCTCGACGATGACGCCGGTAGCGACCAATGCCGCCAGCCCTTCATCGAAGATGAGCTGGTATGGCACGTAGCAATAGCCGGGACCATCGGGGTTTTCGTTGGCCCAGTCACTACCCCACGAATTGCGCACGATGAAATAGCCGCCGCCGGGAGCAGTAGGGTCATCGCGATAGCCTAACGCGCACATCGCATGCCCGCCCAGCTTCTGCTCGCCGGGCAGAGCGCGGCGCACTCGCCCGATCCGGCGCACTTGGCCGCTGCTCGTCCAGTGCTCGCCAATCATCAACCCGATCAACACCGGCTTCCCGGCGGCCAACGCTGCCTTGATCTGATTGACATCGCGAGCCGGCAATTGCTCAACCTCGGCGATCCGGCGCTGCTTGGCTTCGCGGAAGGCCGCCTCACTCGGACGCTCGTGGCCGGGATTGGCGTGGTCAACCGGTTCAGGCCGGTAGGGCCACGTCTCTTCGCGGCAAACACCCAATTCGGCAACGGCGCGCAGCGCCACCAGCGGGTTGGTGCCGACATCGCCGGGAATGCGATCGCGATCCTTGCTGATCCAGTAGATAAACTGCTCGGAGAGATCGGTAGGGTCTTTGCTGAGGGTTTGCACCATTGCGGCAATCGTAAAAGCGACGCAGGTGTTGCGCGGCCCTTGGCTGACCGGAGGGGGCAGCGTCATGAGCGGCGGCACTTCAGCGGGCAAGCCAACCGGCGGGCTAAAAGCGGCGGCATCAACCTCAGGCAGATCGTCGAAGATCGCGCCGGTACCGACCGGTTCCATCGCGACATCAACACTGAACGAACTAGCGTCGGGCGCCACCTCAAGCGCCGCCATTACCATCGCCCGCACCTCATCTTCGCTGCGGCCTAGGGCTTGCGCCAGCGCAGCGAGACCGCTGCCCAGCCCGGCATTGCTCGATCGCGCCGTCGCCACCAGCTCTTCGACGCTGGTAATCCAATAGGCGGCCAGCGCCGCGCGGGTAGCTTCATCAATCGCGGCCACTTCGGTCAGCGGAGTCAAGGTGCGCATAGGAATCTCCATGGAACGCAAAGACGCTAAGGGCGCGAAGGTCGCAAGGGATTAGCAGGATGACAATCATAACACACTCGTGCCTTTACCAACAAATCTTTGCGCCTTCGCGCCTTTGCGTTCGTTCCTTCGCGCTTCTGCCCCTGCGCGCCTTCACAGTTTCACATTCGCGCCAAGATTCCACGTAGCAGGGCGGCAAACTGCGGCTTAGCCGCTTCGCCGGCAGCGATCACCTCTTCGTGGTTAGCCGGCGGGCCATCGGGCAAAGCGAGGTTCGTAATGAGCGAAAAGCCGAGCACGCGCATTCCACCATGCACCGCGACAATAATCTCCGGCGCGGTAGACATGCCAACCGCATCAGCGCCCAACATCCGCACCATCCGGATCTCGGCGGCGCTCTCGAAATGGGGACCGCTCAGCATACAATAAACCCCCTCGCGCAGGGTAATGTTGAGTTCGGCAGCCACAGCGCGAGCCAGCGCGACCAATTCATTATCAAATGCGCCCACCATTGCCGGAAAACGCGGCCCCAGCCGCTCGTCATTCGGCCCGCGCAGCGGATGGTGACCGGCCATCCCCGGCAGAAAAATCTGGTCGCTAATCCGCATAATGTCGCCAACCCGCCAATCGAGGCGCAACCCGCCGGCGGCATTCGTCACGATCAGCGTATCGCAACCAAGCGCGCGCAATACCCGCACCGGGAAGGTCACTTCTTGCATGCTGTAACCTTCGTAAAAGTGAAAGCGCCCGCGCATCACTGCCACCGGCTGCCCGGCCAACAAACCCACCGCCAACTCGCCGCGATGGCCCACCACCTTTGGCTCGTGGAAGCCGGGAATATCGCGGTAGGGGATAACTACGGCATCATCCATCTCATCGGCCAGCGCGCCAAGACCAGAGCCAAGGATCAGACCAACGCGCGGCGTATGGCGAAGACGCGGCGCAATCGCGGCGCGAGCCTGTTCGATGTCATTGTACATTTGCCACCCATTCTATTATTCAACCCTTTGTCATCGCGAGCCGCGCATAGAGACAGTGCGCCACACTGTCTCTACGGCGGCGAAGCAATCTCCTGCTCAAGCGCCACACTCCTGCTCCACGGCGGGCAGGCACTGCTTCCGCCTACGCGGAAAATTGCTGCGGGGAATTCGCCCCCTTGCAACAACCTCGCCGCCCTTGCGGAGGATTGCTGCGGGGGCAGAGCATACAGCAACGCAACTACCCGACCCCTCGCAATGACACCGCTGCACTTACTGAAGACCTGCCACAGTGGCGGCCAACCTAAATCCGGCTCAGTAAATCGCGCTTCTTCGCCTCAAATTCTTCAGGCGAGAGAATGCCGCGATCGCGCAAGCGGGCCAACTCTTCGAGGGTGCGCTGAATATCGATCGCGCCACCGGCGGGCCGGCCCGGAGCATAACCATCGGTGTCGAGGTAGCCATACCCGCGATCAAGGTTATGCTTCGCCTCCAACAATACTCGCTTGAACTCCACCGGCGCTTCGATGCGATCCATGACATTTGCGCCTTCGCTCCCCGACGCGGTCAATATCTCGATCGTGCCAAAGTTGAAGATGCGACCCAAAATGCTCTGGCGCAGTTCGATGTCGTTGATTTTTTCCAGCGACGAGTCGATCACCCGCTTGTTGAACACACCGCGCACCTGTAACACCCGCCGATCGGTAATGACGATCTGCTCGGAGTTCCAGCGCAGAAAATCGATAAAGCCGCTAATCAGCACAATAACGCTGATCACGATACAAATCAGCAAGATGAGATTGCTGATGCTAATCCCGCCGATCATCGCCGTAGGATTATTGCGAAACGCCATATTCGAGGCGACGCCGGCTGCAACCAGTATCGCGATCAGCGTTAGTTCGGCCAAAATGTTCACAATCAACACATAGATGTGCTGGCGGGCAATGTACAGAATCTGTTCTCCCCGCCCGAGCAGGCTTTCTACATAGTTCATGGCCCGCCCTCCTCTGTTGCTGGCAACGTTGTGGTCATAGCATCCTACCGAGACGAAAGCAGATGATCAAGAAAGTCAGCAGACTTAAGATCACGTTCAAGCAAATGTCGCAAACTGGCGCGCAATAGCTCAGCGGCTTCCCGGCGTGTCGTAGCGGAAATACGCAACTCTTCGCTAGCAGCCACTGGTTGTGACTGAAGGTAGCGGAGGAGGCGGAACGTAGCTTCATTCATTGGCAACGCTGATGGATCGGCAGCGCGATCGCGCGGACAGAGCACGCCACCGAGCGCCGGACTGTAGCGATCAGCCTCAGGGGTAAGGAGTTCGTCGCACACCACGCACCGGTGCAGTTGCGGCCGATAGCCAAGCAGGTGAAGGAGATGCAGCTCGAAGCTGCGCAGAGCTAGCTCAGGCAGGGGGCTGCGATCGAGCGATGTGAGCGCCTCGACGAGCAAGCGGAACAGCGGCGGATTCTCTTCCGCTTCGGTAGTCAGGCGGTCATACAATTCAGCAACATAATATCCGCACCCAAGCCGCGTTAAGTCGGCGCGTAGCACAGGAAAGGCGTTCACGATCTGGCTCTGGGTGACAATATCAAGGTTGCGCCCGACGGCAAGCATCATTTGCGCGTGGGTGAAGAGTTCGATATGGCCCGCAAGTCGGCTCTTCATCTTGCGCGCACCTTTGGCGATGACCCACCGTTTCCCGGTTGGCGTGGCAATGAGTAGCAAGCGATCGGCTTCGGCCACATCACTGCGGCGAAGGATCACCGCCTCGCTGCGATAGACTCGCTCTCGCATGGAACTGGTCGCCATTGCGCGCCGTCGGGCTTGGCCGGCGATGCGCCTTGCGCGGGAGTTGGTCGCTTTCCCGCAAGATAATTACGTTCACGTTTTCGTTGATTCGTGACATGACTATTGCAATCTACTTGCACGCTGTATTATAGCCGCTCAGAGAAGGCCGATCAAGCAGGTTTTCGCTTTACCGTTGCGCTGGTCTGGGGTACAATGATGAGCCGGCGCGCTTGGCAACACGTTACGAATCGGAACGCGCTACGGCAACTACGCCGCTACGGTTAGGCCAGATGTATCTCAAACGTCTCGAAATCCAAGGGTTCAAAACCTTCGCTTCCCGCACGGTCTTTGAGTTTCAACCGGGGATTACCGCTGTGGTTGGCCCCAATGGCAGCGGTAAGTCGAATTTGGCCGACGCGGTGCGCTGGGTGCTTGGCGAGCAGAGTATGGCGGCGCTGCGCTGTAAACAAGCCGCTGAGCTGTTGTTTGCCGGCGGTGGCCGTCGCCCGCCCGCCGGTTTGGCCGAAGTCGCCCTGACGATTGATAATACCGATCGCTTGCTGCCGCTCGATTTCGATGAAGTGACGATCACCCGCCGCGTTACCCGCGCCGGCGAAAATGAGTATTTTATCAATCGCGCGCGCGTCCGGCTCCGCGATCTATTAGCCACGGTCGAGCCGCTCGGCGGTTCATATACGATTATCAATCAGGGGTTGGTTGATGCCGCCTTGACTCTGCGCCCTGCCGAACGCCGCCGGCTGTTTGAAGATGCCGCTGAGATTGGCGGCTTCGAGCTGCGCAAGGCCGAGGCGCTGCGCCGCCTGCGCGAGAGCGAGGCCAATTTGCAGCGGGTCTCAGACCTGCTGGCCGAATTAGAGCCTCGTCTCCGCGCGTTGCGCCGGCAAGCCGGTCAAGCCCGCCAGTATCGCGAATGGCAGGCTGAATTGCAGACGCTGTTGGCCCATTGGCACTATGCCCAGTGGCATGAGGCGCAGGCCCAAGCCGAGCAGGCCCAAGCGCAGGCTCAACAAGCCGATGATGAGCTGGCCCGCCAGCGCGCCAAGCAGGCTGAAGCGGCTGCCGCCGTGCAGGCGCAGCGGGCCGCGCTACGCGAACGGCGCGAGGCGTTGAGCGTGTTGCACCATCAGGCGGCTGCGCTCCACCAACAAGCCGAGGCGTTGCAGCGCGAGTTGGCCGTCGAGAATGAGCGGATTGCCGCTGCTGCCCGCCGCAGCGACGAGCTGGAACGGCAGATGGCTGCGTTGGCGGAACAGCAGCAGTCGGCGAGACAAGAACGCGACCGCGTGGCCGCCGAATTAGCGCAGGTCGGGCAAGAGGTGGCGACGGCGCGCCATGATCTTGCGCTTGCCGAGCGCGAACAACAGGCTGGCGCACAGGCCCGCGCCGGCCTGAACGCCGAACTGAAGGCGGCTCAAGAGCGCGCCTTGCAAGCTGCGCGCGCTGAGGCAACCACTGCCAGCCGGATCGAGCAGATCGTTGCCCAACAAGACCGATTGCGCGCTGAAAGCGAACGCTTGGCCGCAACATTGGCTCAAGCTGCCGGCGCGACCAGCGCTGCGCAAGCTGCTGTGGCTGAAGCGCAAACCGCGTTAGTCGCCGCCGAGCAGGCGTATCAAGTGAGCGCTGCCGCCGTGCAAACCGCCCGCCAAGAACTCGACCGTCTGCGCGCCGCTCGCGCCGCCGCCGACGAAGAGCGCGCCACCTGCCGCCATAAGCTGGCTGAACGAGAAGCACGCCTCGAAGCGCTTACTCGCCTTGCCCGCTCGCATGCCGGCGCGTTTTCCGGAGTGAAGGCCGCGCTTGAGTGGGCCGAACGCAGCGGTCGCACCGGTTTCACACTGGTGCAGCAGATTGTTCGCGTACCTGCCGAGCTAGAAACAGCGATCGAAGTTGCCCTTGGCGCGCGCCTGCAACACATCGTGGTTGAGCAGTGGCGCGACGCCGAAGAGGCGATTGCTGAGTTGCGCCGCACTGGCGCCGGGCGAGCGACCTTCCTACCGCTCGATACGCTGCGCCGGCCTAGCGACGCTCGCCGCCCCGCCTTTTCGGCGCAGGTGATCGGTGTTGCCGCTGAACTGGTGGAGTACGACCCGCGCTATGCGGTGGTAGTTGAGCAGTTGCTTGGCCGCGTGTTGGTGGTGGCCGATTTGGCCACGGCGCGGGCCGAGCTGCGCCACCTGCCCCCCGGATGGACGATCGTGACCCTTGCCGGTGAGCAGGTGCAGAGCGGCGGCGCTGTCACCGGCGGCGCGCCAACCCGCGAGAGTGGCGCATTGCGCCGCGAGCGTGAGCTGCGCGAGCTGCCCGAACAAGTGGCTGCGGCGCGAGCCGCGTTGGAGGCGGTTGACCGGCAGCGCGCTGCGCTCGACCAAGCGCTACAGGCAGCGACGGCTAGCCTGCGCAGCGCCGAGCAAGCCGAACGCGACGCGCAACGCCGGCGCGAAGCGGCCCGTAACGCTCTCGACCAAGCCCAACGCCGCGCCCGGCAGATTGAACAAGAACAACAATGGGTGACGGCGCAGCAAGAGCGGCTAGCGCGCGAGTTGGCAACGCTGGCCGAACAAGTGTCCACACTGCGCGAACGGCAAGCCAACCTGCGCGACGAGCGCGCCGCCGCTGACGCAGCCCTCGCCGCATTGCGCGAACGGCAAGAGCAGCAGAGCAATACCGACCGCGCAGCTCAGGAGCAGTTAGCCAATCTACGCGCCACCCTTAGCGCCGCCGAGAGCCGGCAGCGTATGCTTGCCGAATTGCTCGCCGGTCACGAGCGTACCCTCGCCAACCTCGCCCGCCAACAAAGCGAACTAGAAACCAGCCTGCATACCCTGCACGATGAGCGCGCGCAGCGGGAAGCGGCGTATGCCGATGCGCTGGCCCGCCAGCAACAACTGCTCGCCGAATTGAACGATCTGCGGGGCCAAATTGAGCCGGCCGAAGCCGAATTAGCCGCCGCTGAAGCCGAACTAGCGCAACTAGAAGCCGCTGAGGCGCAAGCGACAACCGAACTGTTAGCCGCTGAAGCCAACCACAGCCGGCTGGCCCGCGAAGCGCAACGCGCCGCCGACCGCCTCGAAACCCTCTTCGAGCGGGCCGTGGCCGATGGCATTGACCTGACTGCGCCGCCACCCGCCGGCAACAGCCCGCCATTGGCCGAACTGCCGGCAGCAATCGAGGCCCTGCGCGCCCGCATTGTCCGCCTTGGCGTGGTCAACCCGCTGGCACTGGAGGAGTACGAAGAGGCCAACAACCGCTACGCCTTCCTCACTGCGCAAGCTGATGACCTGCGCGCTGCCAGCGCGACCCTCCACCAGTTGATCGACGAACTTGATGGCGCGATGAATGATCGCTTCCAGCACACTTTTCAGGCCGTCGCCGCCGAATTCAGCGCCACCTTCCAAGAATTGTTTGGCGGCGGCAGCGCCCGGCTCGAATTGATCGAAACCGATCCTGACAGCAACGAGGGCAATGGCAAACGTCCGCTGCCGGGAGTCGAAATTATCGCGCGCCCACCGGGCAAACGGCCGCAAAATATCGCCTTGCTCTCTGGCGGTGAACGCACCCTCACCGCGGTGGCGCTGCTCTTCGCCATTTTGAAGGTTAATCCTAGCCCATTCTGCATCCTCGACGAGACCGACGCCGCGCTCGACGAGAGCAATATCGGCCGCTTTCGCGCGATGTTGCAGCGTCTGACCGATCGCACCCAATTCATCGTCATTACCCACAATCGTGGCACCATCGAAGTTGCCGATACGCTCTACGGGGTAAGTATGGGCGACGACGGCGCTTCGCGCGTAGTTTCGCTGCGCGTAGAAGAGTATGTGGGAGCCGAGCCATGATCCACGCTGCTGACTTGGCCGACCTGCTGAGTGGACGAATCGGGTCGTTGACCATCGCGCCTGACGGAGCGTTGCGCCGTGACGATCCGCCACCGGGGGCAATCTTCCCCGGCAGCTTCAACCCGCTCCACGCGGGGCATTTGGGCTTGCAACGAGCTGTGGTGGTCATGACCGGCCAGCCCGTGCATTTCGAGCTGACGGTGCGCAACGCCGATAAAGGCGAGCTACCGCTAGATGAGATCGAGCGGCGGGTGGCGCAATTTCGCGGTCTTTATTATGTCATCTTGGCTGCCGCACCACTCTTCGTGCAGAAAGCGCGCCTCTACCCCGGCCGCGCTTTCGTGCTAGGCTATGATACCGCACTGCGCCTCGTCAATCCACGCTACTATGGCAGCGCCGAAGCGATGACCGCCGCCTTCGCCGCGATTGCCGCCGCCAACTGCCGCTTCTTTGTCGCCGGGCGGTTGATCGATGGGCGCTTTCACACACTCGCCGATCTGACTTTGCCTGCCGGTTACGAACAGCTCTTTATTCCAGTGCCTGAACACCTCTTCCGGCGCGACATCTCCTCAACCGAACTACGCGCGCGGGCAGCCAACCAACAACCATAACCCAAGTGTGGTAAAGTAGAGACACAACGGCGTTGTGTCCTAACCAGCCAACGGCGTTGTGTCCTAACCAGCCAACGGCGTTGTGTCCTAACCAGCCAACGGCGTTGTGTCCCGACCAGCCAACGGCGTTGTGTCCCGACCAGCCAACGGCGTTGTGTCCCGACCAGCCAACGGAGCAGAGCTATGACCCGGCCTTCGGTGCGTGAAATGCGCGAAGCGCTCGAAACCCAAATCCTCTCGCCGTATGCAGCCAAGAGCGCAGATGCCGTACGTGACCGTCCCGAACCGCCATGCCCTATCCGCACCGCTTACCAGCGCGATCGCGACCGCATTTTACACTCGAAACCGTTTCGCCGTTTAAAACACAAGACCCAAGTCTTTATCGCCCCCTTGGGCGACCACTACCGCACCCGGCTCACCCACACCTTGGAGGTCACGCAAGTGGCGCGCACCGTTGCCCGCGCCTTGCGCCTCAATGAAGACCTCACCGAAGCCATTGGGTTAGGCCACGACATCGGCCACGCGCCGTTCGGCCATGCTGGCGAGACTGCGCTCAGCCGGATCTGTTCGAGCCACTTTCGCCACAATGAACAATCGCGCCGGATTGTGGAAGTGCTCGAACAGCACGGCGAGGGGATGAACCTCACCTACGCCGTGCGCGAGGGCATCTACATGCACTCCAAAGGGCGGCGCGACATCACCGCCAAGGCGTGGGGCACCGCCAGCACCCTCGAAGGTCAGATTATCAAGCTGTGCGATAGCATCGCCTACATCAACCACGACATTGATGACGCGATCCGCGCCGGCATTCTGCGCGCTGAAGACTTGCCGACTGACTGTATTGAACTGCTGGGCGACACCCACAGCAAGCGTCTCGCCACCATGGTCGGCGATATGATCGAGTATAACTGGTGGGCCACCGGCGACGGCACCCCGCCCGACCCGCCGTTGATCTCGATGAGTCCGCCTATCTTGGCCGCTACCAACAAGCTGCGCGATTTTCTCTATCAGACTGTCTATTGGCGGCCAGAGGCCAAGGTCGAAGACGAGAAGGTGCGTTTCATTATTGAAACGCTCTACACCTATTTCTTGCGCCACCCCGAAGAGATACCCGCTGAACTGATGGCAATTATCGAACGGCGGGGCGAACCGGTCGAACAGGCAGTGATCGATTATATCGCCGGCATGACCGACCGGTACGCATTGGCCGTATTCAAACGCATTTTTGTGCCGCGCACGTGGGGAGGATAACAGCGCGCAGACGCGCGGCTCTGCCTACGCCAAACCTGTTAAATTATCACCATGAGCGTCATCGACGAGATCAAAGCCAACATCGACATCGTTGACCTCATCAATTCGATGGGGGTTGGGCTGCGGCGCAGCGGGCGCAGCTTTGTCGGCTTTTGCCCGTTCCACCCCAATAGCCGCACCCCGGCCTTCCACGTCTACCCCGACACCCAAAGCTTCTACTGCTTCGGCTGCCATGCCTCCGGCACCGCCTTTGATTTCGTCATGCGCAAGCAGGGCCTTGATTTCAAAGGCGCTCTGGAGCTGCTGGCCGAACGGGCCGGCATCCGGCTCGAGCCGAAAAACGACGCCCAACGCCAAGAAGACGCTCGCCGGGCGCGGTTGCTTGAGATTAATGGCGTGGCTGCTCGCTATTTCAACTACGTGTTGCTCAACCTCAGCCGCGGCGCTCCCGGACGCGAGTATGTCGCTCGCCGCGGGATCAACCAAGACGCGATCGATGCCTTTCAAATCGGCTATAGCCTCGACGACTGGAGCCATCTTTTCACCTACCTGCACGACAAGAAGGGCTACAGCGTTGAAGACATCATCACCGCCGGCCTCGCCATCCCCGGTGAACGCGGGCCGTACGATCGTTTCCGCAACCGCATTATCTTTCCCATTCGCAATGCGCGCGGCGAGGTAATCGGCTTTGGCGGGCGGGCACTGGGTGACGCCCAGCCCAAATACCTCAACACACCGGAAACCCCGCTATTTAAGAAGGGCGAGATCCTCTACGGCCTCGATCTAGCCCGCGACGCCATCCGCACCGCTAACCGAGCCATTGTGGTCGAGGGATATGTCGATGTGATCACTGCCCACCAACACGGCTTCCGCAATGTGGTAGCGCCGCTCGGCACTGCGCTGAGCAAAGCGCATATCAACCAGCTTAAACGCCTGACCGATACCGTCTACTTGGCGCTTGACGCCGACGCTGCCGGCCAAAAGGCAACTCTGCGCGGCCTTGAAACCATCCGCACCGCGACCGAAGAAGAGGGCGAGGGCAAGATGGTAACGACTGCGCAGGGGATTGTGCGGCTCGAAAACGATGTCACCATTCGCATTATCCGGCTACCGGCAGGGCGCGACCCCGATGAGGTGATCGCTGCCGACCCCGCTCTTTGGCAGCAGTTGGTGGAACAAGCCGCGCCGGTGATGGATTTTTACCTCGAAGCCTACACTGCCGGCCTCGACATGCACGACCCGGCGCAACAACGGCAGGCGCTCGAGCGGATCATCCCGCTGCTCAGCGAACTCGACGGCGCGGCCCAGCGGGTATACGTTGCCCGCGTCGAGCAGATCACCGGCGTGCGCAGCGAGCTGATCGTTGATCTGCTGCGGGCGCGCGTGCAACCGGCCCGGCGCAGCGAGCGATCGCGCCGCAATAGCCTGCCGCCACCGCCTGCACCGGCGCCGGCAACTACTGCCGCCACGCCACTTGACGAACGTCGCCGCAAGACCGAAGCCTATCTGCTGGCGCTGGCATTGCGCTACCCCAGCGTCAATGTCGCTATCGAAAAGCTGCTGGAAGAGTACAACGCCCGCCGGCGCGAAGCGGGCGAACTCTTCGGGGCTGGTTTGGAAGATCTCCTCGAAGAGCCAATCCATCAAGCAATCTGGCGCGCCTATCTGGCCACCCCCCTCGAACTGCGCCCCACCGACACCGAGAGTTTGCAGGCATGGGTCGAAGCCCTTGGCGAACCGCTTGCCAGCGAAGCAAAGACGCTGTTGGCCATCCTTAGTCGCCGGCCCGACGACGTGCGCTACCGCCACGAAGCCGAACAGTGCGCCCGCATCTTGCGTAAAGCGCAGGTCATGGCCCGCATTCACCGCTACAACGAACGCCTGCGCGACCTCGACAACGACGAAGAGATCCAGCGCATCTTGCACCACATCCGCGAACTTAGCGCCTACGCCGAACAGATCACCCAACCCCGCCGGTCAAGCACCTTCCCCGATCTGCGCGATCTCTTAGGTTAAGCCTAATCTTAGGGTCGATGCCACAACCCCCTCCCCCCGTGTGGGAACGAGGGCTAGGGGGGCCATACCCCCTCCCCCTCCGGGGGAGGGCCGGGGTGGGGGCCACAACCCCCTTTCGCCTTGTGGGAGCGGGGGCCGGGGGGTGAGGGGACTATCGATTGCAACTACTTACGACGTCGGCTTGGCCGGTGCCTTGGTCTCATTCACCGCCACTTCCAACGGCAGATTAAGCGGATTCTCAGCCTGAATCTTGATCTCTTCGGGATCAATGCCGGGAGCCGCGCCACCAAAGGTGGTATCGGCATTCAGAATCTTCTGCTGCTTCATGGCCGCGATCTGCTCCGGCGTCAGCACGCGAGACTCGTCAAAGCCAAGGTCGATCTCAAGTTGGGTGCCACGCATGTGGATGCGACCGAGATCGTAGAAGCGACGAGTCACTGTCGTCTTCATAAACGCGCGCAAACAGCCGAGCATATAACGCCGCTTGAACGGATCCTTGATAAACGGATACTCAAGGAAGGCCTTGCGCATATAGAAGCGCGCATAGTTGCGCAGCACACCCTTAAGCACATCTTCGCGATCCATTAGATCAGGTTTCATGATCGGCGTCACGAAGTTGTACTTGGCATAGTCGCGCACCTCAACCCGATCACCCAACTCCTCGAACAGCTCGGCAAACGGCCACGGTGTATACATATTCCAGTTGGCCATATCCGGCTTCCAATCGAGGACGTAGCGATAGGTCTCTTCGATCGTCTCCGGCGTCTCGTTCTCCATGCCCATAATAAACTGGGCCTCGGCCACCATGCCATGCTTCTTGATCAGCTCGATCGCCCGCTTATTCTGCTCGATGGTTGTCTGTTTGCGGAAGCGGTCAAGGTTCATCTGGGCGGCTGCCTCAGTGCCGAGCGAGATATGCACCAAACCGGCGGCGCGCCAGAGTGGTAACTGCGCTTCATCGCGCAGAATGTCGGTCACACGGGTGTTGATACCCCAGTGAACCGGTAGCTTGCGCCGGATCAACTCTTCGCACAGGGCTGTGAACTTCTTGCGGTTGATGGTCGGCTCTTCGTCGGCCAGAATAAAGAAGCCCACGTTGTAATCGCGCACCAGCGTCTCGATCTCATCGACAAACTTCTGCGGGCTGCGGGCGCGATAGCGGCGCCAGAACTTCCACTGCGAGCAGAAGCGGCACGTGAAGGGACAACCGCGGGCGAAGTTGGGCACGGCCACCCGCACGTTGAGCGGCACATAGATATACCGCTTCCAATCGTAGAGGCTCCAATCCGGGGTAAGCTTGTCGAGATCGGCAATCGGGTCGCGCGCTGGCGTTGCCACTACCTTGCCATCTTCGAGGTAGGCAATGCCCTTGATGTTGGCCCGGTCACGGTGATCGGTGCCGGCTTCGATCGACTGCATTAGCTCGACAATAATCTCTTCGCCCTCACCGCGCACAATGTAGTCGATCCACGGCGCTTCGGTCAACACCTGACCGTACATAAAGGTCGGGTGAATGCCACCGAGAATCAAGCGCGCATTCGGCACCTCTTCGCGCGCGATCTGCAACGTCTCTTGCGCCTTGTAGATCATCGGCGTGATCGCCGTGGCCATCACCACGTCAGGCCGATTATGACGCAGGATCAGGCGCAATTGCTCGTTCGGCAGATCCTCCGTCATCGCATCGACGAAGCGCAGGTTGGTAAAGCCTGCGGTGCGCAATGCGCCGCCGATGTAGGCAACCCAGCTCGGCGGCCAGTTCCCGGCAATTTCAGCCCCACCGGCATGGTAGTTCGGCTGGATCATCATGATCCGCATGCGTGGCCTCTCTTCCTTTCTGACGACCAAGTCTGAACTACAACAACGCGAAGACAAACGAAATCGGTCTCCCCATCTCATCACGCTTGCGATACGGCAAACGCGCAGCGCGGCGCACCCATCGCCCGGCATGCCACCTCGCGCACGCGAATCCGTTCACTTACTACCCGGCGCAACAATCCTTCAAACGCCGCCCGGTAATAACTACACACCGGTTCGGCGGCCTGTACCCCCCGCGCCTCCACACTGTTGGCCAGCGTTAACTGCCACTGTGGGCGCAGCGTGTAGCCAAACTGCCCGCTGCCGGCAAACGTCCAAGCATGCTTGGCGATGGCGGGCAGAAAGATGCGCAACGCCAAGCCAACTGGCAACCGCGGCAAGAGGAGGCGGATCGGCGCTGGCACCCGATTCGTCGCCACGTAGTTGGCCGTAAGTTCGCCCGATCGGTCAAGCACGCGCATCGCGGCCGGCATCCCTAGCCAATCGCGCAAATCGCGGATCATCGCGCCAAACTCGCTCTCAGGCAGCATGTGATCAGGCATCGTCTCGAGCAGATGGCCGCGCCCGCTGAGGCGCAACCACGCTGCCGTGGTCTCAGCGCCATACTGTTCACGGAGCGCCGCGATGGTCTGGATGATCGAATTTGGCCCAATCCGGGCAACCTCGGCAACATGTGCTACATCTTGCATGGCACGCCCACTGACATTGTTTGAAATGTCAACGTATGCAATAAATGTAACATCTTTATCTACGGTTGCCGGTTGTAAGTCATTCACTTGGGGTAAAAACCGGGTAAACAAAGGTGTGCAGAAGGCGGGCAACAAAGGGACACATCACCCAGCGGGGCTTTCCTTCGATGGCGTCTCCCCTGTTATACACAAGGCAATTGCGCGCTGGAGGTCAATGGGCGGACGATGGGGGTGGAAAAGGGCTAGAAATTCGACATTCCCTGCCGGGCCGGTAATCGGCGAACGGGTCAGGCCGGCAGGGTTGAGCCGCTGGGTTGCGGCGAAGCCGAGGATGTCACGGAGGACCTGCGCATGCACTGCCGGGTCGCGCACGACGCCACCTTTGCCGACGTGTTGCGGGCCGGCTTCAAATTGAGGTTTGATCAGCGCCACAATCCACGCTGCCGGCCCAATCAGCCTTTGCACCGCCGGCAAAACGAGCCGCAGCGAGATGAAGCTGACATCAATCACTGCGCAATCGGCTAACGTGTTATCAGGCAAGGCAGTGAGATGGCGAATATTCGTGCGTTCAAGCGCCACCACGCGAGGATCGGTGCGTAAGCGATGATCGAGGATGCCATAGCCGACATCAACGGCAAACACCCGCGCCGCGCCGCGCTGCAACAGCACATCGGTAAAGCCACCGGTGGAAGCGCCTACATCTAGCGCCACTAATCCAGCCGGATCAAGTGTAAACTGGTCGAGCGCATGGGCCAGCTTGAAACCGCCGCGGCTCACGTATGGCAAGCCGCCGCGCACCTCAATCTGAGCATCGAGCGCAACCATCGTGCCGGCTTTGGTCTGCACGTGACCGTTAACCAGCACCTGCCCGGCCATGATCATCGCTTGCGCCCGCGCGCGGGTCTCGGCCAAACCGCGCTCGACTAGCAGCATATCGAGACGTTGGCGGGCCATGCTATTCTTCTCGGCGTAATTCAACTTCGAGACGGGTGATTTCGTCTTCCAACTCGGCTACCATGGCCCGCAACCAGTCAGGGGGCGGATTGTGCGGATCGTGCAGTTGGGCACGCAGCATGCGCAATTGATTACGCCGCAACCGCAATTGCTCGCGAATGGTAGCCTGCCGATCGACCGGCGGCGGGGATGGCGGCAAGGGTTGGCCGGCGAGATAGTCGCTTACCAGCTCGGTCACAAAATCATCTAGCTCGACACCGCGCTCGCGGATCAGCCAGTAGAGCTGGTCGCGCTGCGCTTCGGTCAGCCGGATGCGAGTTGGAATCGTGTAGTGTCCGCTCATAGCACGAGCATTATACCGTATCTTTGGGCATGGGAGTACACTACTTCGCTTATAATGAAATTAATCCGTTCGATACGGTACAATCACCATACGCGTATTGCTTGATGAGAGGGCTTCACCATGTGGTGGCAATGGATTGCGGAACGCATCACGCTTGGTTTGCACATTCCCGACGGGTTTTTGCATGCGCCGGTTGCCTTGCTCTGGTGGCTGCCAACCGTGATCGCGGTTGGCGTCGCGACGAGGGCCGTGCGCCAGTCGCTCGACGACCGCGCCGTACCCTTGATGGGGGTGATGGCAGCGTTTATTTTTGCGGCCCAGATGCTTAACTTTCCCATTGCTGGCGGCACGTCGGGCCACGTGCTCGGTGGCGCATTTGCCGCAATTGTGCTGGGGCCATGGGCCGGGATGATCGTGATGACCTGCGTGATTGCGTTGCAGGCCATCCTCTTTCAAGATGGCGGCATTGTCGCGATGGGGGCCAATATCTTTAACATGGGCATCGCAACCGCGGCGATTGGCGGATGGATCGCGCGGCCATTGCTTACGCGCAATGGTTCGTTCACCACCAACCGGCTTTGGATCGCTACGGTCACTGCTGGCGCGGGCTGGTTGTCGGTCATGGCCGCTGCGGCGCTGACCTCAGCGCAACTGGTGCTCTCTGACTTGCCGGCAGCTATTGTCTTTCCGGCGATGCTCGGTGTGCATGCCGTGATTGGCATTGGCGAAGGCCTCATCACGGCCGCCGCCGTGCTCTTCCTCGTCACCACACGACCCGATCTGCTCCAAGCGAACGCACCAGCGGGCACGTCCAGCGCCCGAGTCGCCGTGATCGGACTGATCATTGCTGCCGTTACGGCTGCGTTTGCGCCGCTGGCCTCACCTGATCCCGACGGTCTTGAGCGCATCGCCGAAGACGTGGGCTTTATCGAGCGCGCGACCGATGCTCCGTACCACATGCTGCCCGACTACACCATTCCATGGCTCGGTGAAACACCGCTTTCGACGATCCTCGCCGGCCTTATCGGCGTGGCCGTGATGATCGGTTTGATCTGGGTCATTGCAGCTCTGCTCCGTTCCCGACCGCCGGCGCGCTCGTGATGGCTGACGAATCACTGGCTGATCGCGCCCTTGCGCCTGCTTCCGGCATCGCCGTGTATGATGGCCGGGTCACGACATGGTTAGCGCTGGGGTACATCTTCACACTGGCATGGTTGCCCGCCGGCGCGTGGGACGCGCTGATCATGGCTGCGCTCATCCTCTGGTTCGTCATTGGCTGTGGCCGGATTGGGTTGCGACTCATTTGGCGACGTTCGCTGGTGGCATGGCCATTCGCGCTTGCGGCGTTGACGCTTGCCATTGCCCGGCCCGGCGAACCAATCGCTCAGTTCACGATTGGCGGTCAAGCGTTCACCGTTACCGATGCCGGCATCGTGGCTACGGCCACCGTGATGATCAAATCATGGCTCTCGGTGCAAGCAGTGATGGCGTTGATCGCCACCACCCATTTCAGCGAACTCCTCACTGCGCTCGCAGCATTGCGTCTCCCGCCGCTGCTGGTGATGATCTTAGGCATGGCCTATCGCTACCTCTTTATTCTGCAAGACGAGGCGTTGCGCATGCTGCGCGCGCGCGATAGCCGCAGCGCCGCCCTTCCCAACCGGCGCGCCGGTCGCAACCTGCGCTGGCGCGCAACCATCACTGGACGCATGGTTGGCACGCTCTTCGTTCGCGCTTACGAACGGAGTGAACGAATTTATGCCGCAATGCTGGCGCGGGGTTACGACGGGCAGCCACTCACGACACCCCCGCCATCGCTCCGGCGGATCGATTACGTGCTGCTTATCGGCGGCAGCGCGGCATGCATTGGCTTGATCATCGTTGCGTATACCTAACTGCTATGCTCACGATCACCAATCTCACCTACCGTTACCCTGATGGCACGCCGGCCCTGCGCGGAATCGATCTCGCCATTGCTGCCGGCGAAAAGGTGGCATTACTGGGGGTGAATGGAGCCGGCAAGAGTACGCTGCTCCTTCACCTCAACGGCACCCTACGCCCGGCGAGTGGCGCGATTGTGGTAGATGGTCTGCCCGTCACGCCACAAAACCTGCGCCAGATCCGGGCGCGGGTCGGATTGGTCTTTCAAGACCCTGACGACCAACTCTTCTCGCCAACAGTCTTTGACGATGTTGCCTTTGGGCCGCTCTATATGGGGCTTGCGCCGGCAGAAGCCGCCCAACGTGTTCAGCAAGCATTGCAGGCGGTGGGAATGATGGGCTATGAACGGCGCGCGCCGCACCGGCTCAGCCTCGGCCAGCGCAAACGGGTAGCATTGGCGACCGTGCTGGCGATGCAACCCAGCCTACTGGCGCTCGATGAACCATCAGCCGGCCTTGATCCACGCGCGCGCCGCGCGTTGAGCGAGCTGCTGCGCGCGTTGCCGCAGACCATGCTCGTTTCAACCCACGATCTGGCGCTCGTGGCCGACGTGTTCCCCCGTGCCATCGTGTTGGCCGAGGGGCGGGTTGTCGCTGATGAAGCGACGGCAAGCCTGTTGGCTCATCACAGCCGGCTGTTGCAATATGGGTTGATCTAATCCTGCGCAGACTAGCGGTTGCCATGCTTGCGCGGCAAGGAACTACCCATTGCCCAAAAGCCACACTCACGTTATGTCAAAGGTCGCCATTGGCGCAATTGGGTAAAGAAGCGCAGCACCATCTCGGTGTGAAGCGGAAAGGCCAACTCAGCCGGCGCGGTAATAATGACCCGCTCGGCAGCTTCACTATTGGGCAGGAAGACCGGCAAATCCTCGCTACGCAGTTGCGGCCCGATGCCAAACACCAGCAGATAGCCATCAGGCGTGCTCCGGGCGGCAAAATCACTGATCAGCGCCGGATCAATCTCAACCCCGGCTTCCTCGTACAACTCGCGCGCTGCGGCATCTTGCCAGCGCTCCCCCATCTCGATAAAACCACCGGGTAACGCCAACTGGCCGCGGCGCGGATAAGCCGCGCGCCGGATCAACAACAAACCATCGTCAACCGGCTGCAACAACAAGACCACCGGCAACGGATTACGATAGGTTGTGCTGCCACAATTCGAGCAGATGCGAGGCCACGATTGGTGTTCGGCAAACGGATGGCCGCAGAACGAACAAAACGAATGCTGGCGATACATGACTTCCTGCGCAACGAGCGACGGCTCCAACAAGAACTGTAGTATAACATAAAAGTGAAATGACTTTCTGCTTGCCACCGGCATCATTTACAGGGATAATACTCTTGTAGATAGTTTGCACACACTTTGCAAGGAGTTATTGCATGCCAATATATCAATTCACCGCCCAACGCATTGACGGCACCATGCAATCACTGGCCGATTATCGCGGTCAGGTGCTGCTGATCGTCAATGTCGCCAGTATGTGCGGTCTTTCGCCGCAATATGCCGGCCTTGAACAGCTCTACCGGCGTTATCGCGATCAAGGGTTCGCTGTGCTCGGCTTTCCCAGCAATCAGTTTATGCAAGAGCCGGGCAGCAACGAGTCAATCGCCCAATTCTGCGAACGCACCTATCAGGTTACGTTTCCACTCTTCGCCAAAGTGGATGTGAACGGCCCCAACGAGCACCCGCTCTTTACCTATTTGAAAACCCAGCAACCCGGCCTCTTCGGCAGTACGGCAATCAAGTGGAACTTTACCAAGTTTCTGGTTGACCGTAACGGAAAGCCACGCCGGCGCTATGCACCAACCGATCTGCCTTCCATGATCGAAGATGACATCGTTGCCTTGCTGCGCCAACAACCGGCAACGGTTAACTAAATGGCCGGCTAACGTAGTTCGCTTTGGCCAAACATGCTGCGCCGCCTGTGTGTGATTGAGGGCCATCGCAGGCGGTGCAGCTATTTCCTGCGCGTAGGAGGGTGTGTTATTGATGTGTGCAGGCCGTTTGTAGTCATGCCTGCCTCTTATCGTTATGTTATTATGTTTAGCAATTCCACTATCTAACGCTAAACATGTTAACGATACACTACATTGAAAAGCGGTATGATACAACGCAAGATCGTTGTGATCGTCTACGTACTGAAACCATACTCGATCATTCCCGTAGAAAGCCCTCCGTCCATGAAAACGATCTACGGCGTCGGCGCAGTAGTATTTCGACTACAAACCAATCAGACCATCGAGATCCTGCTGATCCGCAAACGCAAAGGATTTTGGTCATTACCTAAAGGCAAAATCCGATCAAATGAACCATCGATCAAAGCCATCGTGCGTGAAGTGTACGAAGAGACGCATGTCACTGCAGAAGTCATTGATCTGATTGGAAGCATCGACTACCTCATCAACACACCACAGGGACAACAGCGCAAAATTGTCGATTACTACTTATTGCGCGCTATCAAAGGTCGCGCCCGGCCAGCCGGCGGCAAGGAACAGATCGTTGCCGCAGAGTGGGTATCACTAGCCGAAGCAATTGAGCGCATCCAACGCCCGCGCTTGCGCGCCATCGTGCGCGCAGCGCAGTCGTGGTTTAGCTGTTAGCGTCTGCACGAGGAATTTCCACGCAATTCATGCCTTATGCACAGCGCCTTTCGCAAACGCGGCGTGCTATAATGAGGTCACAAAGAGGAAGGATGGCACGTATGGATGAAATCGCTGCCACCCAGCTTGCGCGTCGCGTTGAAGAGCACCGGCAGGCGATCGCCGAGCGCGTTGCCAGCCGGCTATTGCGTGCATTTCCAGAGTTGGCGCATACGCTGCGCTTGGAAGAAAACTATGGTCCGGTCGAACGCATGGCGGAAGTATCAGTACGCCCGCTGAGCGATTTGATCCGGGCAATGCTCTTATTTGACGCGCTTGAAATCGCTGAAACTGAACTGCGTTGGGCGCGCGGGGTCTTGCCACGCTGGGGCGTTTCGTATGAACACACGACAGCAATGATCCGCTGGTACTTCGAAGAGCTTTCCCGGCTGCCGCTCTCGCCAGCGGAACGGTCGGTTGCCAGCGAGGTTGAGCGGCATCTCTTGAACTTGATGGTTCGTCTCTACCGCACTACCGAATCAAGCTCGCGCACAGTACCCGTGTAAGCACTCATTCTACATGGAATTTGGGGGTGGCTTTGT
>JANWYE010000129.1 GCA_025057175.1 Chloroflexus sp. | reverse complement strand
TTAACCCCCTACCCGTTTCAATCCCCTCACGGGGATTTTGGTTTTTTGAATGTGCGGTTAATCCTGTAACCCACCCCACCCCGCTTAACCGTTTCAATCCCCTCACGGGGATTTTGGTTTTTTGAATGCTATACCCCGCCATACCCCGCCGGCTACGCTTGCCCTGTGTTTCAATCCCCTCACGGGGATTTTGGTTTTTTGAATGTATGGCTTCTTGTCCACCATGAAGGCTTATCCTGCTGGCCGGTTTCAATCCCCTCACGGGGATTTTGGTTTTTTGAATGCATTTATCGTCGAATATGACATTCTTGACGGAAATTAGTTTCAATCCCCTCACGGGGATTTTGGTTTTTTGAATCGTGGAATACGATCAATTCGTGGGTGCGCGAGGCTGAGTTTCAATCCCCTCACGGGGATTTTGGTTTTTTGAATCGTTAGTGGTGCTACGGTCAATATGAGCGCCCGTATTAGTTTCAATCCCCTCACGGGGATTTTGGTTTTTTGAATGTTATTGAGCACAACCCGCGAACCGCTTGTTGCCGTTTGCAGTTTCAATCCCCTCACGGGGATTTTGGTTTTTTGAATCGGCAGCGACAAAGCAGGCGCGCCGTGGCGCATTGTCGCGGAGGTTTCAATCCCCTCACGGGGATTTTGGTTTTTTGAATGTACCATACTTTTTACCGCGCTGCAACGCTCTATCCAGCACAATTTGCGCGGCAGGGCGCTTTACGGGCAATTGTGTAAAGCGTTTTTGACGCTCTGTCGATGTGCATGCGCCGGTTTTCCCCTTTCTGACGCGATCCCGCGCCGTTGATTTCACAGTTGATTTAGATGATGTATACATCACGGCTCTCTTCAAGCGGCGGGCCGCTGCCGATGATTTCGATGTTGTGCCGGCAGGCGCCGCATAGTTGATAGATGCGGAGACTGTCACCCTCTTCGACCCGTATCAGCCGGCTGAGTTTTTGCCGTAGTTGCCGGTATGCCCCAGCTTCGAGATCACATTCGAAGACGCTCTCGAGTACGCGCTGGCCGTATCCGGCCAGCAGCTTGGCGACTTTGAGCCGGCGCTGATCAACGCTGATGTCGTAGCTGATGACGTAGTACATAGCACGTTCCTTGATCATTTAGCGGACGGCAAACGGTTCGTAGGTGTCGTGCTGGCCGCGAATGACGCGCGCTAGTCGCCGCGCTTGTAAGGCGATGCAGCGACTGTATGGCACTTTGCCCGGCCCACTGTCAGCTCCTTCGGGGTGGGTGGCTTCGGTGCGCATGCGCTCTTCAAAGGCGGCTAGGAAGGCGCGTTTGCCTTCATCGGTGATGATGACCGGGCGCTCTGCGTCGCCGGGTTGGAAGTGGTCGGGAATGAGCCGCCCGTCGTTGCAGACGCGCACTACCAGTGAGTCGACCAGAATGGGGCGGAATTCTTCCATGAGGTCGAGCGCTAACGAGGGCCGGCCGTAGTCGAGACTGTGGAGGAAGCCGAGGTAGGGGTCAAAGCCGGCCGCTTGTACTGCGCCGAGCACTTTGTGGGCGAGGAGGGTGTAGCCTAATGAGAGGAGAAGGTTGACCGGATCGGGTGGCGGGCGGCGTTGGCGCCCGCTAAAGGCCCATTCTGGCCCGATGAGGCTGCGCAAGCCGGCAAAGTAGCGGGCGGTGGCGCTGCCTTCGACACCGAGCAGTGAACTGAGCCGGGTGGTGCGTTTGACCCGCTTGATGTAGGTGTCGAGGTCGTTGGCTGCCGCAATCGCTTCCGGCGGGGGTTCCGCTCGGTTGCGGCTGAAGCGTTGGAGGAGCGCGCGTTGGTTGCGTAGCTTGCCTTCGACAAAGCTTTGCGCGAGCATTAGCGCCCGCCCGTTGTCGGCAGCACAGGCATATTGGGCTTGGCGTAACGCAACATGCGCGGTGGTTTGACCAATGAGCCGGCCTTGGTAGCGCCCCTCGATGGTCATGAAGGTGACTTCGATGCCGCGATCGAGGAGCCGTTTCATCGCCGGTGTGCTGATGCCAACGTTGCCGAAGATGACGATGTCGTCGAGTTTGACCAGCGGAACGCTGCCGATGACTTCGCCAGCCCGCCGCACCTCGATCCGCTCGCCGTCGCAGCCGATTTCGGCGCCCTGTTCAATCACGTAGAGAGTCGCCATCGTCTTGCTCTGGTTGCTCAGCAGCGCGTTTGGCTACAAGCCGGGTTTGGCCAAAGCCGCGCGTGGTGCCGGCGCCAACACCGCTGTAGAATGCGAAACTGGCCAACACGTCGACGCAGGCGCGCCAGTAGCGGTCGCCGGTCATGGCGCGGTATGAGCATTGGCCGACTGCGCCGATTTGGATCGCGCCGCCACTGGTGGAAGCGCGGGCGCTGCGCAATCCGTAGCGATTGATGGCAAGACACTCGGTTGCATAGCGGCGCACTTCTTCGGGCAACGCCAGTTCTGATGAAGCGTTCCACTGTTCGAGCAGGCTACCGAAGACGAGATCGGGCAGCGGTAGCGGCATGGTCATGCCGCGCTGCCGGAAGGTGGCCGGCGAAGCGAATTCGAGTGTCCACGTGTGTGGGACATCAACCGGACGGCTGAGTAGTGGCTGCACTAGTTGGTGGTAGGTCGCGCTGCCGGCCCACGGATGTTCGGCGGCATTGGCAGTCCGCGCAGTAACCCGCCACGCATAGCCGTCGAGGTCGAGTTCACCGATATTCTCCGCCGTCCATGCCGCAGCGATCCGCTCAAGCTCGGCGCTAAGCAACGTTACACGCAGATGATAGTCGCGGTTGGGGTCAACGGTGACGCTTCGCGCGCCCATATTCAGCTCTAGGATGTTCGAGACGGTCAGTGGCTTGCGCCCCTCGTCGTCGTGAATGCGGGCGGCGAGGTCGGGATCGGCAGCGCGGATTAGGCGTAAGATGGCGGCATGCGCGGCCCGGCTAAGATTGCCGGGTACAGACGCGGCAACAGATGGTCGTAGGGTAAAGACGATGGCTTGTGGCATAGTGCGCTTCCTTGGTTCCGGCACAATCTGGCCTGCGATCGCTCCTTGCATCGTTGCAGGCTTTCCCGCAGAGCGGCATAACGGCTCTGCGGGAAGGTTTCTTGTATGATACTAATAATCGCCGTTGCATGCGCAGAGTACCATGTATTCGATTGTTAAGGTGCTCGCAGATATGTTGTGCGCAACGGTTGTTGATTGCCGGCGGGCAAGAGTTGATGGCCTGCAATCGCTTGGTGACATTGTCACCTTGCTTTTGCGTGAGGGGCGATCCGCGCGGATAGACGACGGTAGCGCTCTTGCCCAACCATGGTCGCTTTCCTCAACAACCAGCCGAGTGATGCTTATATTGTAAGGAAGATGGCAACCAAATGTAAACCATAAACCTGCGGCTACATGTCTTTATACCGGCTGCCGCAACAGGCGTTCGAGCAGCCCGTTGATCCGCTGATACGGCGATGCGGGCAACGCTTTGCCACAGGTCTGTTCGTATAACGATTGCAGGTGCGCCACAATCCGATCGGCTTCTTCTGATCGGGCGGATGGGCCGGCAAAGGCGCGGGCAAGACCGCTCTTTTGCACGCCTTCGAGCTGGTGGGTCAGTTCGTTCCGCCGCTTGATCAGTTCGCCGAGTTGATCAATCGCAGCTAGCAACCCACGGTTCCGTTCTTGGCGCTCGGCCATCAGTTTTTCGAGCAATTCGCGCAGTACAGACCGATCGGCGTGCAAATCACGGCTGGGATCGCGGTCGCGGGCAAGGCTAAAAGATTGCCGTTGGAGCCATTCACGGGCTAGATACGAGCCATCGGCGTCGATTGCGCGCTGGCGATTGCGGAAGATCGCGCCGCGCTGTAAGCAGAGGTAACGAAGCAGGTTTTCTTCAAAACGCACCACTTGAACAAGAAAATCGGCGTAGAGGCCAATTTCATATCGGGCAGCAGCGGCATGCACAACTTCAGCAAGGCGGAGCACCCGGTCAGGATCGGTTACTTGCGCGCGCAGCTCGTTGATCTCGGCTTGCCACGGCCCCGCCGGCCCGGCCTTGTCGAGCGCCCGGCGCGCGCTGGCAAAGTCGAAGTTGAAGCGATGGTGGGCATACGCGAGCAGCGGCGCAATCAGCTTGGCCGCAACTGGATCGAGCCGGTCGGTAATAATAGCCTCTTGTTCGAGAAAGGTTTTGACCGCAGCAGCGTAGGCGTAGGTGTCGGCGTTAGACCGGATCGTTGCCCGTAGCGGCGCTGCTAACAGTCGCCGCCCGGTATTGATGGCAACCGGCGCTGCTTGCGGCGGGATTGATAGCACCTCGGTGCGCCCGCCGAAGGCTTCGGTGCCGGCAATCAGCAGGCTGGTGGTCATGGCGGGCGTGCCGCCGGAGACCTGCAGAAAGGCGGTGTGGCCGGGGTATTTTTGCGCTAACGGCGCTAACATCCGCTCGCAAAAGCGAAGGGTCAGATCGTAATCGGACGGATCGCCGCCGCGACCGTGTTCATCGCGGATAATCCATGTGACAATACGCTCTGGCGCGATGGGCGGGTAGGGCGCTAAGCCATCGGTCAGCAGACGGGCAATGAGCGCCGCCGAATGCACAGTGTCGCTTTGGCGAAAGCGTTCAGCCATTCCCGCCGGCTGATCGGAGGCAATCAGGATCACTTGTGTCAGCGCGATCTGCCGTTGGTCCAGATAGTGCAACGCCTTGCCGATGATCGGCAGTTCAAAGCCAGCGCGCAATTGATCATAGCGCGCAAGCGCCTCTTGCGCCCACTGCCGCTCGGTTGTGTTAGCCTTGGGAAAATCGGCGCACATTACGTCGCGCGTGCCAACATTGCAAATCAAAAGTGCGTTCATACGCTTCGTTGCAATTCAACCCGAACCTGCTGGGCAATACGGTCGAACGGTGAGGGTGCTTCGACAATGCCGAGCAGGTGAAGCACCTCGCGCAGATCGGCCATGATCTGATCAGCGCCGCCCTTGTAAGTTTCCTTAATCGCTTCATACGAGACGCCGGCAAAACCGTGAGCAATGACGCTCTGGTTACGCAGTTGGGCCAAACTGTCGAGTCGATCAAGCAGCGCCTTCACCCCGCCCAATCGCCCGCGCTCTTGCTTGTTGGCGAAGGGTTTGCCATCGCTACGCAAGCCGCCATCGCGCACAAACTCGAGCAGCGCCTGCATCACAGGCCGATTGGGGCCATCGCGGTACCGCAGCGGCTTGCCATCAATCGTCTTCTGTTCGAGGTAGTCGCGCAGGGCCGGGTTAGCGTCTATTTGTTCGAGGTAGCGGGCAAGATTCGCCTCGCGCACCGCTTGGCTGAAATCGGTGGGCAGGCCAAGATAGCGTTCGACGATCAAGCGCAGCACTCCTTCTTGAAAGCGGAAGATGCGGCCGAGCATATCAGCGTAGCGCCCGTTGCGAAAGGCGATCTCGGCGCTGTACGCCACCTCGCAGAGCAGCGCTGCTGGATCGTTGCGCTCGCTCAGCCGGCTCAGATCGTCGCGCAATTCGGCGCAAAAAGCGCGCTGGGTGCCGCTAGCCAGCCGTTCGGCTTGTTCAATGGCCTGTTGCGCGCGCTGGAAATCGAAGGCTTCGCGATAGACGGCATATTCGAGCAGGGCCAGCACCCACTCGGCCACTTTGGCTCCGCGCGCGCCGAGCAACGCCGCCGGAAAGTTGCGCTGTTCGAGCGCAGCGATGGCATTGATGCGTTGAAACGATTCGAGCATCTTCTCGCCGATGCGCAGATCGGTCACTCGGCCCCCTTCAGGCGGGTAGACAAATCGGCACCGCTTGGCATAGACGATAATCGCCTGTAGCTGCAACGCAAAATTGCACGCCGGAATCCCGCCGGCGGTGAGAATGTAGCAAAAGCTGGCATCTGGATCGGCGAGACGCCCCATCAAGTAGGCATAGGCTTCAAATGCCTCGTCATAGATACTGGGATTGAGATCAGGGCCGCGCTGGTTCTCGATTCGTTCTGCCCGCGCTTCCACCAGCCAGCCGGCGTAGCGCTCTTGCGCCAGCCGAGCGGCAATCCGCGCAAACCAGATGGTGTCTTTATCGCGCAGGCTGGTGCCGGAGCGATCAGGACGAGTGGTGGCCGGACTTTCCGGCTGATCGGTGTAGAAGCAGATCAGGCGCGCCGGTTCATTGGGATGCTGCCGGCGGATATAGTCGAGACACGGCGCAATGATTGGTAGCTCGAAATGGTGATTGGCAAAGGTCTGCCAGAGCGCTTCGCCTTCAGGGCGCGGGCGTTGTGGGCGCTTGCCATCAGCCACCAGATCGCTATTGCCGATGTTGCACATGACAAGAATGGTCATCAGGCTTGCTCCTATATGGTGTGAAAACCGATGTGGCGATTTGGCAGGATAACCCTGCTCGGCCAACCATGCCCATCCGTGGGGCCTGTGTCATCAATGCGCTCCAATTACGTCTCAATGGTGACACATACCCACCCCAACGGCAGCCACGGCTGGCCGTTGCGCATAATGACCTTGCGCGTCGCCGGAAAGAGATCGCCGGGCCGAAAACGATCAGAGCGCTGGCGGTTGAGCTTCATATTGTACTGTTTGACCGCAGCGACGAAGGTCGCTTCGCGCTGCTCGCCCCGCAAGCGTTCATCGAGAGTCTTGGCGCGCCAGCCCGAACCCCAGCCGATAGGGATGAGAAACGCGGTGGTGCCATTGAGCTGCTCGAGTCGTTTAGCCAGTTGGTCGTAGAAGCGGCTCAACTCGGCCGCGCCGGTGTGCCGCTTAAAGAAGGCCTGCTCACCCGCAATGAGCGCCTGCGCCCGTTGCCGCCCGATAGCGGCCAGCGCCGCCGGCTGCAAACGCTGCGCCCAGTCGCCAAAATCAATGATGTCACGGGCTGCGCGATCGGTAAAGGGGTACTGCTCGACGCGCAAGACTGCGGATACGGTCACGCCATCCGGCATTGCTTCTACAGTGATGGGAGAACCGCGCGGGAAGACCCGTACCTGCAAGAGAACCGGGCTTCGCGCCAGTGGTTGGCTGTCACTAACGTGAACGGCGCGCATTACATCTCGTAACAGATCGTGGCTGACCCGGCGGTCATCACGCCGTTTTTGACCGTAAAAGATAGCCGCTTCTATTGGCTTCGCCGCTTGGCGGTTATCGCGGGCGCTGGCGTATGACAGCAACTGCTGACCCGCCCGTTCTGGGGCAAGCGCCCATGCCAAGGCGCTGCGCAGCGCGCCCTTGAGCGATGATCCGGGCAGGTACAACCGATCGGCTGGGTCTTTGACACAGGCCAGAATCTCGCTACTTCCCGTCTTCACTTCAGGCCGGCCAGCGTAGGCATAGCGCACAATAGGCGAGCCATCGGCCAAATCGTCCTTGCGCAATAAATTGCTCTTGAGCAAATCGCTCACACCACTGCTGCGCAACAGCTCTGGCGGCACGACCGGGCCGGTTCCGCCGGTCGCCGCGAACTCAGCCTGATCTCTGCGCAGCCGCTCCAAATCCTCCTTGATCTTCTGCGCTTCCGTCCTCAGCCGCTGCTCCTCTTTCTCAGCTTTGCGCGGATCGCGCGGCGGCGATTGCTCGAACCGTTGAATCTCGGCGATATTGCGCTGCTGGCGCTGCCGCAACTTCTCCTCACGGGCCAAGAGGTCGGCCTGTTGCTGTTCAGGCGACGGTTGGCGCTCGATCCAGCGCTGCAACGCCAACTCAAGCGCAGCATTGCTATCAATCACGTAGGTCGTTTTGTTGTCGTCGCCGATATAGAAATCAACCTCTTCATACAACCGCGTCCCGCTCAGCACGCAGAGCGGGCTAAGCGTTTCGATGCGCAAACGATAGACGTGGTTGATCGATGGCATAGCAGTCCTTTCTTTGGCCACAGCCTGTACAAAAGGGGAGGCGCACAAGGCGCCACTACCCTCACGCACCCGGCACACCCACCGCCAACGCTAACCCGCTGCGATAAACCGGATGCGGCACGCTGTCATCGGGCCGCACATCAATCACTCGCCCGCTCGGTAAGCGATCAGTGATTGCCAGCACCGCGCCCTCGGCAATCATCATCACCGGTCTGCGCCGGGCCGTCACGCCGTTGGCGGCCAAAAACCAACCGCCCACATTGGCGAGCTGATACTTCGATTGCGCATCGCGCACCAACGCTAGTTCGTCAGGGGTAGGGACATACCGAGAGAGCAGCACTGCGCGCCGGTGTGGCTCAGGCAAGTTCAGGATCAATTCGCTGCGCTGCCAGCTAAACGCGCCGTAGCCGTTGGTGCGCTTGCCGCCTAGCCCGCTCTCGCCAAGCAGGGTCAACAGACGCTCGAAGCGCGGTTGCGCGGCCGGATCATGAAAAGCGACCAGCACACTCAATCCGGCTCCCGGCGCAAAGACCACCCGCCCCACTTCGTAGTAGGCCGAAGCTGCGCTGAGCCGGTCGAGTGTCACTCGCGGGATAGCATCGATCTGCCATAGCAATGTGCTGCGCAGGCGCGCGCGCCACGCTGCATCAGACTCGCCGCTCGCCGGCTTCCATGGCGCCGGCAACTGTCGCGCTTCAGTTTCGCTCAGCCAGACCTTGCCTTGCTGCAACGCGATCATCTCAGCCGGCAGCTCTGCACCTCGGCAAGCCAGCTCGAAGAGCCGCGGCGAGAGGTAGCGCAGCTTTTTCAGTTGCTTGGCGGCAACGTCGGCCTGCGCCGGCAAGCGTAACGGCAACAACGGGCGCGGCAGCAACGGCAGCCCCCCCACTGCCGGCAGAAGCGAGCTATGGCGCAGCGGCGGCTCGCCCTGCGCAAACGCCGCCGCCCACGCTGGCGCACCATCAGCGGCAAACTCCGCTTCACTCAAGGCCGCCTGCGCCACCAACGCCGCAAACAACGAGTCAGAAGCCAGCGCCTCGCTCGTCTCCTCCAATCCGATCCCTTGCCGGCCAAAGTGGCAGGCCAGCGCAGTGGCAGGATTGGGTGACGTGAGCAGATAAACGGTCAAAGTTGGCATATCAAGCTCCAATAGATGCTTGGTCGCCGCATACGCGGCTGCTCGGCGTATGCGACGCGCCTCATTCGGCAAAGATCTGCTGTAATGTGGCGATCACCTGCTCGCGATCCAACTCGCGCAAAGTAGGGGCTTTCGCCACCGGCTGCGCATCGCCATACTGGCCGGCCTTGAGCCGGCGGGCCGCAACCTGCACGGCGCACAACCGCACCTGCCCGTTGCCGCGCGACCCCATCCCGCCCAAGTAGTCGTCTTCGAGATAGGTAAAGGCTTCGAGCAACGCTCCAAATAGCTTGACCACCTCAGCTACCGTCTCACCTGCGCCGGCATACACGCTGTAGACCGCCTCAGCCGGGCCAAACACCGCGCCCGCCGGCACTCGCTCGATCTGGCGCGGCGCAGCCGCTGACGTCACCCGGTCAATCGCCGCCTCCCACTTTATCTCGGTGTATGGCAAATCGGTGCGCAACTGGCGCAGCTCCTGTTCTGATTCCGGCGTGAGCGGCACATCGCGGATGGCAAGGCGAGTAGGGATGCTAATGGTTAAGTCTTTGTGATTGGGCAGCGTGCCAAACACGCCGGCAATCGAGTAAAAGCGACGGTATTCCTCTTCATTCGTCGGCACATGCACGTAAACCCCCTCGTTCACGCGGAAGGTCTGCGGCGCGCCATAGACCTTTTCCATCAGCGAGCGCAGTTTACCCTTGAGCGATGAACCGGGGATGTAAGGCTGGTTGTTACGTGGGTTACGGATGACCGGTTTGTCAAGGCCGCCAATCTCAAGCCCACCAGCCGCGCCACCGATATGCAGACCGGTCAGCAGTTCGATGTTGGCGCGCAGGAAGATGCGACCGTGCAAGGTTACAGCACGAGTTTTCATGGCAAACAACCTCCCTTGTTTCAGTTCGTCTTGCCACCGTAGCGACGGTGGTAGGCCAGAATTGCTTCAAACAGGTCGACAAAGGCATGGAACCGGCGCACGTCATCGCCAATTAGACCAATGGCTTCCGTGAGCGTGTCGGCAAAAGCGCGCAGGGCTTCGTTGTTGCTAAACCGGCCCACTTGGTAGGCCAGCTTCGGCTTGAGCATCAGCAACCGGCGTTGCACTGTAATCGGCAGCTTCTCAGCTCCTACCGGCACTTCTTGCTCAATCGCGCGCACTTCGCCAAAGATATTGCGAATCTGCGAAGTGGTTAGCCCACGGCTCAACGCTTCGCCAAACTGATCAGCCTCTTTCACCAGCGCCCGAATCGCTTCTGGCGTGTCTTGTGTGATAATGGTTTGCAATTTGCTCCGTTCGATCGGTACGATCGTCGTCCGCTGCTGCTGTCCACCATGCTGAGGTTTCACCATAAAGTTGGCTCCTTTCTCCGAGGTTACGACCTGCGATCTGAAACGGTTTGCTAACGGTAGTGGCGACTACGGCACATGCGTTCCCGGCTCGTTCCGCTCAGCGCCGCCACGCAACAGTAATTGCGCCCAGCGCGCAGCCAGCCCTGCCGGGAAAATAGCCCCTTGACCAACCGCTTCGGCGCTGAGCAATCGGTCACGCAGCGCTTCAATTCGCGCTCTAAGGGTCCCCGACCGCTCGGCAAGGCGGGTCAGTTGGTACTCGCCCTGCCAAACCCACGGCCCTACAATCAC
>JANWYE010000128.1 GCA_025057175.1 Chloroflexus sp. | reverse complement strand
CCACTACCCGTGCCGTGGCCGGCACATGGTTGCCGCGCAGAATCAAAGTCACGGGCGCGCCGCCGATGAAGTTCTTGCTCCAGTTGGTATTGGAGAAGGTGTAAAGCTTGCCACCCTCTTCGTGGTAGACCACCACGACTTCGTAGCGTTTGCCGGTCTTGCGGCCTGTGAAGATGAGGATCAGCATCATGTGGCTGATGAGCCAGTGGAATGGCGAGCGGAGGAGAACAGTAAAGGCGGGATTGAAGAAGGTGTAGCTCCACGCTGGCATCGGTGACGGCATTGGTTGATCGGTGGGGACAGGGAGATCAGACATTGCTCGTCTCCACATTACGCTATCCTGCGCCAGACCAGCTCCGCTGTTAACGGTTGCGAACTGGCAGGTACCGGCCTCTTGGCACCTGCCGCACCCGCGATCTCGCGCGCGGAAGAGCTGCCATTTCTCCCGAAGGTGATGCTCGCAGCGCACGGTAGACAAACCGTTAACCGATGTAGCCACGATAATAGCACACATTCCGCTCAATCAGCGCTGACCATGTGTGAAATCTGGCACAATACTTGTCTTGCCAAATATTGCTATCTCATTGCTATTTGCTGGTACAATGGAAACAGAGCATCCCCCAACCACATCAACCGGCGAGGAGGCAGCATGAAACGACGGGGCTGGAATCCGGCGACGTGGGTGAGTCTGGTACCCAACGGGCTTGGTCAAGTCAAGCCCAACCATTACTGGGAGATGGCGCGCACAGTGTGGGAAAATCGCGATAATCTCGGCAAGGCATGGCGCATCTTGAATGAGGGCGTGTGTGACGGGTGCGCGTTGGGTACGACCGGGTTGCGCGATTTTACCATGAAGGGTGTGCATCTCTGCACGGTGCGGCTCAATCTACTGCGCCTCAACACGATGCCACCGCTCGATGTGCGCCGGTTGGAGGATGCAGCCGCGCTGCGCCATCTAAGCGGGCGCGAGCTGCGCGCTTTAGGCCGCCTGCCCTACCCCATGATCCGCCGGCGCGGCGAGCGCGGCTTCCGCCGGATCGGTTGGGACGAGGCGCTAAATGAGATTGCCACCCGCCTCCGCGCTGCCGATCCGCGCCGGATCGCGTTCTATCTCACCTCGCGCGGCATTACCAACGAGACCTACTACGTGGCGCAGAAGGTGGCCCGTTTTCTCGGCACCAACAATGTTGATAACGCCGCTCGCCTCTGCCACGCGCCTAGCACTACGGCTATGAAACAGGCCCTTGGTGTGGCCGCTTCAACCTGTAGCTACCGCGATTGGATCGGCAGCGATGTGCTGCTCTTCATCGGCAGTGACGCGCCCAACAATCAGCCGGTGACGACCAAGTATCTTTACTATGCCAAGCAGCACGGCACGCGCATCTTCGTGATCAATCCCTACCGCGAGCCGGGCCTCGAACGCTATTGGGTGCCAAGTGTGTTCGAGAGTGCGCTGTTCGGCACTCGCCTTGCCGACCGCTTCTTCCAGATCCACACTGGCGGTGATATTGCCTTCCTTAACGGTGTGCTCAAGCATCTGATCGAGCGTGACTGGATCGACCGGGCCTTTATCGAGGCGCATACCCGTGGTTTTGCCGATCTACAAACCGCATTGGCCGGGCAGTCGTGGGCGGAATTGGAACAGGCGAGTGGTTCAACCCGCGCCGAGATGCTTGCTCTGGCCGAGGCGCTCGCCCATGCCAAGAGTGCCGTCTTCATTTGGAGCATGGGTATTACCCAGCACGAGTATGGCGTAGAGAACGTGAGAGCCATTCTTAATCTGGCGCTGGCCCGCGGTTTCATAGGGCGCGAATACTGTGGAGTGATGCCAATCCGCGGCCACAGTGGCGTGCAAGGCGGCGGTGAGATGGGCTGTCTGGCGACCGCTTTCCCCGGTGGAAGGCCGGTTAATGCTGAACAGGCGCGCTGGCTGAGCGCGCAGTGGGGTTTTGCCGTGCCCGATTGGAAGGGGCTAAGCTGTGGCGAGATGCTCGATGCCGCCCACGATGGCTTGCTCGATGTATTCTATGCTGTTGGCGGCAACTTCCTCGATACCATGCCCGACCCAAACTACATCCGCGCTGCGCTTAGCAAACCGGCGTTGCGCGTTCATCAAGATATTGTGTTGACCAGCCAGATGCTGGTCGATCCCGCCGATACCGTAATCTTGCTGCCGGCAGCGACCCGCTACGAGCAGCGTGACGGCGGCACAGAGACCTCTACCGAACGCGAGATCATCTTTTCGCCGTTCATTGCCCCGCCGCCGGGTGAGGCGCGCAGCGAGTGGGAGATACTCATGCAGGTGGCCGAGCGCGCCTACCCCGAACGCTCGCGCCTGATCCGGTTTGCCGATGGCCAACAAATCCGGGAAGAGATTGCCCGCATCATTCCCGATTACGATGGCATTCAGCGCCTGCGCAAGGCCGGCGATCACGTGCAATGGGGCGGGCGCATTCTCTGCCGTGACGGCCACTTTGCCACTCCCGACGGCAAAGCGCTCTTTGCGCCGCTCACTCCGCCGCAAACCCAACTGCCGCCGGGTATGTTCGCGCTCAAGACTCGGCGCGGCAAACAGTTCAATTCGCTCGTCCACGCCGAGCGCGACCCATTAAATGGCGCCGCGCGCGACGATGTGCTGATCAACCCCGATGACGCGGCGCAGTTGGGGGTGCGCGAAGGCGAGTGGGTGGTGCTACGTTCAGATACCGGCGAGATGCGGGCCAAAATTAAGTTCGCGCCGCTCAAGCCGGGCAATGTGCAAGTGCATTGGCCGGAAGGGAACGTCTTGATTGATGCCCGCCGGCGCGATGCCGGTTCGGGGGTGCCGGCGTACAAGGCAGTAGTCAGTATTCACCGCGTAGCATCGGAACAACTAGAGCAGGTGAAGGTTAACAGCCAATGATCACCCGTGCAACCATCCGCCGGCGCACCGTGGTCAAAATCCGTGACGGGCACTGGCGGCACGAAAAAGATGCTGTGGTCGTCGAAGAGCCGCTGGAGATCCGGCTGGCCTTGCCTGACAGTGCGCGCACTCTGCCGTTGGCCACATTGATGCGCACGCCGGGGGCCGATGTCGAGCTGGCCGCCGGCTTTCTCTTTAGCGAAGGCCTCATCCGTGACCGCTACGACATCAGCACCATCCGCTATTGCGTTGATGCCGAACTCGACGAAGAGGCGCGGTTCAACACCATCATTGTCACGCCGCGCCCTGATCTCGAAATCGACCTCGAACACGCTCGCCGGCTCTTCTTCGTCTCGTCGTCGTGCGGCGTGTGTGGCAAAGCCTCGCTGGAGGCGTTGCGGCTGCGCGGCTGCACGCCACTGGCCAGCGATCCGTCGTTGCGGATCTCGTGCGCAGTCTTAGCCGGGCTCGACATGGCATTGCGCCAAGCGCAAGACCTCTTTGTCCGCACCGGCGGCCTGCACGCTGCGGCCCTTTTCACCCCTGCCGGACAGCTACTGGCGCTGCACGAAGACATTGGCCGTCACAATGCGCTTGATAAACTGATCGGCGCGCATGTGCTCGCCGGCCAGCTTGACCTGCTGGGCCAATCGGTGCTACTGGTCAGCGGGCGGGCTAGCTTCGAGATTATGCAAAAGGCGCTCATGGCGCGCATTCCGGTCGTGGTAGCCGTTGGCGCGCCATCGGAGCTAGCAGTGACATTGGCCAAACACTTCAACATGACCCTGATCGGCTTCCTGCGCGGCGCATCGTGCAATATCTACGCCGGGGCGGAACGGGTGGCAGCCCCGGCATGACGTTTGCCATCACGGTTAGGCAATCGTGCGCTCCATACGACGCCGCACCGCGTAAAAGATAGCGAGGAAGTTGTAGGCCATGTGGAACAGATAGGTAAACGGCAGCAGCACAAACAGCGCCAAGCCCAGCAGCGCGTGGAAGTAGACAATACCGGGCACAATGTGCAACCGCGCCAGCAGCTCCGTCCAGATAATGCAGAAGATAATCGTGCGGATTGTCACCCGATCCCACGTCAGCCGACCCGGCGTGCGCAGGCCCTGCGCAGCGTGATCAATGTCACCCACCACCGCGCCGCTCCACTTGCGCAGCAGCGCTACCATCAAGTGCAAGTTGCCGGCTACCGCAAAACCGACTGCTACCCACGTAATGCCGATAAAGTACGGTGCAAAATCGCCAAACAAGAACCGTGCTTGCATCATCTCGCCGTTGCCGAAGATGATCGCGAGCAGGTTAGCCGGCGAATAGTTGTAGCTCACTTCAGCGTGGGTCGCCACATCGGGCACTGGCCGGCCCAGCAGAATATTGGCAAACACGATCAAGGCCGAGATCGAATACCCGATCACTTCGGTGATAATCGCCACGTGATACAACAGATAGCCGCGCCCCCATGTCGGGTTAGATCGCTTGTAAAAATGCTTGAAGGGGCCGAAGAGCACCGCGTTCAATGCCTCGAAGAAACCCATCCGGCGCGGCGGCGACACAAAGGTGGGCGAGACGCCACGCGGATGTCGTTTTGTGATCAGCGCCATCCCAAACCGGCCCAACCGTAACCCGACTCCTACCACAAAGATGGCTATCGCCACCGGCGCAATCGCGTTCAGCAATTCAATCATCACACACCTCCTCGGCTGATGGTTCTCATTGATGTGTCAGCGTTTGGCCACTCCCTCCCCCGGAGGGGGAGTGCCGGGGTGGGGGCTTCGGAGCGCCCCCCTCCTAGCCCCCCGCTGTGGCCACTCCCTCCCCCGGAGGGGGAGAGCCGGGGTGGGGGGCTTCGGATCGGCCCCTCCCTGTCTCCCCCCGCTGGTGGGAGGAGCGCTATCTCCGAGGTGGCTAGCGCCCCCTCCTAGCCCCCCGCTGTGGCCACTCCCTCCCCCGGAGGGGGAGGGCCGGGGTGGGGGCTACCGTTCGTCTATGGGCAGCATTCCGGATCGAGCGCCATCTCGCGCAACGCGCGCAACTGCTCATAAACCTGCGGATGGTCTTTGCTAAACCGCTTAACGATGTCATCCTTCTCCAGCCAATCGAGCAAGGCGGGGAAGTCAGGCTGCTGCATCAGCGTCGCCATCTGGCCCTCGATGCTATGGGCAATGAAGAACTCGCGATCGCGGTTGCGCAGCTCAGCCGGCACCCGCATCCGATCCAGTTCACCCCGCTTGGCCAGCGCCGGCTCCATCGCCGCGTAGACCACCTCGAACAACACGAGCGCCATCCGGTCGCCAGTAGCTGACAAGTTATAGGTCTGGCAGGTATCCTCCAGCGACAGTGTACAGACTACACACGGCGACGTGACATAATCAGCGCCGGTGGCGCGGATCTGGTTAGCTTTCAGCACCGAAATCTTGCGGCGCAAATTGGTGTTTTCCGGCAAGCGCATTCCGCCGGCCCCGCCGTTGCAGCAATAGTTATGCTCGCGGTTGGGCGTCATCTCGATGAAGTTGTCGGTCACGAGGTTTAGCAGCTCGCGGAAGAGATCACCCAATCCAGACAGGCGGGTAGCATAGCAAGGATCGTGCAGCGTCACCTTCAGATCGGTCTTCTCAATTGGCAACCGGCCCTGCCGGATGAGGTCAAGCATCAACGCATCAACGCTCACGATCGGATAGCGGAACGGGCGGCCCAGCGTCTCGGTAGCTTCGGCATACAGCGTGCGCGTATCGCAGCCGCACTCCACCAGCAAGATCGACTTCACCCCCAACCGATCGGCTTCTTGCTCCCAATCTAACAGCATCTGCTTCGACAGGTTATGATGCACAGCAATATGATCAATTTCGGTACCGGTGTCAATCACATAGGGTGAAATCGTATAACTTACACCGGCGGCATTCAGGATTTTGATCAATTTGATACCATAGTCGGGAATTTTGGTATTGCCGGCAGCCGGGCAGACAAACAGCATCTCAGCGCCATGCACATTGACCGGCACCTCAAGACCTTCGCTGCGCAAGAAGAGGCCGACCCGGCCCAGCACTTGGGCAGCGGTGAGGCCGAAGCTGTGGCGGTGGCGATCGGTATTCTCGACAATCGAGCGGATCGTCGGATTAGCATTGCTCAGTCCTGAATCCGAGTAGGCAGCGCGGGCCAGCCGCACCATGCGGCGAATGCTGATGCCGGAAGGGCAAGCCAGCGTGCAGCGACCGCAAGCAGTACAGGCCCAGAAGTACTGCATATTTTCTTTCAGGTCTGCCACTGTAGGGGTAGGCACCAGCCCTAGGGCGCCGCCAATGCGACCCTCAATTGTCAGATACCGCTGATAAATCTGGCGAATGAAGCCGGTCTTGTGGGTAGGATGCAGCTTCTCGTCACCGGTGACGAGGTACCACGCGCAAGCCTCACCGCACATCTTGCAATCCATACACGCTTCAAAGTTGACCACATCTTCGGCAGTGATGTTCTTACGCAACGAATCAACGAACAATTGCATTTCTGCTTCCACGGGCCGGACTCCTTTCTAGGTTGCGTTATAAACAATTTCCTGACCTCCATTCCCCCCAAGCTAGCCTATGCCGTCCTACGCGCATCTTTGCGGCGTATGCTCAACATGCTGCCTAACCGATACCGGTTGCAGCACGAGCACGCTCACTCTCTAGAGCGCATAGCCGATCAATTTATCTGTGTCTCAAGCGGGGAGAACTCGCAGCTCAAATGTAGCAAAGAGTGGGCAGAAAGTGAGTGAAGATATTACCACTGAGAATTGTAATATGATCTATTTGATATACATTGTGCTTTTTGTTGCAGAAAATGTGTGAATACGTTCACATTTTATTCTGTTGGGGGCAATGCATCATGCATCGCCCCCAACGCATATCTGCTTTACCCCAACTCTGCCGTTGCGCTCAGCGCCGTCGTACCGTCAGGCCCCTGCGCTTCCAGCTCGACCCGATCATCGCCGAAGCGAGCGAGCAGCCGGAAGGGGGCGAGATCAAAGATCGGCGCTTGGCTACGGAAGCTAAAGCCAGTGATGGGCCGAGTTGTGTTGTGGCGGGCCAATTCCATCAGCAACACCGCTACCAGCGGCCCATGCACGACCAAACCGGGGTAGCCCTCTTCCTGTTGGGCGTAGGGCCGGTCGTAGTGGATGCGGTGCGCGTTGAAGGTCAATGCCGAAAAGCGAAAGAGCAGGCGAGTGTCGGGGACGACAATGCGGGTAATAGCGTCAGAAACCGGCGGCAGTTCAACCGGCACCGGCGCTGGCACCGGTGCTCCCGGTTCGCGATAGACAATATCTTGCTCCTCTTCAATGCAGAGCGTCTCGCCTTGGTAGATCTGGTAGCCGACTGTGACAAACGCCAGCGGGCCGGTGCGCCCGCTTTTTTGGGTAATGTTGCGGATGATCCCTTCGCGGCGAGCCGGCTGTCCAATCAGTAGCGGATGGTGAAAGCGGATGCGTGCGCCGGCAAACATCCGCCGCGGATACGGAATGGGTGGAATAAAGCCACCCCGTTGCGGATGGCCGTCGCTGCCAAGTTTTGACTGCGGCGCGCGAGGCAAGAAGTAGAACCAATGCCAGAGCGGTGGCAGAGCTGCGCCGGCGGATAGTGGCGCCGACGGTGGCTCTAGCGTTGCCGCTGCTGCCAATGCCTGTGCTAGACAGATATCATCCTCAACTACCTCGGTGCGCCCGATCCACGCCGTCCAGTCTTCGCTGCTCATGGCGCTGTTGTCTCCTTGTGCTCTGCGCTGCTATGCGACTCTCAACCTAATTGCTGTCGTGGCGGCCAGTAAGCGGTTGCCATGTGGTTTGTATCAGCGTACTCGAATTGAAGACATCGCGCTAGGTATGTGCTATTTGCGGCCGTCAGATATGTGTATTGTTATTGTAGCGATCTAGATCTAAGGATTTACTTATATCAACTCATAGTTAAAAGTTGGAAACTGGTAATTGCGCAACGGTATTCCTTGTGCTATGTTACAAACACGCGCATCACCCGATCAGAGAAACCGATCACGTAACTGCATGCGGCCATGGCGGCCTTCGCGGGGTCTCGTGGCGGCGATGTGTTGCTGCCTGTTTTTTCAGCATGGCGAGGAGGAGTACAAACGATGGCAAGAGGGGGACGCTCGACGAAAATGACAAATCAGACGGACGGTGCGCCGGAGGACGGCGACACATCGGTACTTCAGCAGGCGGCGGAACTGAATACCGAGCGAGATACCGATCCGGTCATTCCCACCCCTACCGCCGAGCGCACCATCGATCGTGACCGGTTGCCGCTTAGCGGCATTCGCGTCATTGATGTCGGTAACTTTTTAGCCGGGCCGTATGCGGCCTCGATTTTGGGTGAATTTGGCGCTGAGGTGTTGAAGGTCGAACACCCGATCGGTGGCGATCCGATGCGGCGGTTTGGCACACCCACGGCGCGCCACGATGCCACGCTCGCATGGTTGAGCGAGGCGCGCAATCGTAAGTCGGTGACAATCGATCTGCGCCAGCCGGAAGGCGTGAATCTGTTCCTGAAACTGGTTGCCAAATCAGACATCTTGATCGAGAACTTTCGCCCCGGTACGATGGAAGAGTGGGGTTTGTCGTGGCCTACGTTGCAATCGGTTAATCCCGGCTTGATCATGCTGCGCGTGTCGGGCTATGGCCAGACTGGCCCCTACCGCCGTCGTTCCGGTTTTGCCCACATTGCCCACGCCTTTAGCGGTCTCTCGTATCTAGCCGGCTTCCCCGGTGAAACGCCAGTGTTGCCGGGCACAGCGCCCCTTGGCGACTACATCGCCAGCCTGTTTGGCGCCATAGGCATCTTGATCGCGCTCCGCCACAAAGAAAAGACCGGTCGCGGCCAGTTGATTGACGTCGGTATTTACGAAGCCGTTTTCCGCATTCTCGACGAGATCGCGCCAGCCTACGGTCTGTTTGGCAAGATTCGCGAGCGTGAGGGTGCCGGCAGCTTTATTGCCGTGCCTCACGGCCATTTCCGCACCAAAGATGGCAAGTGGGTGGCGATTGCCTGTACCACCGACAAGATGTTCGAGCGGCTGGCTGAGGCGATGGAGCGGCCCGAATTGGCTTCACCTGAGTTGTATGGCGACCAGCGTAAGCGGCTGGCGGCGCGCGATCTCGTCAATCAGATCACAATCGATTGGGTTGGCTCGTTGACCCGTGATGAGGTCATGCAGCGCTGCCTTGACAAAGAGGTGCCGGTTGGGCCGCTCAATAGCATTGCCGATATGTTCAACGATGAGCATTTCCGCGCCCGTGGCAATCTGGCGCGAGTCGAGGCGGAAGGAGTGGGCGAAGTGGTAGTGCCGAATGTGATCCCAACCCTCTCGGCGACGCCGGGCCGCATTACCAACCTTGGCCCGCCATTGGGCAATGCTACCTACGAAGTGTTGCGCGAGTTGCTCGATATTTCCGCCGAAGAGATTAAGCAACTGCGTAATCGCAAGATTATTTGACATGGTGATGTGTTTTGGCTGTTCGCTGAGGGGAATGCCCCGTGCCCCGTTGTCATTGCGAGCTGCGTGGAGCATGGCGAAGCAATCTCCTGCGAGCATCAGGGTTGCACCCGCGCAACGAGGAGCGAAGGCGTAACGCAACACGTCACTTACAGGCTGGGATTGAGGTGTCATTTCATCACGACGAGGTGCCTACAATGGCTGAAACTGGTACGACGTTGCCACTGGCCGGCATACGGGTCATTGATGCCGCGACCGTCATTGCTGCGCCGTTTTGCGCTACCCTACTAGGAGAATTTGGCGCCGATGTGCTCAAAGTGGAGCACCCGATTGGTGGTGATGCCCTGCGCCGTTTTGGTACGCCAACTTCGCGCGGTGATACGCTCACGTGGCTGAGCGAGTCGCGCAACAAGCGTTCGGTGACGCTCAATCTGCAACATCCCGAAGGCGCGCGGGTATTTAAGGAGTTGGTGGCTCAAGCTGATGTGCTGTGCGAGAATTTTCGCACCGGGACGCTGGAAAAGTGGGGGCTGGGCTGGGATGTGCTCAGCAAGATTAACCCGCGCCTGATTATGCTCCGGGTGACCGGCTATGGCCAGACTGGCCCGTACCGTGACCGGCCCGGTTTTGCCCGCATTGCTCATGCTGTGGGTGGCATTGCCTACCTAGCCGGTATGCCCAAGGGAACGCCGGTCACGCCGGGTTCGACCACGCTGGCCGATTATATGACCGGTTTGTATGGCTGTATCGGCGTGTTGATGGCGTTGCGCTACCGCGAGCAGACCGGGTGCGGCCAGTATGTTGATGCCGCCCTCTACGAATCGGTCTTCCGCTGTAGCGATGAGTTGGTGCCGGCCTACGGCATGTATGGCAAAGTCCGTGAACGGCACGGCTCGCACCACAACGAGTTTGCCTGCCCCCACGGTCATTTTCAGACTAAAGACGGCAAGTGGGTTGCGATCTCGTGCGCGACCGACAAGCTCTTCGCCCGCCTTGCCAACGCGATGGGCCGCCCCGAATTAGCCTCATCGAGCGTCTACGGTGATCAGAAGGTGCGCTTGGCCCACGCCAGCGATGTCAACGAGATTGTCCGCGACTGGTGCAGCTCGCTGACTCGCGCCGAGGTGTTGCAGCGGTGTTATGCGACTGCTACCCCCGCTGCGCCGCTCAATGATATTGCCGATTTCTTCGGCGATCGCCACGTTCATGCCCGCCGTAATCTGGTCGCGATCGATGAGCCGAGCATCGGTGAGACGCTAATTATGCCGAATGTGGTGCCGAAGTTGTC
>JANWYE010000127.1 GCA_025057175.1 Chloroflexus sp. | reverse complement strand
TGCGCATCACCACCCGCTACACGGCCGACTATTTCAACGAGGCCTTCTTCGGCATCCTGCACGAGGCCGGGCACGGCCTTTACGAGCAGAACCTGCCGACCGAGGCCTTCGGCCAGCCGGTCGGTGAAGCCTGCAGCATGAGCATCCACGAGTCCCAATCGCGACTGTGGGAGAACTTCGTCGGCCGCAGCCGGCCCTACTGGGAACATTTCTTCCCCCGCGCCCAACAGACCTATCCCGCCGCCCTGGGCGATGTCAGCCTCGATGACTTCTACTTCGCCGTCAACGCGGTCAGCCCCTCGTTCATCCGCATCGAGGCCGACGAAGTGACCTATGCCCTGCACATCATGGTCCGCTTCGAGATCGAACAACCCCTCATCGAAGGCCATCTCGCTGTGGACGACATCCCCGCCGTGTGGAACGAGACCTTCGAGCGGTATCTGGGCTTGAAGGTGCCCAACGACGCCCTCGGCTGTCTCCAGGACATCCACTGGTCCTTCGGCGGCTTTGGCTACTTCCCTAGCTACGCCTTGGGCACCCTCTACGCCGCCCAGTTCTTCGAGGCTGCCCACCGCGACCTACCCGATCTCGACGAGCAGATCCGCCGGGGCCACTTTGCCGGTCTGTTGGACTGGCTGCGCACCCACATCTACCGCCACGGCCGCCGCTACCGCACGGCCGATCTCATCGAACGGGCCACGGGACAGCCGCCCAGCCATGAGCCGCTGATGCGCTATCTGCGGGCCAAGTTCGGGGAGCTTTACGCGCTGTGAACATCGGGTCACGAGGCGCGCGCTGACCGCTACCGACGCGCGCCTCGTGATCGCCGGGGATACCATGAAACGAAAAGACGCCCTGCTGTTCCTGACCCTCAGCGCCATTTGGGGGTCCTCCTTCATGTTCATCAAGCTGGGCCTGGAAGGCGGCCTGACGCCGCTGACCCTGGTCGCCATCCGGCTGGGCCTGGGTGCGCTGGTCATGCTGGCGCTGGTGCGTCAGCAGGGGCTGCGCCTGCCCCAAAGCGGGGAGATGCTTCTTGCCCTGGCCTTTCTCGGCTTCATCAACAACTTCATCCCCTTTACCCTCATCACCTGGGGCGAGCAATACATCAGCTCCGGGCTGACGGCCATCCTCAACAGCACGGTCCCGTTTTTCGCCGTCATCCTGTCCCACCTGTTCCTGGCCGATGAGCGGCTGAATCGCCGCCGGGTGGCCGGGGTCATGGTGGGTTTTCTCGGTGTTGTGCTCCTCTTTGCGCCCGACCTGACGGACGCCATGACCCATCTGACCGACCGCCTGGCCGGGCAACTGGCCATCATCCTGGCCTCGGCCGGTTATGCGCTGGGTTCCGTCTTTACCCGTCGCCGCCTTCAACAGGTCCCCGCAGCGGTACTGGCGGCGTCGCAGTTGGGCTTTGCCTTCCTGTGGACGCTGGTGCCGGCCATCGTCTGGGAGCGGCCCTGGCAGCTGCGGCCCAGCGCCCTGGCGCTCTTCGCCGTGACCTGGTTGGGCATCCTTGGCTCGGGCATCGCCTATTTCCTCTTCTTCCGGCTCATCAAGGCCATCGGCGCTACGCCCACGACGATGGTGACCTATGTCATCCCGCTGTTTGCCGTCGTGTTCGGCCTGGTCTTCTTGCGCGAGCCGCTCCATTGGAGCTACGCCGCCGCCATGAGCCTCATCTTCGCCGGGGTGTGGCTGGTGACGGGGAGACGATAACCGGAGACCGGCGCCTGTGAAGGGTTGGACTGATGGCGGGGACGAGAGACGAAGGGCGGAGGACGGAAAATTTCGTCTTCCGTCGTTCGTCCTTCGTTGCGACTTTGGGCCCATGATGGGATGCACGAGAGAAGACGAAAACGGCCCCTCGGTTTTTGACAACTGTTGGGAACGAGTTCTACAATCGCAACGATCGAGTGCGGGCCACCCCCAGGGTGCCGGTGACAGGCTCTGCGAACCTTGTCGGTGTTGCCTGCTGCGATCACCAGCATATGTTCCTGGGCCGCTTTATGGCATCTCATGTCGTCCTGGCAACGACGCGTAGGACTCACCCTTCCATTCCTCACCTGCTGCGCCTGTTCCAATAACGATTGAGATTCAGATGCTCCGGGCTTTGCGGAAGCCGGGGCATTTTTTTGTTGCGTTTGTTCATCCCGTCTCGCTTTCAGGAGGATTCTGCCCGCTATGTATCGTCTTGAGATGACCACTTTTGAAACGCTGGCGGTCTGGTCCGTGATGGCCGTCGCCGTTCTGGGCCTGGCCTATGCCTACTTTCTGCGCGTTCAGATTCTGCGCAAGGACATCGGCACGCCCAAGATGCAGGAGGTCTGGAATGCCATTCGCGAGGGCGCCGACGCCTATCTGGACACCCAGCGGCGTTCGATCATCCCCATGATGGTCATCCTGACGCTGGCCCTGTTCTTCAGCGCCTGGATCGTACCGCCCACGCCCGAAGCCAGGGAGATGTTTGGGCCGAATGCCCGCATTTTCATCGCCATCGGTCGTGCAGCCGCTTTCGTCATGGGCGCCACCTTCTCGATGATGGTCGGTCGCTGGGGCATGCGCATGGCCGTGCAGGGCAACATTCGCGTCGCCTCGGCCGCGCGGCGTTCCTACGGCGAGGCGCTGCAGGTGGCCTACCGCAGCGGCACCATCACCGGGATGTTGACCGACGGCCTGGGTCTGCTGGGTGGTACGCTCATCTTCATCATCTTCGGCAAGGCCGCGCCGGACGTGTTGCTGGGCTTCGGCTTCGGCGGGACCCTGCTGGCGCTGTTCATGCGCGTGGGCGGCGGCATCTACACCAAGGCCGCCGACGTGGGCGCCGACTTGGTGGGCAAGGTCGAGGCCGGTCTGGAGGAGGACGATCCTCGTAACGCCGCCGTCATTGCCGACCTTGTGGGCGATAACGTCGGCGACTGCGCCGGTATGGCCGCCGACGTGTTCGAGAGCTTTGAGGTGACGCTAGTTTCGGCGATGATCCTCGGCATTGTGCTGGGTGATGCGGTGGTTGGCACAATTGGCGATGGCCAATACGACCTGCGTTTCATCATCTTCCCGCTGGTGCTGCGCGCGATTGGCGTGGTAGCGTCGGTGATCGGCAACCTGTTCGTCACTACCGATGAACGCAAGCGCAATGCGATGGCGGCTATGAATCGCGGCTTCTACATTGCCGCTGCGCTGGCGATTGCGGCGAGCGCGGCAGCCACACCGGTCTTTATGGTTGATGCTGCCGGCAATGTCGATTGGCGCCCGTTCTTTGCCACGCTGTCGGGTGTGGTTTTGGCCTTGGCGCTCGATAAGCTGACCGAGTATTTCACCAGCACGCACTTCAGCCCGGTCAAAGAGACGTCGAAGGCGTCGCAGACCGGCTCGGCCACCAATATCCTCTCTGGTCTGGCCCTCGGTATGGAGAGCAGCGTGTGGGCGATTTTGGTCATCTCGGCCTCAATCTTTACCTCGGTGCTGATCTATTCTGGCGAACCGGCGGCCACCCAGTTCACCGCTATTCTCTATGGCGTGTCGCTGACCGGTATCGGGATGTTGTTGTTGACCGGCAATACCATTTCGATGGACAGCTTCGGCCCGATTTCCGATAACGCCAACGGCATTGGCGAGATGGCCGGCCTTGATAAGAATGCCCGCAATGTGATGGATGACCTCGATGCGGTTGGCAATACGACCAAGGCGGTCACGAAGGGAATTGCGATCGGTTCGGCGGTGATTGCAGCAGTGGCGCTCTACGGCTCGTACTTCACTGACGTGAATAAGGTGTTGCAGCAAATGGGTAGCGAGCTGCTCTCGTCGATCAATGTCGCCGCGCCAACTGTGTTCATTGGTCTCCTTATCGGCGGCGCAGTGCCGTTCCTCTTTTCGGCGCTGACCATTCGGGCTGTGTCACGCGCGGCGGCCCAGATCGTCAACGAGGTGCGCCGGCAGTTCCGCATCCCCGGCCTGATGGAAGGCAAGGTGTTGCCGGATTACGCCCGCGCAGTGCAGATTTCGACCACGGCGGCCCAGAAGGAGCTGATTAGCCTTGGCCTGATTGCAGTGATGGTGCCGATTATCGTCGGCTTTACGCTGGGAGTCGAGGCGCTCGGTGGCTTCCTCGCCGGCATTATTCTGACTGGCCAGTTGATGGCGGTCTTCCAAGCTAACGCCGGCGGCGCGTGGGATAACGCGAAGAAGTATATCGAGGAAGGCAACTTTGGCGGCAAGCACAGCGAACCGCATAAGGCGGCAGTGGTCGGCGATACGGTTGGCGACCCGCTGAAGGATACAGCCGGCCCGGCCCTGAACCCGATGATCAAGGTGATCAATCTGGTTGCGTTGATCATTGCGCCTATTATCGTGACCATCGAACCCGGCAGCCCCGGCGTGATTGTCGCGATGATCATCTGTGTCGCGGCGCTGGTGTGGGCGATCTGGCAGAGCAAACGCGAGAGCGAAGCGCTGAAAGAGATCGCGCAGGCGCCGGCCTCGGCGGATTAGCTTGCATCCTGTAAGTTGGCATAGGGCGAACTGTGCGGGCGGGTTTGTCACCTGCCCGTACAGCTATTCCCGTCTCTCACCTCCACTTGCACCTGCGCGCATCTCCTTCCCTCCCGTTGCCCCAGCCACATTAACGCCAAGTAATCAATTCTTTCCGCCAAAACAGTTGCAGATCGATTAGTATCAAAGTAGCGTCCGCTCATCAGTCAGGGAGATGGTCAATGACGACATCTACGACCGAGACCGCTGCTGATCGGAGCGCGCGCCCTGCCGGCGATAACCGGCGCAAGATCCTCGAAGCTACCATGAAACGCTTCCAGTATCAGGGCGACGCGCTGATCGAAGTCCTGCACAAAGCGCAGGAGTTGTACGGCTTCCTCTCGCCAGAGCTGCTCAGTGATATTGCGCAGCGTCTGCACTTGCCACCGAGCCGGGTTTACGGCGTGGCTACCTTCTATCACTTCTTCTCGCTTGCCCCACAGGGCGAACACACCTGCACCATCTGTCTGGGCACTGCTTGCTATGTGCGCGGCGCTGCCCTCTTGTTGCGCGAACTCGAGGAGTTGAGCGGGGTCAAGGCCGGACGCACGAGCGCCGATGGCCGCTTCTCGCTGCTCACTGCACGCTGCCTCGGCGCATGTGGGCTTGCGCCGGCAGCCGTGCTCGATGGCGAAGTCGTCGGCCATGCCGACCGTTCCAATTTAGCAGCGCGCATCAGGTCGCTGCTTGGCCGTGAGGAATAACTATGGATCTCCACGAGCTTGAAGCTATTGCTGAACGCGAACTGGCACAACGGCCACGCCTGCGCATCCTCTACTGCTCTGCCACCGGCTGCCAAGCGTCAGGGGCATTAGAGATCAAACGCCGGCTAGAAAGCTTGCTTGCCGAAACCGGACGGCAGGTTGAAGTAGATGTCGGTGCTGTAGGTTGCCTCGGTTTATGCGGGCGGGGGCCAATTGTGCGGATTGAGCCATCAGGCGAAACATTCGAGCATGTTAAGCCAGATGATGCTGCCGAAATAATCGCTGCCCTCGATGGTCACTCGTGTGATGTTGCCCGCTGTGACCAAAACCACCCCTTCTTTACGCGCCAAATGTTGATCGTCCGCCGGCACTGCGGCTTGATCAACCCCGACCGGATCGAAGACTATATTGCGGTTGGCGGGTATCGCTCGTTGTATCACGTCATTCACGAGATGACTCCCGCTGAAGTGATTAACGCCATTACGCGCAGCGGCCTGCGCGGGCGGGGCGGCGCCGGCTATCCGACCGGCCTGAAATGGGCGACTGTCGCCAAAAGCCCCGGTGAGCGGAAATTCGTGATCTGCAACGCCGACGAGGGCGATCCGGGCGCATTCATGGATCGCAGCATCCTTGAGAGCGATCCGCATTTAGTGCTTGAGGGGATGGCAATTGCCGCCTACGCCGTCGGCGCCGAACAAGGCTTTATCTACGTGCGCGGCGAGTACCCGCTGGCAATCGAGCGATTGCAGAAGGCGATTGCCCAAGCGCGCCGGCACGGCCTCCTTGGCGCGCAGATCTTCGAGAGCGGCTTCAACTTCCGGGTTGATATTCGCGTCGGCGCCGGCGCATTTGTGTGTGGTGAAGAGACGGCGTTGATCGCCTCGATTGAAGGGCGACGCGGCCAGCCCCGTCCTCGCCCGCCCTACCCCGCCGAAAGCGGCTTGTGGGGCATGCCAACCCTGATCAACAATGTCGAAACCTTTGCCAATGTCACTGCAATCATCGAAAAAGGCCCGGAATGGTATAGCAGCATTGGCACAGAAAAGAGTAAGGGCACTAAGATTTTCGCGCTCACCGGCAAGATTCGCAATACCGGCTTGATCGAAGTGCCGATGGGCATCACTCTGCGTGAAATCGTGGAAGAGATGGGTGGCGGCACTCCTGACGGCTCGCCAGTGAAAGCGGTGCAAACCGGCGGCCCATCGGGTGGCTGCATCCCGGCCAGCCTGTTCGATACGCCGGTTGATTACGAGTCGCTGGCTGCGGTTGGCTCGATTATGGGGTCGGGTGGCATGGTGGTGATGGATGCTCACACCAACATGGTTGATGTTGCCCGGTTCTATATGGAGTTCTGTAAAGATGAGTCGTGCGGTAAGTGCATCCCGTGCCGGGTAGGAACGGTGCAGCTCTTCAATATGCTCACGAAGCTGCGCAACGGGCAAGCAAAGCCAAGCGACCTAAGCAAGATCGAAGAACTCTGCGAGCTTATGCGCGAGACAAGCCTCTGCGGGTTGGGCCAATCGGCTCCTAACCCGGTGCTGAGCACGCTCCACTACTTCCGGCACGAATACGAACAGTTAATCGGCGCGGAGGGCAACCATGGCAGCTAAAACGCTCACCATTGACGGACATCTCGTTTCAGCTCGTCCCGGCGAGACGCTGCTGGCAGCCATCCGCGAGGCCGGGATCACCATCCCTACCCTCTGCCATCTCGATGGCTTATCGGACGTAGGCGCTTGCCGGCTCTGCCTTGTTGAGATTGAAGGCCAACGCCGGTTGCAACCAGCCTGCATGACCATGGTCAGCGAGGGTATGGTCGTGCATACCAACACACCACGCTTACAGGCGTATCGGCGGCAGATTATCGAACTGCTCTTCGCCGAGCGCAACCACGTGTGCGCGGTGTGCGTCGCCAGCGGCAATTGTGAATTGCAACGGCTGGCAGGCATGGTGGGGATGGATCATGTGCGTTATGAATACCTCTCGCCTGACTGCCCGGTGGACATTTCGCATGCGCGCTTTGGCATCGACCACAATCGCTGTGTGCTCTGCACCCGCTGCGTGCGCGCTTGCGACGAGATCGAGGGCGTGCATACGTGGGATGTAGCCGGGCGTGGCGTTGATGCGCGGGTGATCACCGATATGAACCAGCCGTGGGGTACCTCGACCACCTGCACTAGTTGCGGCAAGTGTCTACTGGCCTGCCCAACCGGCGCAATTTTCCCACGGGGGGTTACAGTAGGCGAGCGACCGCACGCCAGTGAGCGGATTGCACTCATCGTCGATGCGCGCAAGCAGCGCTGGTAGGCGCGCAGGGAGAGAATTATGAGCCGGCTACGTATCGCTACAATCTGGTTAGGCGGTTGTTCGGGCTGTCACATGTCGTTGCTTGATCTCGACGAATGGCTGATCGAGTTGGCCGCACGCGCCGATTTGGTCTACAGCCCGATCGCCGATGCCAAACGCTTCCCGCCCAACGTCGATCTGACCCTCATCGAAGGCGCCATCGCCAATGACGAGCATCTCGAATTGGCGCAAACTGCGCGCCGCCACAGCAAGATTATCGTCTCGTTTGGCGACTGCGCAGTGACCGGCAATGTGACCGCGTTGCGCAATCCGCTGGGCACGGCGCAGAGCGTCTTGCAGCAGGTGTACATCGAGCACGGCGATCCGGGCGGGGTGATCCCGCGCGATCCGGGCATCGTGCCGGTATTGCTCGATAAGGTTGTGCCAGTGCATCAGGTCATTCCGGTTGACTACTACTTGCCGGGATGCCCACCCTCTGCGCCACGGATTCGGGCGCTGCTCGAGGCATTGATTGAAGGACGCGAACCGGCGACCGATATTCGCTATGGATAGATTTAAGGTAGCAAAGACGCTCACGATGTGAAACAACCAACATCAACACTTCGCGTCTTTGCGTTCACGTACATATTAAGGAGTGGGCGATGGGCCAACGTATCGTCATCGATCCTGTCACGCGCATCGAGGGCCATGCCAAAATTAGCATTCACCTCGACGAAGCGGGCAATGTTGCCGAAACCCGGTTCCACGTCACCGAGTTTCGCGGCTTTGAGCGCTTCTGCATTGGTCGTCCCTTCTGGGAGATGCCCGGCATTACGGCGCGCATTTGTGGTATCTGCCCAGTCAGCCACTTACTGGCCTCAGCCCGCGCTGGTGATGGTTTACTGGCAGTGCTCATTCCACCGGCTGCCGAAAAGTTGCGCCGGCTGATGAATCTCGGCCAGATTATTCAATCGCACGCGCTGAGCTTCTTTCACCTTAGCGGCCCTGATCTGATGCTTGGCTTCGATAGCGATCCAGCCCAGCGCAACCTTTTTGGCTTGATCGCCGCCGATCCCAACCTTGCCCGCAACGGCATCAGGCTGCGCCAGTTTGGGCAAGAGGTAATCGAAATTCTCGGTGGGCGTAAAATTCACCCGGCATGGGCCGTACCGGGCGGAGTGCGCAATGGTCTTAGCGTAAGCAGTCGCGATCAAATTCGAGCCAAACTGCCTGAGATGCTGGCCATCGCGCTCGATGCAATGGGGCGGCTCAAACAGCTTACCGAGCGCTACCAACGCGAAATCGAGACCTTCGGCGTCTTTCCCAGCCTATACATGGGCATGGTTGGGCCGGGTGGGCGTTGGATGCACTACGGCGGCAAATTGCGCGTGATTGACCACACCGGCAAGATCTTGATCGACGAGCTTGATCCGATTGACTATCAGGATGTCATCGGAGAGGCGGTTGAACCGTGGAGCTACCTAAAATTCCCGTACATTCGGGCGCTCGGCTATCCGAAAGGAATGTACCGGGTCGGGCCACTGGCGCGAATCAACGTCTGCGCCACCATGGGCGCGCCACGAGCCGACACCGAACTCCGCGAGCTGCGCGAGCAAGCCGGGCCGGTGATCGAGGGCAGCTTCTACTACCACCATGCCCGCCTGATCGAGATCATCGCCGCGCTCGAGCGGATGGAGATGCTGGTCGAAGACGACGATCTACTCTCGCACGAACTGCGCGCCGACGCCGGCGTTAATCGCCGCGAAGCGGTAGGAGTGAGCGAAGCGCCGCGTGGCACCCTTTTCCACCATTACAAGGTCGATGAAAAGGGGTTGATCACCGATGTCAATCTGATCATTGCCACCGGCCAGAACAATCTGGCCATCAACCGCACAGTTGGCCAGATCGCGCAAAGCTACATTCGCAATGGCCAATTTGATCAAGGCATTCTCAACCGGATTGAAGCGGGGGTGCGAGCCTATGATCCCTGCCTGAGCTGTTCGACCCACGCGGTTGGACAGATGGCGATGGAGGTCGAGCTGTATGATGCGCGCGGCGTGTTGGTGAGCCGCATCAGCCGCTAAGTCGCCAGATTGCGAGCCGCGCAGAGGATGGCAGAGCTATGACCTCACCGCTGTGACGGCTCGCAATACTTAGGTAGAGATCGGAAAGAATAAGGATAAACACAAACACTCTTTCATAGAATACAAAGTACAAACGGTGGAAATTTTGCAACGATACGCTATCGTCAGACCATATTTTTTGCGTTATAATTGTTACTACTGTTACAAAGCACCGTGCGGAAGGGGTTAGCTATGGGGCACATCTGCCAGCGTCGATGCCCGGCAGTCGCACCGCAGGGTCTGATCATTGGCTATGGCAGCCCGGTGCGCGGTGATGACTATGCTGGACAAGCCGCAGCCGAACTGATGCGGCAATGGCGTGTTGCCGGCTTACAGGTAGTCATGCAAGCTCAGCTCACGCCAGAATTGACGGCAACGATTGCGCGCACACGCCGGGTCATCTTTCTCGACGCAGCGGTGGATCGCACGAATGTTGAAGTGCGCGTGATCGAACCGGCTACGACTCTCACCTCCAGCCACCAAAGCGATCCAGCAGCGTTGTTAACCCTTGCGCGCATCCTCTATGGCCGCGCACCGCGAGCAGTTCTAATCACCATTCCAGCTTACGACACCTCGCTGAGCTTGGCACTCAGCCCCGCCACCGAGCGCGCAGTCGCGTATGCCGCCAGGCTCGCGCGAGCCTATGCAGGACGGCGGTACTGGCCATTGCAGGCGCGAGCAGTAAGCCAATAGCGGCACACAGCTACGTCTTCCTGTACGGGCACGCGGTCGCGCGCGCCCTGTTTGGCGCCTGTAGCGGACCTCGGTCGGGGTTCAGCGCCCCGTCTACCGGAACAGCAAAACCCAACACCCTCAGCCGCAAAGGCTGAGGGTGTTGGGGTATACCTCACCATCCACGCATCGTGATGCCCGCGCGCCGTAGCACGATGAGCATTGATTGGGAAAAGCTCCCTAGAAAGGAGGTGATCCAGCCGCACCTTCCGGTACGGCTACCTTGTTACGACTTCGTCCCAGTCGCGGCTCCTGCCCTCGGCCGCTGCCTCCCTCGCGGGTTAGCCCACGGACTTCAAGCATTAGCCACT
>JANWYE010000126.1 GCA_025057175.1 Chloroflexus sp. | reverse complement strand
ATGGCATGCACCTTCTCTTGCCGGATCATTTCGGCTAGCGAGAGGCCGAGTTCGGCAGTACTCATTGCGCCGGCGAGGGTGATCATCATCTTGCCGCCCTTGGCAAGGTGAGCGCGATAACCGTCGGCGGCATCGACTAGCGCTGCCGCGTTGAAATGGCGAAAATGGTAACGCACAAATTGGCTGATAGATCCATTAGTCATAGGTTTTTCCTCCCGTAGGGTCAGAGCATCGCTCTACCCATTGGGGCAGAGCATCGCTCTGCCCCTACGATGTTACACACCGCCGCCGATTATAGCATGTCGCTCTCAATAATGGGATCGTGAAGGATGCCACGCAAAATGAGGGAAGAATTTACCGAAACTTTACACAAAGCTTAACCTGCGCTGAAAAAGGCTTGCTACTATTAGCTCACCGCGATATGAGATGCATAACTGGCATGTTGCGCGTGGATCGTCAGACCGTTTTGGTTGCCGACCAAGTTTGTGGCTCGCCTCACCACGTTCGTGAGATTCGGGGTGACGTTCACCGCAGCGGTCAAGGGCATCGCCTGAAGGTGTGAGCAGTGTAGCGCAAGTGAAGGAGGTCCTATGTCGGATCTGTCCAAGCTCCCCGTTGCGGAGCGGAACCGGCTGTACTGGAAAGAGAACCTGCGCCTGATCACGATTTTGATCGCGATCTGGTTCCTCGTCTCGTATGTGCCGGTACTCTTCGTTGAAGCTCTCAACAATGTGGTGATTGCCGGTTTTCCCCTTGGCTACTACATGGGCAGTCAGGGATCGCTAATCGTGTTCGTGGCAGAAATCTTCTACTATGCCTACGCCATGAACAAGCTGGATGCGAAGTACGGATTGAGCGATCGCGACCGCTGAACTGGTAAACTGGTATTGGTTCCCGTAGTTGCAGAGGAGAAAAACCTATGTCTGCTTCGGCTCAAAGCCAAAGTGTTTTCCGTAACCGTTTGGCGCGCTACTACGGTTTTTTCACCCTTGGCCTCATCGGTTTTAGTCTGCTAATGTTGTTGCTCGAGATCTTCGCCGGCCTACCCACACAAGTTATCGGCTGGATCTTCCTCTTGTTAACGATGGCGCTCTATGCGACCATTGGTATCATATCGCGCACGAAGCTGCTCGATGAATACTATGTCGCTGGGCGCAACGTGCCGGCAGTGTTCAACGGTATGGCGACCGGCGCTGACTGGATGAGCGCGGCTTCGTTTATCTCAATGGCCGGTACGCTCTGGCTGCTCGGTTATGATGGTCTAGCCTACATTATGGGCTGGACGGGCGGCTATGTGTTGTTGGCGTTGCTCTTCGCGCCATACTTGCGCAAGTTCGGCCAGTACACCATTCCCGACTTCGTCGGGGCGCGCTTTGGCGGCAATACTGCCCGCGTTGTAGCGGCGATTTGCGCGATTATCGTCTCGCTTACTTACGTGACGGCGCAGGTGGTCGGCGTTGGCCTGATTATGCAGCGCTTCGTCGGCGTGGATTACACCATCGGCGTGATCCTTGGCCTGTCGGGTGTGTTGGTCTGTTCGTTCCTCGGCGGTATGAAGGCCGTGACTTGGACGCAGGTGGCGCAATACATCATTCTGATCATTGCCTACCTCATCCCGGTGACGGCGCTGTCGATCCAGCTCACCGGCTTCCCCTTGCCGCAGTTGAGCTATGGGCAGGCGTTGCAGCGCATCCAAGTGCTTGAGAAGGAGCAGGGCCTGTCGAAGCAATCTGAGTCGCCAGTTGTGCCGGGCAAATTCATTACTACTGGTTACATTCCACCCTTCAACGAAGGTTTGAGCAATTCGGCTGCAGTTGATGCGGTGCGGCAGCTCAATACGCAGTTCGGCTGGAGCTTGACCCCGCCGGCATTGCAGACCATTCCTGATGCTAAGAAGCCCGAACTGGGCGACTGGCGTGGCACGCCATGGAACTTCCTCGCGCTGATGGCTTGTTTGATGTTGGGCACTGCCGGTCTGCCCCACATTCTCATCCGCTTCTACACCGTGCCGAGCGTGCGTGAAAGCCGCCTGAGCGTTGGTTGGTCGCTCTTCTTCATCTTCTTGCTCTACTTCACCGCGCCGGCCTACGCTGCCTTCTCGCGCTGGCAGATCCTTGAGAATGTGGTCGGCAAACAGATCAGTGAGCTGCCGGGCTGGACTACAACGTGGGCCAAGAACGGTCTAATCGTGATCCGCGATCTCAAGGCGGTTGACGGCGTCGAGGTCGGCAAGGAGCCGGGCTGGGTAAAGAACCTGATTAATGCCAAGACCATTACGATCGAGGATGCTAACGGCAATGGCAAGATCGATCTCGGCCCGTGGGAGGATATTGGTGATGGCAAGGCGCGCGCAGGCGAAATTTCGGGTGCGGCAACCGTGCTGACCAAAGCTCGTGTTGATGGCATCTTGCAGGTCAACGAGCTGGGCCGTGCCACTGCCGATGGCATTGACGGCGACCTCGTGGTGCTCTCGACGCCGGATATTGCCGGCCTGCCCTTCACCATCGGCGCTTTGATTGCAGCGGGCGGTATGGCTGCGGCGCTTAGCACGGCTGACGGTCTGCTGGTGGTGATTGCTTCGGCGATTGCCCACGACATCTACTTCCGCACGATCAACCCCAAGGCAAGCCTCAATACTCGTATCGTGCTCGGCAAGTCGATGATTGTGGTGGCAGCCGTTATCGCGGCGCTGCTCGCTATTCCGCGCCTCGCCCTCATTGCCCAGATGGTGGCGTGGGCCTTCTCGATGGCGGCGGCGACCTTCTTCCCGGTGGTGCTGCTCGGCATCTTCTGGAAGCGGGCCAATGGCCCCGGTGCAATCGCCGGTATGATTGGCGGTTTGGCGGTTACTCTCTTCTACATGTTCAATAACTACACCAATCCCGCCTTCAACGTCCTTGGCATCTCGCACCTCGGTTCGGGTATCTTCGGTCTGCCGGTGGCGATCATCTTGATCGTGGTGGTCAGCTTGCTGACCAAGGAACCCTCGAAGGAGACGCAGGAGCTAGTTGAGAATCTGCGTAATCCGATTACCGACGACGAGGGTATGACCAAGATGATCGACAAGGTGGCGACCGCGAAGTAAGCTCGAAGTAAGCTTCGTCTGTTAGCGAAGGCCACGGCGCGAGTATATTGCTCGCGCCGTGGTTTTGTGTGCGCGCTGCCGGCTGACCACCGATCGTGATATACTGCTGGTGTATGAATGCGATCACGACTCTGCCGGCACTCACAAGATGGTTCGTTGTTTTGGCGCTCTTCGTCGCCTTGGCCGCTTGTAGCCCCCCGCGCCCGGTTGAGCCTACTCCGGCATCTCCGGCGAGTTCTACGACTTCACCTGTTAGCGGGGTCGTGCCTACACCGCCGGCGTTGGTGGCGACGCCAGTCATCACTGCGCCAGATCGGCGCGAGCCGCCGCTCGGTACCTTCTTTTTCTACTGGTACAACTGCCCACAGCAAGAATGTAACGCTGACCAGTTGCGTGCCGTGCCACCCGGTTGGTTGACACCCTTGCCCTCAGATCCTGATCCGCGCGATGGTCTTAGTTATTCATCGTACAACTACGACTGGTATGAACAAGAATTGCGCATCATGGCGGCCACCGGCATTGACATTGTTTTTCCGGTGAGCTGGGGTGATCATCCGCATCCATGGTTCCAACAGGATCGGATCAACTTGCTGGTGCAGGCCAATGGCGTGCTTGATCAGCCCTTGCAAATAGGGATGTTTCTCGACACGACCGCTCAGCAAGGGATGTACCAAGAATTTCTGGGCAACGGCTACCGTTTTGGCCCGCAAGTGCCACGTTTACCGCTCAGTGATCCGCGCAGCGGCTATTTCTTCTACAACCTCCACATTCGCGATTTCTTCCAGCGAGTGCCCCGCGCAATGTGGGCCACAATCGATGGCCGGCCAATCATTATCACCTACACCGCGCTCTGCTGTGATAATCTCGAACTAAGCGGCGCGTTATGGCGAGCCGTCAAAGATGCTTTCCGGGCCGATTTTGGCGTTGAGCCATGGCTGATCCTCGAAGAGACGTGGCTCAACCCGCAGGCGTTAGCGCCACCCGACGGCTTGCCGAGCAGCGCCGAAGCGGCTGATGGCGTCTATCGTTGGGGGACGGCGCTGGTTGGGCCGTATACTGGCGAATTGCGCGGGTTTAAAGTGAGCAGCGCCGGGCCGGGGTTCGACAATTCGCGTATTCCGGGAGTGAGCGAGCCGCGCATCCAGCCACGCGATGAGCCACCCGGCGGCGGATCGATCGCGCCCGGTGCATTCTTGCGAGCGAGCTTGGCGGCTATTCCTCCTGATACCGATCTGGTTTTAATTGAAACGTGGAACGAGTGGCCAGAGAATACGGCTGTTGCTCCAGCGGCCTACACCGACCGCAATGGCAACCCTTTGCCATCCGATTTCTACCTCCAAATCATTCGCGAATGGCGGGCAACCTTTACTCCTCAGCCATGAAAGCGTCGCCGAGCGGAGGGGGTATCCTTTCCCTCGCTGGCAACCAGTAACGCTGGTACAATATTAAAAAACGGGTATTTAAGCCATACGTCTAGAAAGACGATCGTATGAGTTGGACATTCCTGACCAACCATGCGCAGGTTTTGCTCTGCATTGCCCGCAATCCGCGGGTAACGGCGCACGACATTGCGCAGACCGTTGGGATTACCGAGCGGGCTGTGCAGCGGATCTTACACGATCTGCATGAGGCCGGCTACATCTCGCATGTGCGCGAGGGCCGGCATAACCGGTACACCATTTATGCCGATCGCCCGTTGCGTCACCCGGCGCAGCAAGGATTGTCGGTAGGTGAATTGCTAGCAGTGCTGATGAATGGGGGAACACGCGCGACCGGTGAGATTGCAGCCGCAATAGGTTCAGAGTAGGGAAATGATGAGGAGGGTGTGCATTGCCGCACCCTCCATCATTCCTGCGCTAACAAACATCCTTGAATAATTCGATCAGTTCGTTGATAGTTTCGGCACGGCAGCGCTCGCTATCGCTCAAACAGTTTTGCGCATAGCATTCGAGCACAACGCTATTGGCGCTCGCCAAAGCCTGCCTGATGGCCGCGATCTGATGCACAATCTCGCGACAATCACGGCCATCCTCAATCATGCGCTGAATGCCGCGCACCTGACCTTCGATTCGTCGCAGACGGCGTAACACCTCGTCACGCCGTTCGGGTGCGAGCGGGTGACAACCTGCGTTCATAGGCAGTTTATCTGCCGGGTCTGGCGTTGGTGGTGACGTGCTCACGCCGTTGCCAACACTTTATCGAAGATCTCGCGATACATGGCTTCCGGTCGCGCGCCGATCAATCGCCCAACCTCCTTGCCGTTCTTGAAAATAACAAGAGTTGGAATGCCTTGAATGCCAAGTTGGGACGCATACTGGACATTATCGTCAGTGTTGACCTTGGCGATGGTCAGCCGGCCTTCGTACTCATTGGCCAGCTTGTCAAGGATAGGGGCAATGACGCGGCACGGCCCGCACCACGGCGCCCAAAAATCGACCACGACTGGCGTGCTCGATTGCAAAACCTTCTCGGCAAAATCAGAGTCGTTTACCACGATGGGCTTAGCCATTGATCTTATCCTCCTCATAACCTCGGCAGCGGCAGTGTTGCAGCCGCAGTGCGGGTAACAAATATACCCTCCGGGGGTATACTATAGCCGGTGCGGCGCTGATTGTCAAGAGGGTGACGCTCTGTGTTATACTGAGAGCACAATCAGCGCAGTGCAGGGTTTCTATAGAATGCCATCGGCCCGTAAGTAGTTCGTGTTTTGCGACCGGAAGGAGGCAACCTTGGCAAGGCTAGGGCGTGATGTCACCATTACACTCATTGGTCATGGCACCTTCCATTTGACGACGCCGGAGGGCCGCAATATCTTGATCGATGCGTGGGTTGACGGCAATCCGGTTTGTCCGGAGCCGTGGAAGGCGCGGGTACGTGAGAATTTAGCGGCGATCTTTATCACCCATGGTCACTTTGACCACATTGGTGATCTCGTTGATTTGGCGCGGGAAACAGGGGCGACGGTTGTTTGCCAGTACGATATGGTGCCGTACTTTGAGGGTGAGGGTATTCCGGCAGCGCAACTGGTTGGGTTTAACAAGGGTGGCACTGTCACAGTAGCCGATGTGCGCGCTACGATGACGACGGCCCATCATTCGAGCACGATCTACGAAAATGGCCAAATTATCAACCTCGGCACGGCAGCCGGTTACGTCTTGCGTTTTAGCAACGGCTTTACGGTTTATCACACTGGCGATACCTGCGTGACGATGGACATGCAGATCATCGGTGAACTGTATCGCCCCGATCTAGTGATCTTGCCCATTGGCGATCACTTCACGATGGATCCGCGCCAAGCGGCGTATGCACTCAAGCTGATCGGCGCGAAATACGCCATCCCCGAACACTATGGCACCTTCCCGATCTTGACCGGTACGCCGGAAGCGTTGATCGAGCACTGCCGTGAGTTTGGTGTCACCACCGAGGTGATTGTGCTGAAACCCGGTGAGTCGGTCAGTTGATCGCGCCCAAGGATGATGCCTTCGTTCTGTTTGCCAGCATTATAACGGCAAACAGAACGTCTTTTTCACTTTTAAGCAATAAAGACCGAGGGAGAAGAACGATGCTTGAACATCTGCGCGCGACCGATCCAATCATTGCTGACTTGATCGAGCGAGAAGCGCAACGCCAACGGCAGGGGCTTGAACTGATCGCCAGCGAGAACTACACCAGTCTCGCCGTAATGGAGGCGCAAGGATCGGTGTTGACCAACAAGTATGCCGAGGGCTTACCCGGCCGGCGCTACTATGGCGGTTGCGAATTTGTTGATGCGATCGAGCAGTTGGCGATCGATCGCGCTTGCCAGTTGTTTGGCACGACCCATGCCAATGTGCAGCCGCACAGCGGGGCACAGGCCAATATTGCGGTGTTTACGGCCTTGTTGCAACCCGGCGATACTATTCTCGGCATGCGGCTCGACCACGGTGGCCATTTGACCCACGGCAGCCCGGTCAATTTTTCCGGCAAGTGGTATAACGTGCAGTTTTACGGTGTTGATCCGCAAACCGGCCAGATTGACTACGATGATCTCGCCGCTAAAGCGCGCGCGATCCGGCCCAAGCTGATCACGTCAGGGGCTAGCGCGTACCCGCGTATTATCGATTTTGCGCGCATGCGCCAGATCGCCGATGAGGTCGGCGCGTTGTTGATGGCCGATATTGCCCATATTGCCGGCTTGGTAGCCACTGGTGAGCACCCGACGCCGGTGGGGCACGCGCATATCATCACGACCACAACGCATAAGACGTTACGCGGGCCGCGCGGTGGTCTGATTCTAATGGGTGAAGACTTTGCTAAGCAAATTAATTCCAGCGTCTTTCCGGGAACGCAGGGCGGGCCGTTGATGCATGTGATTGCCGGCAAGGCGGTCGCGTTCGGCGAGGCGCTGCGGCCTGAATTCAAGCAATACACTGCCCAGATCCGGCTCAATGCGCGGGCATTGGCCGAGGGGTTGCGCGCGCAAGGTTTGACGCTGGTGAGTGGTGGCACTGATAATCATCTGATGCTAGTTGATCTGCGCAGCACTGGCCTGACCGGCGCGCAGGCCCAGCGGGCGTTAGATAAGGCAGCGATTACGGTTAATAAGAATGCTATCCCTGACGATCCGCAGCCGCCGATGAAGACGAGCGGCATTCGCATCGGCACGCCGGCGGTGACGACTCGTGGCATGCGTGAGGGTGAAATGGCGCAGATTGCCGCGTGGATCAGCGAGGTATTGATGTACCCCGACGATGACGCGCGGTTGGCGCGCATTGCGGCCGAGGTAGGCGAGATGTGCCGCCATTTCCCGGTGCCGGCCGATATGGTGCAGGTGCGATAACCGGTAGGAGCCGCAGGGGCAGTGCGTTGCTCTGCCCCTACTACCACGGTTCGGGCGCCGGCCATAATTGGCGGCCAATCAACCGGATTGCCAACCCTGCCGCTCCCAAGAAGAGCAATGCGGCGGCAAGGGTTCGCTGCTGTTCGGCGAGGCTGCGGCGCAGCGCCAAAGCATTATCGCGCCGCACCTCATCACCTATGGCGGCAAACTCACGCGCCGCTGCTTCGGCATTCATCTGCGCTCCAAAGATGTCGAACCGGCGGGCTTGTTCATCTGCCCGGCGCAGCGTCTCGCCAGCTTGTAACCCGCGCGCCACCCGTGCCCGATACTCGGCGAGGACTGCTGATTGGCGATGGTCACCGATCTCGCGGTAGGCTTGCTCGGCTTGCCCAATCAGCCGTTCAGCCTGCTCGTACTCCCCGTTGAGCAGCGCATTTCGGGCGGCTTCGGTGAGCTGGTTAGCGCGCTGCCCGGTCTGGGCCTGCGCTTGCAGCGCAGCGATACCGCTTTGCGCTTCGGCGCTGGCGATTGCGCTAAGCCGTTCAAGTTCCCGTAGCGCCCGTTCGTAGTCGCCGGCAGCGATCATGGCTTGCGCCGGCGCGAGATCAATGCCCACCGGCGGAATGGTGGCCAGTTCAAGCTGTAAGAAAGAGGGTAGCCACGCTTGCCATTCGCTTTCAAGCGTGGTTGCCGAGACACCATACACTGCTGCCATTGCCGAACGGTAGCCGCTGCTCTGAGATAGCGTGGTGAGTAATTGGCGAAACTGATCAAACCCGCCGCGCTCGATCAAGAACACAACAATTGACCACGTTTGCGGGTAGCTCAGATCGGGCTGCCCATAGATCGCGTTGCGATCATCGAGCATCGCCCACGACCACAACTCCCCACGCTGAACGAGATCGCGCAGGATAGCGATTTTATCGTCGCGATCCGGCCCCGGCAATTCCATATACTGCGCAATGCCTTCTTGCAGGCCGACATTGAGGCGGCCACCGCTCAGATCAGCCGCAAAAATATGCGTCAGCTCGTGGCGCAAGTTATTGATTTGGGCTATTTCGCTTTGGCGACGCGCCCGCTCGACGATAACCACCACTTCGCGGCGCCGAAAATCAGCGTGGGCGATAACGCCGGGCACATTGCGCGCGGCTGGATTGGCGGCAAAGTACGATTCGCTGGTAGGATAAAGACGGAGGCTCAGCGGAGTGGCCGGGCGAAAGGCAAAGGTGGTACTCAGTTCCTCGTAGAGATTGTCAATGATCGTTGCGTAATTATTGGCAATCTCCTCGTCGCCGGGCGCATAGACGATGCGGAAATAGGATGTGCTCTGCTCGGCCCAAGCTGGTTGAGCCAACGCCACGCTGCCGGTTAGCCACGCGCATAACGCTGCTAACGCGATCAGCCAGAGCCGTAATCTGATCATAACCTTTGCTGTGCTGCGATTCATGGTACTTTCAGTGTACCATGCTCATAGGCGTTATGCTAGCAAGAATGTGCTGAGCATGGTTCAAACGCGCAAGAGTTTGCTTTGGGGCATCACCCTACCTTCCGCCTACACCCCAAAAGCAGTGATAAGGGTGGCTACTGCATGGCTATGACAACATCCTTCTTTGCTGAAATACCCTTGCTAACGAGGTTTAGTGACATTGCCGATCTCAACGCTTATCGGCCACTGCCGAGCGACTGGACGGTCGTCATCTGCGATGTGCGCGGTTCGACCCGCGCTATCGCCGAAGGTCGTTATAAGGAGGTGAATATGATCGGCGCCGCCACAATCACGGCGGCGCTGAATGTTGCCGGCGAGATAGCCATCCCATTTGCGTTTGGGGGTGATGGGGCGTCGTTGGCCGTGCCGCCAGAGCTGGCGGCAGCGACATTACGGGCGCTCAGCGCTGTGAGCGGTTTGGCCCAGCAGGCATTCAACCTTGAGCTGCGCGTGGGTGCAGTGCCGGCGAGGGCAATCTTGCCGGCCGGCTATCAGGTATTGGTTGGAAGGTTGGCGCTTAACCAGCAGGTTGCGCAGGCGGTGTTTAGCGGCGGCGGGATAAGTTATGCTGAACGGTTGGTGAAGGATGAGGAAACGGCGGCAGATTTTTTGGTTGCTCCCGGCAATCCTGATGAAGCGAACCTGAGCGGGCTGGAATGCCGGTGGGATACGATTCCGCCGGCGCATGGCGCGGCGTTGTGCCTGATCGTGCAAGTGCTGCCGCAAGCCGATCCAGCGGCCACAATGGCCATCTACCGGGCGGTCATCGAGGCAATCGAGCAGATCTATGGCGGCGATCAGGCATATCATCCGCTACACTACTCGTTGATGCAGGCAAGCGCCAAGCCACTGGCGCTCTGGCCAGAGGCGCGCTTGCGCGGCGGCGCTAGCCTATGGGCGCAATTGGCGTACTGGGCGCAAACCTACAGCCTCAATCTGGGGGTGCGCGGGTATCGGTGGTTGCAACAGGTGCGCGGCGAGGTTCCGTGGTGGGATCGCTATCGGCAACACGTGGTAACGGCAGCCGACTATCGCAAATACGATGACGTGCTGCGCATGATCATTTCAGGCGAAGACCAACAGCATGAGCAACTGCTTGCGTGGCTAGAAGAACGCGCGGCAGCAGGTGAACTAGTCTTCGGCGCACACCGCTCGCCAGAGGTCATGCTCACGTGTCTCGTCTTCGAGCGCATGGGGCGCCAGATTCACTTCGTTGACGGCGCTGATGGTGGTTTTACGCTGGCTGCGCTTGACTTCAAGCAGCGACTGCGGCAGGCAACACTGGTCAGCAACCGGGAATAATCCGGGCCGGGTCTT
>JANWYE010000125.1:6088-10849 GCA_025057175.1 Chloroflexus sp. | reverse complement strand
AGTATTCGAGACGTTGCGCGCTATCAGCCGGGTGGTGATTAGTAAGCTGTAGCGTTGCGCGATGCAGCAATACAGCCGGTAAATGAGGTGAGGCGCAGCTATGGCGCTGGCAGGTGATCTGAGCGAGTTCTCGCTCACGGATATTATCCAGTTGTTGCAACTAAGCAAGAAGACCGGCGGGGTTGAGATTGATGGCCGTCGCGGTGCGCAGAAATTGGCCGGCTGGATCTTCTTCCGTGATGGCAAGATTGTTGATGCGAAATTGCCCGGTCTAGAGCCGCTCGAAGCAGTCTATGCCTTCTTTACCGTCACGAGTGGCCCCTTCCGCTTCCACGAGGGGGTAACCTCGCCGCAGGTCACGATTACTGCGAGCAACGAGTCAATCATCATGGAAGGAGTGCATCGCCAAGAAATGTGGTCTCAGCAGCAAGAGACTACACCCACGCTGGCGATGGTGCCCCGACTCGTGCCGAATCCAGCCTCTGGCAGCGTCGAGATTAGCCTTGGCGCTGAAGAGTGGCGCGTGCTGACGATGATCAACGGCAAGCAGACGGTGGGTCAGATTGCTCAGCGCAGTGGCCTTGGCGAGGCGCGCACTTGCGAGATTATTGCTAAATTGATGCAGAGCGGGCTAATTGAACGGCGCGAGGCCGCCGCCGGTGAATCACTGGCGCCAGAGTTTGAGCAGATCGCTGCCGGCTACCTTGGCGCCGGCGCTAATGTGTTGCTGCAAGAAGCGTACCGGATTGCCGGCGTGACCGACCCGTCACGCGCTTCGGCCGCCGAGATGCTGGCTGCTGCTGATGCCTTTGAGGCTGAAGCACGCCGGTTGATCGGCGCTGACCGAGCAGGGCAGGCCGCTGCCCAACTGCGTGAGCGCGCTCGCGAGTTGCTCGTGTGATCTGTGGTACAATGGCAACGCGCGACCCTGCCCGTCGCTTCGGGCAGGTTTTTGATTCCGGTAGCCGCAGTTGTGTATTGAGGAGCGTGTCGTGCGCGCGTTACTGAGCGTCTACAATAAGTCGGGTATTGTTGAGTTTGCGCAGGCGTTGCACGAATTGGGGGTTGAGATTATCTCCACTGGCCAGACGCAGCGGGTGCTGCAAGCGGCCGGCATTCCGGCGCTGGCGGTGAGTGAGGTGACTGGCTTCCCCGAAATTCTCGATGGCCGCGTCAAGACACTGCATCCGGCCATTCACGCCGGATTGCTAGCCCGCCGCGATTTGCCGGGCCATCTAGCTGAACTGGCCGCGCATGGCCTGAAGCCTATCGATCTGGTGGTCGTCAATTTGTACCCCTTCGCGGCAACCATTGCTCGGCCTGATGTAACTATGGCCGAAGCTCAAGAGCAGATCGACATCGGTGGGGTTGCGTTACTACGGGCAGCAGCCAAGAATTTTCCGGCGGTATTGGTGCTGGTCGATCCGGCTGATTACGCAGGGGTGCTGGTCGGGTTGCGCGCCGGTGAGGTGCCCTTAGGCGAACGGCAACGCCTCGCGGCTAAGGCCTTTGCCCACACTGCCGAGTATGACGCCACCATTGCTGCCTACCTTCGCACTGAGTCCTTCCCCGATGTGTTGCCACTGGTATGGCGCAAATACCAACCGCTCCGCTACGGCGAGAACCCCCATCAGGCTGCTGCTCTCTACGGCGACTTCGGAGCCTTCTTCCAACAGTTGCACGGCAAAGAGCTAAGCTACAATAATATTCTCGATACGGCCGCAGCCCAAGAACTGATCGAGGAGTTTCCGTCTGTCGAAGGCGCGGCGGTGGCGATCATTAAGCACACTAATCCATGTGGGGTCGGCATTGGGCGCGATCTGCGCAGCGCGTGGGAAGCAGCCTTTGCCACTGACCGCGAAGCACCGTTTGGCGGGATTATTGCGGTCAATCGCCCAGTTGACCTCGCCTTCGCTGAGGCAGTCAACGAGATCTTCTCGGAAATTATTATTGCACCGGAATTTATGCCTGACGCGCTAGAACTTCTCCAGCGCAAGAAGAACCGGCGCTTACTGCGCAGCCTGCGTCCGGTGACCAGCGCAGGCGGCTGGCAGATTCGCAGTGTGCCCGGCGGGGTGCTGGTGCAGGAACCGGATCACGCACCGTTGGCTAACGAGGAGTGGCGGGTAGTGACGAAACGCGCGCCGACTGACGCTGAAGTAGCGGCATTGCGCTTTGGTTGGCGGGTGGTCAAGCATGTCAAGTCGAACGCGATCGTGTATGCCGCAGCCGACCGCACGTTGGGCATCGGCGCCGGCCAGATGAGCCGGGTCGACAGCTCGCGCTTAGCGGTATGGAAGGCGAAACAAGCTGGGCTTGACCTGCGCGGCAGCGTGGTGGCAAGCGATGCCCTCTTCCCATTCGCCGATGGAGTCGAAGCAGCGATTGCCGCCGGCGCGACCGCGATTATCCAACCCGGCGGTTCGGTACGCGACGAAGAGGTGATTGCCGCCGCTGATGCCGCCGGCGCAGCCATGGTCTTCACCGGCCGCCGCCATTTCCGCCATTAGGTAGGGGCGCACGGTCGTGCGCCCCTACCGGGCACGGTCACGCGCCCCTACCGGGCGCGGTCGTGCGCCCCTACCGGGCACGGGCGTGCCGCCCAACCGGGTACGACCGGACGCCACAACCGGCGTGCGGGCGCATGCCTTGCGCCCCACGCTGCAATACGGGCAGCCCAATCCGCGCCTATAGGTAATGGAGGATTGAGACCCTATCATGGCCACAATACATGAAATTGAATTACTACCTGCCATCGTTCAGCACGCCCGCAGCGGCGAAGTATTGATGCTTGGCTACATGAACGAGGAAGCGCTCACAGCAACGCGCGAAAGCGGTCTGGTCACGTTCTACAGCCGGTCGCGCCAACGCTTGTGGCGCAAAGGAGAAACCAGCGGCAATGTTCTGCGCGTCGTTGAGATTCGGCAGGATTGTGATGGCGATGCACTGCTAGTATTGGCAGAACCGGCCGGCCCGACATGCCATACGGGCCGGCCAAGTTGTTTCTTCCGCGATCTTGATGGTACCGAAATTGCCAGCCCGCTACCCCCGGTTGCGATTGTGGCCCGGCTGGCCGACCGCATCCACGCCCGCCGTGATGCTGCCCCGACCGAGTCGTATACGGCGAAGCTCCTCCACGGCGGTGTTGACCGGATTGGCAAGAAGATCGGTGAAGAAGCGGCAGAGGTAATTATTGCCGCTAAAAATGGTAATCCGGCAGAAGTGGCTTACGAGCTGGCCGATCTGATTTACCACAGCTTAGTGTTGCTTGAGAATCAGGGCATAACAGCCGAGGCGGTATGGGCCGAACTGGCCCGCCGATATACTTCCTCGTAATCGATTGAGGTTGCGGGTGAATGTTATGAGTAGTTGGGCTGGCCGGGTATTAGTGGTAGACGACGATCCGCAGTTGCGCGATCTTTGCCGGCAAACGCTGGCACGGAACGGATTTGTCGTCACAACCGCAGCTAATGCCTCAATGGCCCTCGAAGCGCTCGATCAGGCCGGCTTTGATCTGGTGATGGTTGATCTGGCAATGCCGGAGATGAATGGGCTGCAATTGCTCGAGCAGATCCGGTTGCGCGACATTAGTGTTCCGATCTTGATTGCTAGTGGCATCGCTTCAGTAGAGCAGATTGCATACGCGATGCGGCTCGGCGCGCGCGGTCTGCTGATTAAACCCTTCCGCCCCCAAGAATTAGCCGACATCGCTCGCGAACTGGTCGCGAAACGGCAAGCGGTGCGGGTCAGCGACCGCGTCGCCGCGCTTCGCCCAGTCTTGCAGATCAGCCAGCACCTGTTGGCCGAATTGGATCAGTCCCGGCTCTATGCCCTGATCATTGAAACGGTACGGGTAGAGATTCACGCCGAACGCGCCTCACTCATGTTGCTGGAACCTGACGAACAGGCATTGCGGATCGTCGCTTGCACCGGTTTACCCGAAACCGTGGGGATCGGCACGTTAGTCCCTGTGGCTACAAGCTTATCAGGATGGGTGATCCAGCATCGCCAGCCGTTGCTGATTGATGCGCAGGTAGCGGCATCACCATGGTTTGCCGAGCTGCGCCAACGCTTGCTGGCGCCAGAATTGATGACTGCGCTGTCAGTGCCAATTATGGCTGGCGAGCGCGTGCTCGGCGTTCTCAATGCGGCAAAAACGATGCCCCACGCTGCCTTTACTGTCGCCGATCAAGAACTGTTGCAACTACTGGCTGGCCAAGCTGCGGTGGCGCTAGAGAATGCGCGCCTCTACAGCAAGGTGTCGCGCTCTGAGGCCCGTTACCGCGCTCTGCTGCGCCACGCTAACGATGCTGTACTGCTGCTCGACTCTACCGGTACCACGGTGCTTGATGCGAATCTGGCATTGGCCCGACTGTCAGGGTATACCAGCGACGAGTTGTTGGCGCTCGACCCACGCCGGTTCTTGCCTACTTTACCCCAATTACTGGCTACTGCTATGAATGGGCGCAGTGAGCAGAGCGAGATCGAAACTATCCTCTGCACTGCCGCTGGTCAAGAGACGGCCGTAGCGGTTAGCGTGAGCGCAGTGCCCGATGGCGATCAACGGCTCTTTTTGGTCATTGCCCGCGACATCAGCGAGCGCCAACGCATGGCACGCGAGCTGGCTCAAGCCGAAAAACTGGCCGCCATCGGGCGTTTGTCAGCCTCGATGGCGCACGAGATTAACAATCCGCTGCAGGCCCTCTCTAATACGGTGCGCTTGTTGCGCAACCACGATCTGCCGCCTGATCGCCGTGATCT
>JANWYE010000125.1:0-6081 GCA_025057175.1 Chloroflexus sp. | reverse complement strand
ATCAACAATCCGCTGCAGGCCCTCTCTAATACGGTGCGCTTGTTGCGCAACCACGATCTGCCGCCTGATCGCCGTGATCTCTACCTCACCAAAGCAGCCGCTGAGCTTGACGGTCTGATCCATCGCGTGCAACGGATTCTTGATCTTTCTCGCCCCAATCTTGATGGGCGCAGGCCGGTTGATCTTAATCAGGTGGTGAATGACGTGATCGCCACCTATCGGCCAACGATGGCAGCCCGTGGAATCCAATATATTGGCGAGTTGACCTCAACTCTGCCATGGGTGACAGCCGTGATCGGCCATCTTAAGCAAGTTTGCCAGACACTGGTGCAAAATGCGATTGAGGCGATGCCAGACGGTGGAACGTTGCGCATCCGCACCTATCTACGGCCACCCGACGGCGAGCCAGACCGGGCGCTCTTTTGGCGGGCCGGCGGCGGGCCACGCCAGCCATTGCTTGATCCGGCGGTAGTGCTCGAAATTAGTGACACTGGCGTGGGAATTGCGCAGGAAGAGGTGCCGAAGATCTTTGAGCCGTTTTATTCAACTCGTTTTGACGGGCTAGGGCTTGGGCTACCGCTCTGCTACAGCATCGTTGATTTTCACGGGGGCGAGTTGCTGGTGTATTCGCAACCCGATCAGGGCACCATCTTTCGGGTTGTGCTGCCGGTGGCGCAATAAGATTAGATCAATCGAGCAAGCCCTCAATCGGGCGAATAACGAGCTGGCGGCCGGCAAGATCAATCGCAACGATAAAATCGCGCACCATTGGCACAAGGGCATCGGCGCGACCATGACGAGCGATGACCGCAATCTCGCCAGCGCCGGTTTCAAGGATTTCACGCACTTCACCGATTGCATCACCGGTATCGGTCACAGCTTGCAGCCCGATCAAATCGTGATAAAAAAACTCATCGGCGGCAAGCGGCGCAGCATCGGCGGCAGCAATGTACACTTCAGCGCCGCGCAGATCAGCAGCGGCGTCACGGTCAGTAATGCTCTGCAATTGGATGATGAGCAAACCCGGTTTATGCAGAAAGAGGCGCGTTACCTGATGCGGGATGCGCTTGGGGCCAATAAATACCGTGCGCAAGTGGCGAATCAGGTATTCGGGACGGCTCGAAATCGAATGGAGCTTGATCTGGCCGCGGACGCCGAATGGAGCGCCGAGCGCGCCAATGTAGAGCAGATCTTCCATAGCGTGACACACCAAAGCAGCCGGCCGGCACAAACCACCGGCCGGCTACCCGCCTCGTGATGTTATTCAATATCGACGTGAACCCGCTTCTTCTGGCGAGCTGCCGCCACGCCCATCAGATCGCGGATCGCCTTGGCTACCCGCCCATTGCGCCCGATAACCTTGCCAGTCTCTGAGGGAGCGACGGTCAACTGGTAAGTAACAGTAAAGCGTCCGGTGCGCTCTTTGATGCGCACGGCTTCGGGGGTGTCAACCAGATTGCGGGCAATGTATTCGAGGAGCGCCTTCATCAAGCTCTCTCCACCGCTAGCGACTAGGCTTCCGCTGTAACCTTGCCCTGCTCGTCGAGAATGTTGACGCGCTGAAACAGCTTGACCACCACCTCGGTCGGCTGCGCGCCGACACCGAGCCAATAACGAGCGCGGTCAGCCTTCACCTCCAGCACTTTGGGCTGGCGGGTGGGCAAATAGTAGCCAATCGTCTCGATAAACTTACCGTCGCGTGGCGAACGCGAATCGGCAACGACAATCCGGTAGCTGGGTTGTTTGGTCTTGCCGGTGCGGCGCAGACGAATTTTAACCATAGATCGTATCGTTCCTCATTCGTAGACCAATATCACGCACTAGCCACATAGTATAGCACAAATTGGCCTGAGTGTTGCAATCAGGCGCGCAGCGACCGAGGACACGTTCAACGCTGGCAGCTCTTACCGCAAGCGGCGTAGTAGTTCGTTGGGGTCAATGCCGCCCCGGCCCTTGCCGGCTTTACCGGCTATCTGCTTCATCATGCGCTGCATCTGCTGGAACTGCTTGACGAGCTGGCTTACCTCTTCTTCGGAAGTGCCGCTGCCACGCGCAATCCGCTTGCGCCGGCTACCCTTGATAATTTCAGGCCGGCGGCGCTCTTCCGGCGTCATTGAAAAGATGATCGCCTCAACCCGCTTGACGTGCCGTTCATCAAGCAGCTCTTCGTTGCGTGCCAATTGGTTAAGACCGGGAATCATGGCGATAATCTGTTGCAGCGGCCCCAACTTGCGCATCTGATGGAGCGATGTCAAGAAATCTTCAAAATCGAACTCGCCTTTGCTCAACCGCTTCTGCATCTTCTTGGCCTGCTCGGCGTCGTAGAGCTGTTCGGCGCGCTCGATTAGCGAGAGCACGTCACCCATGCCAAGGATGCGCGACGCCAGCCGGTCGGGATGGAAGGCCTCCAGCGTATTGCCATCAACCTTCTCACCGGTAGAAAGAAACTTGATCGGCACGCCGGTGACGGCCCGCACCGACAACGCCGCGCCACCGCGGGCATCGCCATCCATCTTGGTCATCACCACCCCGGTCAGTTTCACCCGCTGATTAAACGTCTCGGCAACCCGCACCGCCTCTTGGCCGGTCATGGCATCAACCACCAACAATCGCTCAGTAGGATGGACGCGAGCCTCGATCTGTTCCAGCTCTTGCATGAGTGGTTCATCGATCTGTAACCGGCCGGCCGTGTCAATAATCACGACGTTAAACAGCTCCTTGCGCGCATGTTCGAGCGCGTGCTCGGCAATATCGGGTGGGCTAGCCTGCGTCCCCTCGCTATAGACCGGGATGTTAAGCTGGCGGCCCAAGGCCTGCAATTGGGTAATTGCCGCCGGGCGATACACGTCAGCGGCGACCAGCAGCACGCGCTTGCCCTTCTTGCGCAAATGGAGCGCCAGCTTGGCAGCGAGGGTGGTCTTGCCGGTACCTTGCAAGCCAACCAACATGATCACGGTCGGGCCGGGGCGCGCCTCTTGCAAGGGAACGTTTTCAGTGCCCAACAGGTTAATCAGCTCTTGATGAACTATCTTGATCACCTGCTGGTGCGGCGTTAGGCTCTTAGTGACCTCTTCGCCAATCGCCTGCTCGGTGACTTTGGCGACAAAATCTTTGACCACGCGGAAGTTGACATCGGCTTCAAGCAGGGCTAAGCGCACCTGCTTCATCGCCTCGCGCACATCTTCCTCGGTAAGAATGCCTTTGCTGCCCAGTTTTTGAAAAACAGCCTGCAATCGATCAGAGAGGCTCTCAAACATAAGTCGTACTCGTTTCGTGATAGCCAACGTTTATGCTGTTTGCATTGTACGAGCGAGCGGCGCTGGCGTCAATGGCACAAACAGGACGGTTCGCGCACAAGTGCCAGAAAACGTTGGCAAAGCCAAACTTGCGCCAACTATTTTAGTATAAGGCTCAAAACAAAGATATTTGACGAAAAGTATATGCCCTGTTATACTTCGGCTAACTCTTGGCCGTGTCTGCCAATTCCCTTCTTTTGTTTTTCCACGCCACGCTGCGAACTCCCCCCTCCTTGGCTGCAAAGTATAGCCTACAAAGGAGCGTTGTTATGTCTTCACTCGACCTCGCTGCCTTGCAGATAGAAAACGCCCAATTGCGCGAGCGTGTGCGCCAGCTTGAGCGCTTTCAACGCATTGTCGAGGCAACCGATCAGCTCATTACCGAAGTAGATGCGCAAGGGGTGTTTACGTATGTCAATCCAGCGGCAGCTTTCTACTTTGGCTACCCCCCCGAAGAGGTCATTGGCCGCCCGTCGCTTGACTTTCTCCATCCTGATGATCGGGAACAGGCGCAGCGAGCCTTTGTCGAATGGACGCAACGCAGGCAAGCTACTGCAACGATTGAAAACCGTATCTGCCATCGTGACGGGCGCATATTCTACAAACAATGGGCCATTACGTTGCACTACGATGAGCGTGGGCAGGTATGCGGCGCCACTTCTATTTCGTATGACATCGGCGAATTGCAACAGGCTCGACAAGCGGCGCTCGAGAGCCACACAATGTTGCGGCTAGTGATCGACAATTTGCCGCAAGCAGTGTTTTGGAAAGACCGCGATGGGAGATTTCTTGGTTGCAACCGGCGGTTTCTCGATGATGGCGGCTTACAAACCGAGAATGAGATTATCGGCCGCACCGATTTTGATATGCCGTGGCGTGATCGGGCCGAGCTGTATCGCGCCGATGATCGATTAGTGATGGAGCAGGGGCCGAAGCTGCAGATCGAGGAGCCATTGCGGCGCAGTGACGGCTCGGTGATCTGGCTGCGCACCGGCAAAATGCCTTTGTCACGCAATGGTGAGGTGATTGGGATTATCGGCTTCTACGAAGATATTACTGACCTCAAACGCAAAGAAGAAGAATTGCGCACCTTCAAGTTGCTGGTCGAAAACGCTCCGGACGGGATCGCGATTGCCGATCCAAGTCTCACCATTACCTACGCTAATCCGGCGCTGTGTGATATGTTACGGCGAGAAATATTACTTGGGGCAAGGGTTGAAGATTTGATCTACCCCCCAGATCTTAATACACTGAGCAAGATAGCAAAAGATGTCGCTGATGGGTTAACACCACGCGAGATCGTGCGATACATGCGCAGCGATGGAGCATTAGTGACAGTGCAAGCCTCGGCGCTCGCCCTGCGCGATCGCCACGGTCATCTGACCGGCTACGCATCTATCAATCGCGACATTACCGAACAGTTGGCTGCCGAAGAAGAATTACGCGCCAGCGAGCAGCGCAATCGCGCTTTACTTGAGGCGATGCCCGATCTGATGTTTCTGTTAAGCGCAGAAGGGGTGTTTCTCGACTACAAAGCTGATCGCAGCGGCACGCTGCTCATGCCGCCTGAGGCGTTTTTGGGTCGGCATATTAGCGAAGTGTTGCCACCATCGCTTGCCGAACAGACGCTATATCACATCGAGCAACTGCGGCGCACCGGTGAGATACAAGCATTCAATTACCAAATCCACATTGGCAATCAAGTCGAAGAATACGAAGCGCGCATGGTGGCGAGCAATGATGATGTGCTGTTGCTCGCGCGCAATGTGACCGAACAACGCCGGATGGAGCGTGAGCGGGAAGCGATGCAAGAACAGATCATTGCCGCTCAGCAAGCAATGTTACGCGAACTGAGCACACCGCTCGTGCCGATTGCCAATGGTGTCGTGGCAATGCCGCTCATCGGTGCGATTGACACCGCTCGTGCCCAGCAGGTCATGGAGACACTTCTCTACGGAGTAGCCGAGCATCACGCACATGTGGCAATTATTGATATTACCGGCGTGAAAGTGGTTGATACACAAGTCGCCAGCGCATTAATGCGAGCCGCGCAAGCAGCGCGAATGTTGGGAGCGCAAATAGTGCTGACTGGCATTAGCCCGGAAATTGCGCAGACGCTGGTGCATATTGGCGTGGAATTACGTGAGGTGATCACCAAAGCCACATTCCAAGAGGGGATCAATTACGCCTTAAAGCAGCGTGGGCCAGTCGCGCGCTAGACGCCATCCCTAGGAATGACGACGCTTGTGGTGCGGGCAAGGGCGGGCAATTGCGCATACTTACTCTTGCCATAGGCACTTTCGCATTCACAACGCGACAGTAGCATGCTTGGCAGCGGTTGCTCTGCTTCTGGTATAATCGCCATGGTATGCAACCGCTTGAGGCACAAACAGGCCAGCGCGTAGCGGTGGCCGGCACAATCCTAGACGATAGCGCGCGCACCCTCGTGGTGACAGTCGCGCCAGATCAGCTTGCGGCAATCACACGCGGGCAATTGCTGGCACTGTGTGAGCCGGTCGGGCCGGCAGAACGCGCCGAACATGCCTGCCGAATCGTCACCAAGACGCTTCGCCGGGTATTCTATGAGAGCGATGCTACCAGCGCAGCATCGGCGCTGAGGTTGGCGATTGTCGCCGCCAACAAGGCGTTGTATCAAGATAACATGCGTTGCGCGCCAGACCGCCGGATCACCGTGGGCGTGACGGCGGCAGCGTTATTAGGTCACGATCTCTTTATCGTGCAGGTGCAGCCGGCCCAGCTCTTCTTGCGTGCCGGCGGAAAACTG
>JANWYE010000124.1 GCA_025057175.1 Chloroflexus sp. | reverse complement strand
GCCGACACTAATCCGAATATAGCCATCGAGCAATGGGGTGCGGTAATGGCGCACCAGCACTCCGCGTTGTTCAAGCGCCAGCTTAAGTTCGCGGGCATCACGCCCCTCGACCCGGCAGAGGATGAAGTTGGCAACGCTAGGGAAAGGGGTGAGGAACGGAAACTCGCGCAGGCGGGCAAAGAGCCGGTCGCGCTCGGCGACAATCGCTTGCACGCGCTGATGCAGTTCGGCAACCGACTCGAGCGAGGCGATGGCGGCGGCTTGGGCCGCGACGGAAACGTTGTAGGGCTGCTTAATTTTCCATAGTTGCGCGATGAGCCAGCGCGGAAAGAGGCCATAACCGACGCGCAAGCCGGCTAGCCCGGCCCATTTGCTAAAGGTGCGTAAAATAACCAGATTTGAGTGGTGATCGAGCAGATCGCTCGCGCCCACCGGTGGCCGGCCCGGCTCGGCAAACTCGACATACGCTTCATCCACCACCACCAACAGCGGCAAGGCGAGTACACGCAACAGTTCAGCGCGCGGTAGCGGATTGCCGGTCGGATTGTTGGGTGCGGTCAAGAAAATCGCCTTCGCGCCTTGAGTGGCGGCCCGCTCAATAGCAGGCAGATCGAGGCTAAAATCAGCGTGGCGGGGCACGGTGATCACCCGCCCGCCGCAGATACCGGCATCAAATCGGTACATACCGAAGGTAGGCGGGCAATCAATAATGGCGTCGCCGGGATTAATGATCAGGCGCAGCACGAGATCGATCAACTCATCGGCGCCAGCCCCGCAGAGAATCTCTTCTGGCGGGCGACCGGTATAGGCCGCCAGCGCCGCGCGCAGCGCCGTCTGTTCGGGGTCGGGATAGATATGGTAGGTCGCGGTGTGCTGTAATGCGGCTAACGCTGCCGGCGCAGGGCCATAGGGATTCTCGTTAGCATCGAGTTTGACGATTCGCTCAACCGGCAAGCCGAGGCGAGCGGCGAGCACCTCAAGCGGCACGATGGGCGTGTAGGCTTCGAGATCGGCGATCTCAGGACGGATGAGGCCGGGCAAAACGGGCGTCATAATTGTTATTTTGGTTGTGACTATGCTGAACTGTTCCCTGCTGCGGGGTGTTGGCTAACGGCGCGCGACAAAAGACGATAACAGCGCAGCGCACTACCCACACCGCGAGTATGATACCACAGGCATAGTGAGTGCGTGGTATAATTCAACCCTTGAACGATTGAAATAAGGGAGGATCTCATGACCCCGCGAGCACTGGATCGGCGCGCAGCGTTGCGGGCCGAACTGCTCGGTCTCGTGCGAGAGCATGTGCCGGATGAAGCAATTGAAGCGCAGATCGAGGCACTCCTTGCCGAAGTGCTGGCCGATGAACCAGCGGTCGAGCCGCAAACAGTAGCGCACGATCAGCAGCCACCTGATCAACGGATTGTAGTGACCGGAATGGGGGTCATCTCGCCGTTTGGGGTTGGCGTTGAGCCGTTCTGGGCGGGGTTGGTGGCCGGGCGGAGCGCGATTGGGCGGATCACGTTCTTTGATCCGAGCGGCTATCCGTGCCAACTGGCCGGGCAGGTTAACGATTTTCAGCCGCAGGCATTCATGGATGCGAAAGAAGCGCGGCGGATGTCACGGGCCAGCCAGATGGCGGTAGCGGCGGCGCGGATGGCAGTAGAACATGCGCAGTTACCGCTTGAGCGGATGGCGCGTGACGAGGTTGGCGTCTTGATTGCCAGCGGTTCGACATCGCTGCCCGATGTCGAGCAAGCGGCGGCGACGTTGATCCAGCGTGGTGGCATGAAGATCAGCCCATTCTTTATTCCGGCGGCGTTACCAAATATGCCCTCTAGCCAAGTAGCGATCCAGCTTGGGCTACGCGGGTATACAACGTCGATCTGCACCGCCTGCGCAGCGGGGGCGCAAGCGATTGGCGAGGCGGCAGAGGTGATCCGGCGCGGCGATGCCGAAGTCATGCTGGCCGGCGGCACCGAAGCGCCGATTACAGCCCTCAGTTTAGGAGCATTCTGCGTCTTGCGCGCGCTGAGCACGCGCAGCAATGACGCTCCCGAACGCGCGTCGCGCCCGTTCGATGCCTTGCGCGATGGGTTTGTGCCGGGCGAAGGCGCGGCCGTGTTGGTGCTGGAACGGCTAAGCAGCGCGCAGCGGCGCGGCGCGCCGATACTGGCCGAGCTGATCGGGTATGGTGTGTCGGCTGATGCCTACCATGTCACCGCTCCCGATCCTGACGGCGAAGGGGCGGCGTTGGCGATGCGACGGGCGTTGCAACAAGCCCGGCTCGATCCGCAGCAAGTGGATTATATCAATGCTCATGCGACCAGCACGCCGGCTGGTGATATTGCCGAGACGCGCGCCATTAAACACGTATTCGGCGAATACGCTTACAGTGTGCCGATCAGTTCGATTAAGTCAATGATCGGCCATCTGACCGGCGCTGCCGGCGCAGTTGAGGCGGCGGCCACCATTCTCGCCCTGCGCCACGGTCTCATCCCGCCGACGATTAACCTCGAACATCCTGATCCAGAGTGTGATCTGGATTATGTGCCGAATGTGGCTCGCCGGGCAGCGTTGCAGGTGGCCATTTCAAATTCGTTTGGGTTTGGCGGGGTGAATGCAGTCTTAGCATTCCGCAAACTATCGTGATGCCCAAGCATGCCGTTGCCTATGTGGAATATCTACGGTCACGAGTGGGCGATTGAACAATTGCGCAGCAACATCCGGGCCAATCGGGTGGCGCATGCCTACTTGTTTGCCGGGCCGCCGGGAATCGGCAAATCGCTGTTGGCGTTGCGCATGGCGCAGGCGCTGACCTGCGAACAGCAGACCGGCGATCCTTGTTTGCAGTGCCGGAGCTGCCGGCGAATCGAACGGGGCAACCATCCCGATGTGCGGGTGGCGGGAATGGCGACGCAGGCGGCGGCGGCGAAGGCCGATGAAGCGGCGCGGCAGAAGGAATTAAAGATCGCGACGATTCGTGAATGGCAACGCGACCTTGCCTTGCGCCCTTACGAAGCGGCGCGGCGAGTGTTAATCTTGCACGATGCCGAGCGGCTGAGCGAAGAGGCGGCCAACGCGATGCTGAAGACCTTGGAAGAGCCGCCTGACTACGCCACCTTGTTACTGGTCGCGCACAGTAGCGAACTATTGCCGACGATCGTCTCGCGCTGCCGGGTGTTGCGTTTGCGCCCGTTGCCGCGCGAGCAGGTGGTGGCAGCGCTGCAAGCGCACGGTGCGTCACCGGCGTTGGCGGCAGAGCTGGCGGCGTGGAGTGGTGGCCGGGTGGGGTGGGCCATCAACTTGCTGGCCGATCCGGCGGCGCAGGCGGCGCGGCGCGAGCAAATAGCGGAATTGATCGCTTTGTCTACGCAAGACCTGAATGCCGGCCTGCGTTGGGCTGAGCAACGGTCGAAAGAGTACCGCGCCGGCGAGCAAGAGACGGCGCTGGCATGGCTGGAAGTGTGGCAGAGCTGGTGGCGAGACGTGGTGTATGTCGCAGCCGGCTGCGACGAGGCAGTGACGAATGTTGACCGGCGGGCTGAGCTGGCGGCAACGGCCCAGCGGGTGACGCTGGCGGCGGCGTTTGCCTTTTTGCAACAGCTAATCGCTGCCGGCCAGCAACTGCGCGAGAACGTCAACCCACAACTGGCGTTTGAGCATCTGGTGTTGCATTTGCCGCGCGCAGCGTAGGGTATAGGCTACAAATGATACCGCAGCCGCTGCGCTGAACCCTCTTCAAGCGAGATCAGGCGCTTAGTGAACAGCATGTTGGTCAGCGTCTCAGTTTCGTCTGGGGTAAGTTGCTGTTTCGTCAACGACCGCAGATGGTTGCGTAGCTTATCGAGGGTAGCGGGGCGCGATAGTTGGTGTTGTTTTAAACGTTCAATCACCAGATTGCACAGCTCTTCCAATGATGGCTTCGCGAGGAGGGTTGGCGTTTCTGGCACAGGCGTAACCGCTAGCGCCACCTGTTGATCGGGGGTAAGGGGCTTGCGCAAGAAAGGTAAGTCCTCAATACTAGCCCATCGATTCACCTTGAGCTGCTTCTCGCGTAGATGTTGGATCAGCGGATCGAAGCCGGTATCGTTTGAGATGATGTGGAAATAGGCGCTTGGATCGCGTTTCACCAGTATGCCGAGATAGAACGCGATATGGAAATCGAGCGCATTTGAGCCATTTGCGCCGATCTTGACATACATCGCGCGGCTGCCAAGCCGCTGCATGGCAGTGGCAAACTCAAAGGAGATGCATTTTTGGTTGACGCCCACAAAGGTAATGACCCGTAGAAAGGGGAGATTGCTGATTGCAGCGAGATTGGGTTGGACATTTTCGTAATCGATGAAAATGTAGTTGGCCGGCTGCATACAATCGGTTTCCTGTTGAGGTAAGTGCTATACTTTGATTATAACGATCCCTGTTGCGCGGATATTACAAACGATGTGACCGGGAACATCCTATGCTCCCCCTTCTCAGTGTGCGTGACCTCCACATTGGTTTCGCTGCCAAACCGATCCTAAGCGGGATCAACGTTGAGCTGCGCCCCGGCGAGATACTAGGGGTGGTGGGGTTGCGCAGCGCGGGCAAATCGGTATTGTTACAGGCGCTAGCCGGCATCTATCCGCCAACTTTCGGCACAGTGCAGCTCGACGATATTCCGCTGACGTGGACGGCGCAGGAGGCGCAGCGCCGTGGGATTGAGTTTGTGCCGCAATCGCCGCTGCTGGTCGAGGTAATGCCGGTGCTCGATAACATCTTTCTGGGTCGCGAGCGGGGCCGGCGGCGGCTCGATCCGGCGGCGATGGCGACAATTGCCTACCAGTGGTTGGAACGGTTTGGTTTGCCGCGTAGCCTTGCGCACCAGCGCGCCGGCGATTTGACCGAAGAGGAGCGGCAGTTGGTGGCGCTGATCCGGGCCTTTGTGCGCCCTGCGCGCCTGCTCATCCTCGATGAAGCGCTCTCGGCGCTGAGTTTTGCGCGCCAGCAGGCGGTCTTGCAGCATTTACGCGAACTGGCGGCGACACAGGTGGGGATTATTCTTAGCAGCGATGATCTTAACCTCATCTTTACCATCACCAACCGCGTGCTGGTGCTGTATCAAGGCCGGCAAGCTGCGCTGCGCGCGACTGCCGACACCACCCCGCGCGAGATAGTTGAACTGATGGTTGGTTCGGTGCGCCAAGAGCGAGTGACGCCGTTGATCTGGGCGTTTGAGAATTACTATCAAGCTCAACAGCAAGCCGAATCGCTGCGCCAACAGCAACTGCAACTGCAAGACAACCTCGCCGAGCAAGATTCACTCAACCGCGAGCTGGTGCAACGATTGCAAGAGCAGATGGTGGCGCTGGATCAGCTCAATCAGGCGCTACAAGAGGCTAATCACCGCCTGATTGTCGAGCGGGAAGCTGAACGCAAGGCGTTGGCGCGCGAATTGCACGATCAGGTGATCCAAGACCTGCTCAGCTTCAATTATCAGCTCGAACACGTCGAAGAGGAGGTCGAGCACGATGGGGCATTAAGTGAGTTGCAGAACATCCGGCGGGGCATTCGCGAGGTGGTGACGATGCTACGCCAGATGTGCAGCGATCTACGCCCGCCGACGCTCGACAGCCATGGGTTGGCGGCGGCGCTCCGCTCGCTGGCGAGCCAGTGGAGTGAACAGACCGGGATTCAGGTTGAGTTGCTGTTGGCCGAGCCGCTCGAGCGCTGGCCGGAGACGATTGAGCTGACGGTGTTTCGGATTGTGCAAGAGGGGTTAAACAACGTGCGCAAGCATGCTGGCGCCAGCCGGGTGGTGTTGGAGGTGCGGCGCACCTCGGCGGCAGGGGTGATGGTGCGGCTGGCCGATAATGGGCGAGGCATGGCGACACCGCCCGATCTGCAGCGTCTCTCAGAGCGCAAGCATTTTGGTTTGATCGGGATCAGCGAGCGGGTCTCGCTCTTGCGCGGCACCTTGCATATCGGGCCATCGGCGTGGGGCGGACTAGAATTGCGGATCGAGATTCCCAATCCGGCGCCATTTCCGGCAGAAGGGATTGGGGTGAATCTATAACCACACCATGAAAATATTGATACCGACTTATGCCCAGCACAGAATAGTTGGATTACTCGTTGGGGCTATACTTGTTGTGCGTTTGTTTATCCACTTTGCGCTGTATCATGCTGGTTTTATATCTCTAACTGCCGATGAGTTTGGGCGCACGATTGTTGCTGCGGAGTGGGTTAAGCATCCTACATGGGAATGGAAGGGAGCTTGGTTGCCATTTCATCGCCCTCTGATCGGATTGTTCCTAAAACTTCATTGGGAATTGTTGTGGACGCCAAGAATTGTGACTATCATATTTGGTCTTTTATCAATTGTGTTTATGTTTTTACTGACAAAAAAGTTATTTGATAGTTATGTTGTTGGGTTGATCAGTGCTGGACTATTGAGTGTTAATCCTTTGCATGTTTGGTTGAGCAGTGTGCCATTAACAGAAATGGTCAGCTTAACGTTGGTACTGATTGGGGTATGGGCTTTTGTTGGATATATGATCGATGCCAAAGCGAAATATCTTCTCGTTGCAGGGATCATGCTTGGTTTTGCAAGCGGGTTTAGAATTGAGTCTTGGTTCTTTTCTGCGATTTTGTCGCTATTTTTATTGATTAATAATATTGTTATTGGAAAATTTACAAACAGGTATGTGTTTTTGTTTATGTCTTCGTCTTGGTTTTTTTCCACTTGCGTGGATTGTTGGAAATTACTTGACCACTGGTGATCCACTAGCATTTGTAAAAGTCATCAGAGCATATAAACTGCAGGCATACGGTCAAGAGGTTGCTTATGAGAGGTATTTAAGCGCATTTCTGCACATTGATCCATATATAACCCTGCTTGGGATAGGAGGGATTATTGCTTGCTTAAAGTCGAGGAAAAGATTTTTAGCAAAACTAGCCTACGTTAGTGTCACACTTGTTCCACTTGAAATATTTATTGGTTTACATGGTGGGCAATTGGAACCACCGGGGAACTATCTCCGTTATCTAGCGCCATTTTTATTCTTTTTCTACCCTGCGCTGAGTTATTTGCTATTTGTTAGCGTTCAAGTATTGAATATTGCTAAGCTTCGAGAATATGTGCTGGGAGGATGTCTCGCTGTAATGATAACTACACAGCTTACCACTACATTCCAGTTTACGAATGATCCATCAGCTTATGGTCTTGCTGTCGGTGAAATGATAAGACAACTGCGGCAAGCAAATCCAGAGATCGCTGACCGCCCAGTAATGATCGAGTTGTCGTATTGGGAATATCTTGCTATCAAGGTAGGGGCGAATGATATAGATACGATTATGTATGACAGAGATTTAGATTATCGGCGTCATACGCCATCGTTACTGATGACGAATGAACAATCATTTCAGCGATGTCTATTATTGCATGATGTCAGTTATCTGATAGTGAAAGATCCTGTCCTTCAGACCGCAGCAGAAAAAACGCTTGGGCTATCGCCAATGATGATGATCAATGGTTATGTCTTCTACCCGACTGACCAACTCGCGCGAGAGAGTATGTCACTAGGCGAATCTTGCCCCCTTCGCTTTAACAGAGGGAATTAAACAAAGTAGAATTTTGGCTTGTTGCTTTTGTGCTAAGCGTAGCACTGCGGTCGTATTTCTCAAGCTGGTTTGCTATCGCTTCCGCCGCAGCGCATCTTCGACCACCTGCCGCACCGTGGCCGCGTCGAGGTCTTTTTTGTCGAGAAAGGCAAGCGCGCCGGCATCCAACCCCAAGCGGCGAAACTCGCGGTCAGGGTATGCGCTGATCAAGATAGCGCGCGCTGCTGGCGCGAGACTCTTGATCTGGCGCAAGCATTGAATTCCGTCACCATCATTTAAGATGACATCAACGAAGACCAGATCAGGCATGATCTGGCGCAGCAGCCGAGTTGCTTCGTGGCAATCCTCCGCCTCGAAGAGCTGCGCTTCAGCGCAAGCTTTGCCAACCATCCGCTTGAGTTGGGCGCGGTAGCGTTCGTTATCGTCAATGATCAGCACCGTCAGCGGGGCGGGGCCAAGGGCCGGTTCGCGGCTTTGCGCTGCTTCTTGGCCCGACTCGGCCAACAGTTCAGGATGACGCAACGCGAACTGATAGGCTTCAAGCCGGCTACTGACGTGAATGGCGCGGTAGAGCGCGGTCAGGTGGTTCTCAATGGTCTTGACACTGAGATCCATTTCTTGGGCCATTCGCCGGTTGTCGTAGCCTTGGGCAATCAGGCGCAACAGGTCACGTTGGCGCTTGGTGAGGGAAATGGGCGCTGCATGAGCCTGTGGCGCAGCTTGTATCAGCCGGCTCAGCAGTGGGCTAGAGATCCAGTTGCCGCCGGCCATAATTCGTTGCACGGCCAGTTGTAGATCGCTGAGCGGTTGATCTTTGAGGTGGTAGCCGTTAACGCCGGCGGCCAGCAAACCAACGACATAAGACTGATCATCGTAGGCGCTAACTACCAAAATCTTCATCGCCGGATAATTAGCGTGGATCTGGCGGATGGTCGTAATCGGGTCGAATTCTGGCATCGCCACATCAACCACTAGCAGGTCGGGACGATGCTGAGCTAAGGCGGCGAGCAGTTGCGGGCCAGTTGCCGCTTCGCCGACCACCTCGAAGTCAGGCAAGCCGGCCAGCGCAGTGCGCAGACCGGCCCGCACCACAGCGTGATCATCGGCCAACACGACGCGGGTTGTTCCCATTGCCCATTCCCCACCACGATTGAGCGCCGGCCAAGCCCTTAGGGATAACGATTATTATCACCGAAGAGCCGTTTATGGGCAAATGGGCGATGGAGCGACGCGCGGACGCGCGTCGCTCTGGGATAATCACCCGGCGCGGCCTCGGCGACGGGTGGTGACATCGAAAATCACCGCAGCAACCAGCACCAGACCGCGCACGATGTATTGATAGGCAATATCAATCCCCATCAGATTCATGCCGCTGGTCAGCGAGACGTACACCAGCGCGCCGATGATTGAACCGATCACATTACCAACGCCGCCGGCAGCCGAAACGCCGCCGATATAAGCTGCGGCGATCGCGTCAAGCTCGAACAGCGTGCCGGCAGTGGTGGTGGCTGAGCGCAAACGCGAGGCGAACAAGATACCCGACAACGCCGAGAGCACTCCCATTGAGGCGAAGACGATATAGGTGATACGCTTGACGCTAATGCCGCTCAGCTCAGCCGCTTCGGGGTTGCCGCCGACTGCGTAGATATGCCGGCCCAGCACCGTTTGCGTGGTGATAAAGTGGTAGATCGCCACCACCACCAACACAATCACCATCGTCCATGAAAGACCATTGTAGCCGGCCATAATCCACGCCAACAAGCCGATTAACGTTGAGATAAAGATCAGCTTGAGCACGAACATATCAGCCGGCAAAACCTCGAAATTGTATGCCAACTTTTTATTACGGCTACGGATTTCACTCAAGATAAACGCGACAATTGCGATTACGCCAAGGAGAAGCGTGAGGGTATGGTAGCCGGGCACAAGGCTAAATGGCACATCGGGAATAAAGCCATTACCAATCGCGTTAAAGGTCTCATCTTCGATGATAATCGTACCGGTGCCGGCAGTGACCAACTGGAGCGCGCCGCGATAAATGAGCCAGCCGGCCAGTGAAGCCACAAACGACGGGATCTTCAGTTCGGCGACTGGAAAGGCCGTCAGCAAACCGGCCAGCCCACCCAGCACAAGCACCATCGGCACCACCACAATCGTTGGCAGTTCCCAGAAGCGGAGGGCAATTGCCGCCACTGCGCCGAGAAACCCGGCCAGAAAGCCGACCGAGAGGTCAATATGGCGAATCACGATCACCAACGTCATCCCGACCGCCAGCACCGCGATATAGCCGGTCTGATTGATCAGATTGCTCAAGTTGCGCGAAGAGATGAAGATGCCATTAGTAGTGATCGAAAAGATGATCATGATCACGAAGAGCGCAATGAACATGCCATATTGGCGAATATTCTGCCCTAGCACGCGCTGTAAATTATTGACGAATGTTGCCTGCGTAGCCATTATCTCCTCCACTGCCCTGCATTCGTTGAGTTTCAGGTGGTTATATTCACAGATCGCTACGTTGCTCTATGTTCTCGCGACAATGTGAACGATGCACTGGGCAAAACCTCAGTGGGCCTCCCGCCAAGATCACTAATAATCAACCGCCAGCTCCATAATCTTTTCCTGGGTGGCGACTGCTACCGGCAATTCACCCTTAATTCGCCCGCCAGAGACGACATAGATACGGTCACTCATCCCCAATACTTCAGGCAGTTCCGACGAGATCATCACAATACTCATCCCCTCTTCGACCAGCTGGTTCATCAACTGGTAGATTTCATATTTCGCGCCGACATCGATCCCGCGCGTCGGCTCGTCGAGGATAAGTACATCAGGCCGCACAAACAGCCACTTGCCGAGGCAAACCTTCTGCTGATTGCCACCGCTCAGATTAACCACCTGCTGCTCGATGGTTGGCGTTTTGATGTTCAGCGACTTGCGATAACCTTCAGCAACTTGAATCTCAGCATTGCGATCAATCACGCCATTCTTGGCCAATGCGCGCAGATTCGCCAGCGTGATATTTTGGCGCACATCTTGGATCAAGACCAGCCCTTTAGCTTTGCGATCTTCTGAAACGTAGGCCAATCCGGCGGCAATCGCCTCACGCGGGTGGTGGAAGGAACGTTTGCGCCCCTTCAGCCACAGTTCGCCGCTGATTCGGTAGCCCGGCGCATTGCCAAACAGGCTCAACGCGAGTTCGGTGCGGCCAGCGCCCATCAATCCGGCCAGCCCAACAATCTCACCCTTGCGCACCTGCAAATTGACATCGCGGAGCAGATAGCGGCCCAATTCGGGCGAATAGACCGTCCAGTTCCGCAATTCGAGCAC
>JANWYE010000123.1 GCA_025057175.1 Chloroflexus sp. | reverse complement strand
GCTCGCGCCAGTTTGATGTGTCGTGAAGCGGGTGATGCGTTTAGTATCGCTATGGCTTGGTAGCGCTGGCCCGACCGTGGTGAAGTTTGAATGGTGAAGCGAGCTTTGTTGCCACGGCCCGCTCCTTAACATACCCTTGGGTAAGGCCATTAGGGCTACCAAATGCTGAGCGGGAGACTCAGGTGCGTTTTACGGAGTGCGGCAGTCGAACTGCCGCACTCCATATCATAACAAGCGATATTCTCATACCACTGCTCACCACCAGCGCGCTGCGCCCATCTATAATTTCCTCCCTCGCCGTTGCCTACGCTCCCCTTGAGTTTCCTCTTCAACCAGATATAATCATTACTTAACACAATCTTGATACGTGGTATGGGCATAGCAGCGCTATGCCCATACCTTCGGCGGGGGAAGGCTAGCAACATGACGCTCTCGCTTCGACTGGTTGACATCAGTGGCCCGTTTATCGATCAATCCGCGCCGGTGCGGAATTGGTCATCGTTTCCATTCAGCCAAATCGATCTACTGGCGCCGCCGTATGTTGATGAAGCGCGGTTGCAGCGCGGCGTCGAACGGGCGCGTGTCTATTTGGCAGCGGTGCAGGCGCAGGGCTATACCGGGATTGTGATTGATAATTTGGCCCATCTGGTGACGTTTGATCACGCGCCACAGCAGTATTATGCGCCTGACAGCCCCTTCCGCCAGCGCGCATTGGCTTACCGGCGCGCTTTGTTGCCGCTGCTGCGCGATGCCGCGGCGCGCGGTATGCAGGTCTACGTGACGTGCGATATGCAGTGGATGACCGAGGATGTGTGCCGGGTGGCGGGGTCGATCGCGGCTGATAATCCACGGCTCGACGAGCTGAACCGGGCGGCATTGATCGATCTGTTTACTGCGCTGCCGATGATCAGCGGCGTGATTGTGCGCATTGGTGAGACGGGTGGCGCGCACGATTGGGCCGGCTACACTGGCCATCTGATCTACCACGACGTGGCTGCGATCCGCCATCTGATCGCAGCCTTGCTACCGGTCTGCGCTCAGTTTGACCGCCACCTGATTATGCGCACGTGGACGCTCGGCATCGGCGAGGCGGGCGATTTGCTCTGGTCGCCAGAGCGCTATACCGCCGTGTTTGCCGATCAGCGCGATCCACACTTGCTGGTGTCGATCAAGCATACGCCAGCCGATTTCTTTCGCCTCTTGCCGCCCAACCCAACTCTCGGCCTGCCCGGCCCGCGCCAAATTGTCGAGCTGCAAAACCGGCGTGAGTATGAGCTGTTTGGGCTGGTTCCTTCTGGCTTAGTTGGCTTGCATAGCGCTGCAATCCGGCGAGCAGATCGCAATCCGCAGTGCGTGGGGATCTGGGCGTGGAATAGCACCGGTGGTTGGGGCGGTGGCGGTGCGTCGGTCGGCCCTGACGGCTGGAATCTATGGACGGAGGCCGGTAGTGCGTTGACTGCTGCTCTCGCCGCGCGACCCGAACTCGATGCCGAGCGGTTTGTGCGCGAGTGGTTTGAGCAGCGGTTAGCCGGCTATACTCCCGCTTTCGTTGCTGCCGTGGCGACCGCCTATCTCGAATCAGAGCGTCTTATCGAGCTGGGTTGGTATCTCGGCCGCGCGCCGGGCCTGCAACGGATCGGCGGCATTGTGATGCCTTCACTATTGTGGGTGTGGTGGATGCGCCCGACCGCGGCGCTGCCGGTCTGGGTCTATCTGGCCGAGATGGTGGCAGAGGTTGAGCCGGTGATCGCCCAAGCGGCGCAGGCGGCACAGGCGGCGCAACAACTTCGTGACGCAGTAGCGGCGCACGCACCGAAGGGCGATCCACTGGCGCGGCAGATCGTCACCAGTCTCGACTATCTGGTTGATGCGCTCACGATCGCGTGGCGGGCGCGAGCGTTGTTGTTGCCGCTAGCAGCGCTGGCGCGCAGCAACCAGCGCCGCGATCTCAGCACCGAAGCGGCGGCCTTGCGCGCAGCTATCCAGCGCCATCGTGAACGATGGGCTGGCCGAGTTGACTTCCCGCCACTTGAGCTTGATGAGCTTGCTACGTTCTTGGCCCGCTGGGAACGCTCGCCGCGCTTGGTCTGGAACCGGGCGCGGCTGGCGGCGCGGCTGGTGGCGTTGGCTCGTCGCCAACCGCCGCGCTCGACCCGCGCTCGTGCGTTGCTCAGCTTCTTGTTGCCAACCCGCTTGCGCCGGCATTTGCTGCAAACCGCCTTGCCATGGCTCAGCCGGCGGCTGGATCTGTTGCCGACCATCTTTTTTGAAACCGGCCCGGCAATAGGCGAATGGGCGCGGTCATCGTAAGTGGTGCTGCCGGCGCTACGATGGCCGCGCCGGTACCGCTTGCCCGCCACCCCAACGGCGAACTCGTTCGCGCACTACGCCAGCCACACCCTGCCATCCCCAATATTGCCCGATCACCTGTGTTTCACCACGCTGCAATGCTCGGCGGAGATCGGCGGCGCTCGTGCCGGCAAACAGGGTGCGTCCGTAGCCAATCATCGCCAGATGGTGGGCGTCGCTGCCGCCGATTTGGGTCAACCCCAACGCCTGCGCCTTCCGCGCGGCTCGCCGGTTGTTGGCCGGATTCCACAGACTGGCATTGAAGACCTCGATCCCATCGAGGAGATGCCAATTGAGATCGGTGCGCTCAGGGCCAAGCAGATGCCGCCGTCCCACCGACGCAACCAGCGCGCCGAAGGGGTGAGCAGCAAACGCGAGGCCGCCTTGTTCATGCACGAGCTTGACCGTGGTAGCGAGGTCGAGACCGGCGGGAATTGGCCGCTCGATGAAGAGCGCCAACACGTGCCCGATTGCGGTCGAGATTTCACAACCAACGATGACGTCAATTCCGTAATGTGGCGCCAATCGGCGCGCTGCAAATGCGCCTTCAAGCGTGTTGTGGTCGGTAATCGCAATCACGCGCAGGTCGGTTTCTTCCGCTACATACGACAACACCGCCTCCGGTGAGGCGGCGCCGTCGCTGGCTGTGGTATGGATGTGTAAATCGGCAGCGTTGTAGAGCGATGTCACGGGTCACACTCCTTCCCCCATTTTATCAGTCCCATGGTGAGTGTAACCCGGCTTGATGAAGCCGCCATCATGGCAAGGTCAAGCAGAGATGAAGAGCAGGTAAAGCGTAGCGTTTGATAGAACCGTAAGAGGTGTTGTGAACCGCTGCGCTTACGATCGTGCGGCTCTCCTTCGCTGCTGCAAGGCGTTACTGTCCCGGCCCCAAGGTATACTCCGCCACGGCCCGCCGTTCGCTACGGTTGCCATAGGCGCTAATGGCGTAGCGACCAACCGGACTCTGCTCGCTCAGGTAGAGTTCGGTGGTGAAACTGCCATCGGCTGCTGTGGTGACATCGCCTAGCCATTCAGTTGAGTAGTCGGGCAGGGTAGCCCAGATGGTGACTACTTCGCTGGGCAGAAAGCCGCTGCCGCGCAAGCTGATCGCACTGCGCTGCTGGCTACTGCCCGGCCCGACCGTTAGCTCGGCAGCGCCGCGTGGACGGAGGGTGTCGCCGGGTAACACCTCGAAATCGGCGATGCCGTTGCCATCACTCTGCAAGCCGCGCGCAGTCAGCGCGTAGCGCCCCACCGGGATGCCGTTGCTGGCGATGGCGAGACCGATGCGTCCCCGCTGATCGGCAGTCTGTGTTCCTAGATCAGCGACGGCATTGTTGGGGTAGCGCAACCAGAGCGCGACCGGTTCGCCCGGACGGTAGCCGCTGCCGGTGAAGGTGAAGGTTGCGCCTTGGGCTTGGGTGGGCTTATCAACCGTCAACTGCACGCCAGCAGAAACGCCGGGCGCCGGCGCAATCTCAACCTCGAGGCTGGCGTAGGCTTCGCGCCCGCTCTGCCAGCCGCGCGCAGTGTACGTGTAGCGCCCGGTTGGGGTAAAGGTTGCGCCGAGAAAGTCGGGAAGATAAGGGTGGTTGAAACGTCCTTGCTCGTCGATAACGACAACTGCCACCCCGTAGACGGTATAGTCAGGGTAAGTAATCCAGATGCTGGCAGTCTCGCCGGGCAAGAAGCCGCTGCCGCTCAGCGTGACGGTGGTGTTCTGGCGGGCCACGGCAGGCGAGACAGTCAAACTGGCGGTCTGCGCATCAGCCGGCCAGCTCCAGATAGCAATGATCAGCGCTAGCGCGCCGGTAAAGACGAGGGCGAACGTGGCAAGCAACGAGCGGTTGATCATCGGCATAAGCGCCTCCGTTGAACGAAGCAACAACTTCTCTCGCGCTTATGAACGATGATCGCGGATTGGGTTGGTTAACCGGCAGATTACAAGTAGGGACGGCCATCGCGCCGTTTCTACGTGCTTCCAACCCGGCGAGCCATTACCACCGCTGCCACCGCCGCTGCTACTGCTGCTGCTACGACAAGCCACGCTACCGTCGCCAACGGCGCGATCGCCGCCTGTTTCAAGGCAATCCCGCTGGCGGCCCACGCGACGACCAATGGCAACACGCTATCATGCCAGCGGCGGGCGAACCACCAACATAGCCCGGCAGCTAGAGCTAGCAAGATGATCGTGCTGATAATCCCGATCGCACCGGTATCACGCCAGCCTAGTTCGTACAAAAAGACCCCGCCATTGACCAAGGTAGCGACGCAGATCCAGCCCAGATAGACACTGAAGGTTGGCCGCACCAACCAGCGTTCGCCCTCGGCGGGTGCGCCGGAGCCGCGCAGCGCAAGGTAGACCCCAATTAAGCCGATCAGCACGCTCAGCATTGCCGGGAACGAAACCAAAGGCAAATTGTAATGCCACGCGAAAATCCACCCAATATTGCTGGCGCAGCTCAGCCAAAACCACGGCGCAGCGGCGCGCAGGCGCGGGTTATTGGCCTGCCCCGGCAGCGCCTGATAGATGGCGTAGCCAATTAGGCCACTGTAGATCAATCCCCAAATCGCAAATACATACCCCGGCGGCGTGATCAACAGCGGGTAGCGATCCGAGATTGCCGCTGTCGTTTGCCCATTGAGCGGCAATGTGTTGGCCAGCACATTAACTATCACCGTCGCTGCTAGCGCCAGCACGGTGCCGATCTGTTGCAATTGAAATATTGGACGCGCAAGCGATGTCGCCATCCCATTCTCCGGTATAATGTCGGTATCGAGGCGAAGCTGTGCGTCCGCCCATCTATATTGTAGAGGAGAGTTGACCGCTATGCCAGACTGGAAGAGCTATCTCGCCGAACATCAAGACCGTTTTCTGGCCGAATTGGTCGAATTTTTGCGTATTCCCAGCGTTTCGGCAATCTCGGATCACGCTGGCGATGTCTTGCGCGCCGCCGAGTGGGTGGCCAATCGCCTCACCGCAGCCGGGATGGAACACGTCGCAATTCTGCCTACTGGCGGCCATCCCGTAGTGTACGCCGATTGGCTCCACGCTCCCGGCAAGCCGGTCGTTATGATCTACGGCCATTTCGACGTGCAACCGGTCGATCCGCTCCATCTGTGGACGCACCCGCCCTTCGAGCCGCATATTGAGAATGACCGGATTTATGCCCGTGGCGCAAGTGATGACAAGGGCAATATGCTTATCCCAATCTTGGCAGTCGAAGCGCTCTTGCAGAGCAGTGGTGCGCTGCCGGTGAACGTCAAATTCTTTTTCGAGGGCCAAGAGGAGATTGGGAGTCCTCAGATTCCCGCCTTTCTGCAACAGGAACGTGAGCGGTTTGCGTGCGACATGGTGCTCAGCGCCGACGGCGGCCAATGGAGTGAAGAGCAGCCGTTGATTTTGGTTGGTCTACGCGGTGGCTGCGGCATCCAGATTGATGTTCGCGCCGCCAAGATGGATTTGCATTCGGGAATGTACGGTGGCGTGGTGCAAAACCCCATCCACGCGCTGGTGCAGATTCTTGCCTCAATGCGCTCAGACGACGGTATGATCACGATCCCCGGTTTTTACGATCAAGTGCGCCCGCTCACGCCGGCTGATCGCGAACGGATCGCTGCCATTCCATTTGATGAAGAGAAGCTGAAGGAGACGCTCGGTGTGCCGGCCCTATTCGGCGAAGCCGGCTTCACCCCCCGCGAGCGCGAGTGGGTACGCCCGACCCTTGAGGTGAACGGAATCTGGGGTGGCTTCCAGCAAGAAGGGATCAAGACGGTGCTGCCTGCTGAAGCGCACGCCAAGATTACCTGCCGTCTTGTGCCCGATCAAGAACCGCAGGTGATACTCGATCTGCTCCAAGCTCACATCAAGCGCCACACCCCGCCCGGCGTGACAGTGACGGTAACGCCACTGGCGTTCCAAGCCTACCCCTATCTCATTCCCGAAGACGATCCGGGCAATGTTGCAGTGCGCGAAGTGCTCGTCGAAATGTACGGACGCGAGCCATATTACGTGCGCAGCGGCGGCTCGATCCCAGTCTGCACCCTCTTCCAACGCCAACTCGGCGCCTACACCAGCAATTTTGCCTTTGGCCTCGACGATGAGCGAGCGCATTCGCCCGACGAATTCTTCCGCCTAAGCAGCTTCCGCAAGGGGCAGACCGCCTACTGCAAGCTGCTCGAACGGCTAGGGCGCTGAGCGCTCTTTACCACCGAGGACGTGGAGGAGTTAGGTAGACACGTCCTCCTACTGCGGGAAATTGCTTCGCCGCCCCCCGTGTCATTGCGCGGGGGCGGCCCTTCTGTCATTGCGAGGGGGCGTAGCCCCCGCAGCAATCCCCCGCTCCAGCCTCTTTGTCATTGCGCGGGGGCGGCCCTTCTGTCATTGCGAGGGGGCGTAGCCCCCGAAGCAATCTCCTGCTCAAGCGGGAAGGGTGCCTTGCCGAAAGTACACCACCGGCGCTGAAGGGGGAGATTGCTTCGCTGCCTGCGGCGGCTCGCAATGACAAGAGGGGAGCAGGGGGCGCAGCCCCCGCAGCAATCCCCCGCTCCAGCCTCTTTGTCATTGCGCGGGGGCGGCCCTTCTGTCATTGCGCGGGGCGCGCAGCGCCCGAAGCAATCTCCTGCAAGAGCGGGAGGGGTGCCTTGCCGAAAGTACACCACCGGCGCTGAAGGGGGAGATTGCTTCGCCGCCTGCGGCGGCTCGCAAGGACAAAAGGAGAGGCGGCTCGCAAGGACAAAGGGGTTTGCGGTATCATAACTTCAAGGTCTCATACATATCGGTAAACATTCTTCATACTGCATAACATCAACCTAAAAGGAGTTTCCGATGCTCGACTATGCCGCACTCTACCGTCGCGAACGCACTATGCAAGAGATCGTCAGCGACATCACCGTCGCTGATTTGCACGCCGAAACCGATGAGATGTACAACACTATCGAACATCTGATCGCCGATTGTGTTGATGCTGACGTCACCTTTCAACCAGTTGATCCTAAGGCCCACGATCCTTTCGCCAGTGATCCGAGCGCCGTCAATCAAGCGTGGACGCTCGGTCACGTGATTGTCCACCTCACCGCGTCATGCGAAGAGTCGGCCTTTCTAGCCGCTGAAATGGCCCGTGGCGTTAAACTGCATGGCCGGTCGCGCTACGAGGTGCCGTGGGAGACGGTGACGACTATGGCGCAGGTGCGCCAGCGGCTGGCCGAGAGCCGGCGTATGCTGCACGCTTCGTTGCAAATGTGGCCCGATCAGCCACACCTTGACTATCTGGCCGAGCCGTGGCCCGGCGCGCCGCCGGTTGATGCCCGTGGTCGCTATGCGCTCGGACTTGCCCATGCCTATGACCATCTGGGCCAGATCGAGGAGATTGTCCGTCAAGCGCGGGCCGCGCGGGGATGAGAGGGCCTTGCCAGTGTAGCTGTTTCTAGCAATTCCCACTTCTGTCCTTCGCCACCAAGATGCCTCCCGCCCCCTTCTACCCCACGGGAGGGGGAACCATCGTGCCTCGATGTGGCACGCGACAGGGTTGGCTGCCTCCCCCAGCGGGGGAGGGGTGGGGTGGGGGCTGCCCCCGCGCCACTGCCATCACAGCCCGTTAATCGCCCGCCACACCACCTCATCGCGCATTGGCAACTCGTAGATACGGACGCCGGTAGCGTCGCGGATGGCGTTGGCGATAGCAGCCGCGCCAGCGGTGATTGGCGGCTCGCCCACACCGCGCGCGCCGAAGGGGCCGTTAGGGGCCGGGTTATGCACCAGCACTGCCTCGAAGGAAGGCAGATCGGCGGCGCGTGGCAGGGTGTAGTCCATCAGGCTGGCAGTCAGCAGCTCGCCCCGCTCGTCGTAACGCAGCGCCTCATATAGCCCCCAACCTACTCCCTGCGCTGCGCCGCCATGAATCTGGCCTTCAACCATCAGCGGGTTGAGCGCGAAGCCAACATCTTGGATCGCCACGTAGCGCAGCGGTTTCACGCGGCCCGTTTCCCGATCTACCGCAACCTGCACAATATGGGCGACAAAGCCGGGCGCATTCTCAGCCGGCGCGGCGCGGCCATCACCAACGATCGGCCCCGGCCCGCCCGCCTGCTCCTCTGCCCGTTTCGCGATCTCGCCGATTGGCACGGTGCGGCTGGGTACGCCGCGGATCTGCACCATGCCATCGCGAATATCGAGATCGTCAATCCGTGCCTCTAACATATCGGCGGCGATTTCAAGCAACTGCCGGCGCGCTTCGCGGGCGGCAGCGGCGACTGCGCCAGCTACGCTGTAGGTGATCTGGCTGCCGCCGCTTGGCCCGGCAAATGGCCCGCTGCGGGTATCGCCGGCCACGATTTCAACCTGCTCCGGCGGCACACCCAGAATCTCGGCGGCGACGAGCACAAAACTGCTATTGACGCCGGAAATGTCCACCGACCCAACATGCACTCGCACCACCCCATCGGTATCTACCCGGCAGACCGCTGCCGCTGGCGACATGCCGCACGGCCAACCGCCGATGGCCAGCCCAATCCCGCTGCCCGGCGCGCGTTCGCGCCAGAGCGGGTGGTTGGCGGCAGCTTCAAGCACCTTCGTCAAGCCCATTGATGGCCACGGATCGTTGTTGCCCATCGGGTCGCCGGTGGTAGCTGCGTTACGCAACCGTAGTTCGAGCGGATCGACCCCCAACCGGTGCGCTAGTTCGTCCATTGCCGACTCGATTGCGAAGGTGATTTGGGGTGCGCCGGGGGCGCGGTAGGCGCCGGCTTGCGGCTTGTGCGTCAGCACCTCGATCACATCGATCTGCACGTTCGGGCAGCGGTAGTAGCCGCCAAGCAACGTGCTCATAATGCCACCTAACGTGAACGGGTAGACGCCGTTGTCATTTACGATCTCGGCCACTAGCGCGATAAGCGTGCCGTCACGAGTCGCGCCGAGCTTAAGCGTGATCGTGCTGGCCGGTGATGGCGTGGTGGTGAGAAAATCCTCGCTGCGGTCGAGCGTGATCCGTACCGGCCGGCCTGTGGCCAGCGCTGCGGCGGCAGCCAGCGGCTCAAGAATGCCATACTTGGCGCCAAAACCGCCGCCAACCGTCATCGGCACGACGGTCACTTGGCTGGGGCGCAGTCCCAACAGCCGCGCCACTTCATCGCGCACGCCAAATTGGCCTTGCGTGCTGGTGTAAAGGGTAAGCTGCTTGCGCACCGGATCAACATCGGCCACGACGGCGTGCGGTTCGAGGTAGCCTTGATGGACAATCGCGGTGCGGTAGGTCCCTTCGACCACTACCTCAGCGGCGGCTAGTGCCGCCGGCGCATCGCCCCGGCTAAACCGTTTTCGTTCGTGGATGTTCGACGCTTTATGCTCGGCCTGATCGTCACCGCGCGCCACTGCTGCGTGGGCGGCGGTCAGATCGGTATCGCTCTTTGGCGCTCCTTGCGGCCAGATCACCGGCGCCTCCGGATTGAGCGCCGCTGTGGCTGTGACCGGGCCGGGCAGCGGCTCGTAGTCGATCTGCAACGCCGCTACGCCATCTTCGGCGGCGGCCAAACTGGTTGCCAACACCAACGCCACCGGTTCGCCACGGTAGCGCACGACTCCATCGGCCAACGTGGTCGTTTGGCGTGACGAAGGCTGGCGGCCACGAGTGGGCAGATCGGCGGCAGTGAGCACCGCCACGACACCGGGCACTGCGCGGGCAGCAGTGGCATCAATACCGGTAATGCGGGCATGGGCATGCATACTCAGCGCCAACTTGCCGTGCAGCATACCGGGCAAGTTGACATCACCGGCATAACGGGCGCGTCCGGTAACTTTATCTATCCCATCAACCGATTTGCGAGCTTTGCCAAGGTAACGATGCAGTGTAGTTTCGCTCATACGTGTGCTTCCTTATTCGGCAGGTTCCTGCTCCATCGTACCATGGCTCGGTGTGGGTGGATAAAACGATCATCTTCAGCTATCGCTTACAATATCAGCATGGCTGCAAAAGGTGATACGGCGCGCTAGTCATCCCGCATAGCTTCATTGCGCAACGTTTTGCGAGGTAGAAGGGAGTGAGGCTACCTCCCCACTCCCTCATCACCTATGGCTCGATACTCAACAACAACGTCCCGCGCACGGCGCCGCGGTTATCAATGCCAACGGTGCCGCTGCTAGTAATCGCGCGGAATGGCGCTAACCGCTGTTCGAGATCGGGATCAACCGGCTCGTTACCAAGCCGGTTGGCTAAGTCACGAGCTGCGTTGAGGTTGACGTACAACACACCACTATTCGGCGATGGCAACGCCTTTAGTGCGTTAGTATAGGTCGCAAAACTCGCCAATTTCTGCTCGGCGCCGAAGGCCGCCTCCATGGCTGGCCGGCCCACAGCGATCACTAGATCGTTGCCGTTGAAGCCATAGCCAACGAAGAATTCTCCCTCTTCAAACGCCTGCACCTGCGTCCGCCCCAGCGATGTCTCACGGAGTTCGATACCGGTGAAATCAGTGACGAGTTCCATTAACCGTTGCATCCCGCGATTGGCTGCCGCCTGATCGGCGACACGCAACGCAAAATAACCCCCCACCGGCAGTTCGGTGCTGTCAATGGGCAGCACGGCGATCACGCCCTCGCCGTGGAACCAGCTAAACAGATCACGGTCGAGATCGAGATTGAGACTGTCTTCAAG
>JANWYE010000122.1 GCA_025057175.1 Chloroflexus sp. | reverse complement strand
GCGATACGGTGCTGACGCAGTGGTTCGAGCGGGCGCGGTTCGAGTTGCACACCAACCTTGGCCCGGATGTGGTGCTGCTGGGCCTGCTCGGTCGCGAGGCGTTTGCGCCGCAGCCAGAGCCGCAACCTATGCAGCCAGTAGATGAACGTTGTGTCAATATTCCAGCTCCGGAAATGGGCTTCGTAAATCCGAACTGTATATCGGCAGCAGCACTCAATGAAACGTTGATCTTCTTCCATGGGTATGGATTTAATCCCGGCGAGCTTGTCAGTGTCTACATGACGCGGACTGATACCGGTGAGGTCACTCCTTTTGAGTTCACTGATACTACAGTAAGAGCTGCCAGTGAGGATGAAGCGTTTACAGGTTCGGTGTTCCTACTTCTCCAATTGGATTTGTCGCCGGGTCTGTATGCTCTCACGATAGAGGGTATTCAGTCCGGTCATAAGTCAATAATGTTTTTCAAGGTCATCTAGCCTGATTGGTGATTTATCCTACATCCCCCCGCGCGGTGTGACCAGCGCGCGGGGGTTTGTGTTTAATAGCGCTGGTTGGAACTAGATCGGCATTCTTGCCGTCTTTCTGAATGAAGCCAACGTGAGGAATTACATACCGGCAATCGTTAGGGAGTCATGTCTATTGATTCCCTTGGGTGCCTATTTTCTCGTGTTGGCTGCTGCATTAATTGGTTAGTTGAAAGGAGGTGTGTATGTAAGTTGGCCAATTCGCTGTCCGCGAAGTGCTGTTTGTGCGCAGGCATTGACAGATTGTTTAGGAGGTTTATGATGAACGCACGTCGAATGTGTCTGTTTGTGCTGCTGATGGTGGCTGTACTGCTCACGGCGCTGCTGCCGGCGGCGCCGGCGCAGGCGCAGAACCGCATCTGCTTCAACGAAGTGCCAGATTGTATCGAAGGCCGGTTTGCCGAGTATTGGCAGCAGAACGGCGGATTGCCGGTGTTTGGCTTCCCGATTACCCCCGCCTTCCAGCAAGAGGTGGAAGGCAAGGTGCGGTTGGTGCAAATCTTCGAGCGCAACCGCTTTGAGCTGCACCCGGAAAATGCGCGCCCCTACGATGTGCTGCTAGGCCGGTTGGGCGATGAGCTGTTGCAACGGCGCGGCACGCCGTTGCAAAACGAGCCGAAAGCGCCCACGACCCAACAGGTTGGTTGCCGCTACTTTGCCCAGACCCAACATCTCGTTTGCGACGCTTTCCTGCGCTATTGGCAATCGTACGGTTTGGAATTCGATGGCCGGCGCGGGTTTAGCGAGGCTGAGAGCTTGGCCCTGTTTGGCTTGCCGCTGACCGAAGCGCGGGTCGAGACCAACTCGTCGGGCGATACGGTGCTGACGCAGTGGTTCGAGCGGGCGCGGTTCGAGTTGCACACCAACCTTGGCCCGGATGTGGTGCTGCTGGGCCTGCTCGGTCGCGAGGCGTTTGCGCCGCAGCCAGAGCCGCAACCTATGCAGCCAGTAGATGAACGTTGTGTCAATATTCCAGCTCCGGAAATGGGCTTCGTAAATCCGAACTGTATATCGGCAGCAGCACTCAATGAAACGTTGATCTTCTTCCATGGGTATGGATTTAATCCCGGCGAGCTTGTCAGTGTCTACATGACGCGGACTGATACCGGTGAGGTCACTCCTTTTGAGTTCACTGATACTACAGTAAGAGCTGCCAGTGAGGATGAAGCGTTTACAGGTTCGGTGTTCCTACTTCTCCAATTGGATTTGTCGCCGGGTCTGTATGCTCTCACGATAGAGGGTATTCAGTCCGGTCATAAGTCAATAATGTTTTTCAAGGTCATCTAGCCTGATTGGTGATTTATCCTACATCCCCCCGCGCGGTGTGACCAGCGCGCGGGGGTTTGTGTTTAATAGCGCTGGTTGGAACTAGATCGGCATTCTTGCCGTCTTTCTGAATGAAGCCAACGTGAGGAATTACATACCGGCAATCGTTAGGGAGTCATGTCTATTGATTCCCTTGGGTGCCTATTTTCTCGTGTTGGCTGCTGCATTAATTGGTTAGTTGAAAGGAGGTGTGTATGTAAGTTGGCCAATTCGCTGTCCGCGAAGTGCTGTTTGTGCGCAGGCATTGACAGATTGTTTAGGAGGTTTATGATGAACGCACGTCGAATGTGTCTGTTTGTGCTGCTGATGGTGGCTGTACTGCTCACGGCGCTGCTGCCGGCGGCGCCGGCGCAGGCGCAGAACCGCATCTGCTTCAACGAAGTGCCAGATTGTATCGAAGGCCGGTTTGCCGAGTATTGGCAGCAGAACGGCGGATTGCCGGTGTTTGGCTTCCCGATTACCCCCGCCTTCCAGCAAGAGGTGGAAGGAAAGGTGCGGTTAGTGCAAATCTTCGAGCGCAACCGCTTTGAGCTGCACCCGGAAAATGCGCGCCCCTACGATGTGCTGCTAGGCCGGTTGGGCGATGAGCTGTTGCAACGGCGCGGCACGCCGTGGCAAAACGAGCCGAAAGCGCCTACGACCCAACAGGCCGGTTGCCGCTACTTTGCCCAGACCCAGCATCTCGTTTGCGACGCTTTCCTGCGCTATTGGCAATCGTATGGTTTGGAATTCGATGGCCGGCGCGGGTTTAGCGAGGCCGAGAGCTTGGCCTTGTTTGGCTTGCCGCTGACCGAAGCGCGGGTCGAGACCAACTCGTCGGGCGATACGGTGCTGACGCAGTGGTTCGAGCGGGCGCGGTTCGAGTTGCACACCAACCTTGGCCCGGATGTGGTGCTGTTGGGCCTGCTCGGTCGCGAGGCGTTTGCGCCACAGCCGGCGCCACAACCCACGCCACAACCCACCCCGCCGCCGGCTCCGGCTGACCCCTGTGCCGATATTCCGGCACCGATTAACGGGGAGATCGAGCCGAAGTGCATTCAGGGCGATGGGGATGTGGAAGTGGTGGCCATCGGTTTTGGCTTTACGCCGGGTGAGCGAGTGGGCACCTACGTTACCCAAGTGGCAACTGGGGCTGTGATTGGTTTGGATACGAGGGGCGGTGACATTGCCAATGAAAATGGGGTCTATGGCATCGTTCTCTTAGTCAGATCGCGGTTGCCGAAGGGGTTGTATGCGATCACGTTTGAAGGAGTGCAATCCGGTCACAAGGCAATCCTCTACTTCAAGCGGGTGTAATGCGCCAAAGCTGCTGCTGAGGCAATAATGCCTAGGAACAATCGTCACCCCCGCGCGGTATGGCCGGCGCGCGGGGGTCTCTTTGCTCTCACTGTGCTCGGATGCGGGCAAGGAAGCAAATCGGAAGGGCGGGTCTAAAACCCACCCTTCCCTAGCCAGCCTTGCGACCTAACCGCTACCGCGCCCGCTCGATCGCCTTAAGCAGAGCGCGCTTGGCGTAGACCTTGCACATTGCGCGCCGGTACTCTTCGCTGGCGTGGATGTCGCCGAGCATATCCATGCCTTCACCGGCATGGGCAGCGGCGGCGGCCACTGCATCAGCGCTGCCATCGGTACCAATCAGCGCCTGCTCAACCGCTGGCTGGCGTTCGGCCTTGGGGCCAGCGCCGGTAATTGCCACCCGGCAGGCAGTGACTTGCCCATTCTCTAGCTTGACATACGCAGCCGCGCCGACAATCGCGTAGCGGCTCGCCGGATGCGGGAACTTGGCATAGGCCGAACCTTCACCGGCGCCGTGGCTGTTGAAGGTGATCGATGTGATAATCTCACCGGGTTCGAGCGCAGTGCTTAGCATGTCGGTGAAAAAGTCAGCGGCAGCAATCGCGCGCGGGCCGTTGGGGCCTTCGACGTGGATCTGGGCATCAACCGCGAGCACGACTGCGGGCATATCGGCGGCGGGGTCGGCGTGAGCCAGCGAACCGCCGATTGTGCCGCGATTGCGCACCTGAATGTCGCCAATCAAGCCCACAGCATCGGCCATCGCCGGGCAGGCCTTGGCCAGCGCCGCATGGTGTTCGATAGCGCTCCACGTCGTCATCGCGCCAATCTCAACCGTCCCGTTCACCTTGATCCCGCGCAGCTCATCTACTTTATTAATATCGATGAGCACACTCGGTGACGCCAGCCGCAGCTTCATTGCCGGCAAGAGCGAGTGACCGCCGGCCAGAATCTTGGCGTCATCGCCATGCCGTTGCAACAGGGTGAGCGCTTCGGCAAGGCTGGTAGGCGCATAGTAATCGAATGGGGCTGGAATCATAGTTGCTCCCTTATCCATAACGGCAGGCGCAGCACTATTTGGCCTGCGCCTGCCCTTTCACTATCCTACTTCCCGTGGATCGCACGCCAGATACGCTCCGGCGTAGCCGGCATCTGCAAGTGCTTGACCCCAAATGGCGCCAGCGCATCAATGATTGCGTTCATCACGCACTGCGCCGAGGCAATCGTCCCTGCCTCGCCGGCCCCCTTCACGCCGAGCGGATTGACCGGTGACGGCGTAACGGTGTGGTCGGTCTCGATATGGGGCACCATCGCTGCCGTTGGCACGGCGTAGTCCATCAGCGTGCCAGTGAGAAGCTGGCCATCCTCGTTGTAGACAGCGCCCTCATAGAGCGCCTGCGCCAAACCTTGGGCGATGCCGCCGTGGATCTGGCCTTCCACAATCAGCGGGTTGATCTGGTTGCCGCAGTCGTCAACCGCGATGTAGCGCAGCAGCTTGACGTGGCCGGTTTCGGGATCAACCTCGACAATGCAGACGTGGGTGCCGAAGGGGAAGGTGCAGTTCGGCGGATCGTAGTAGCTGGTCTCATCGAGGAAGGGTTCCATACCGGGCGGCAAGTTGTAAGCGACGGCAGCGGCGGCAGCCAGCTCGCCAATTGTCTTACCCTTATCGGGCGACCCCTTGACATACGCGCGGCCATTCTCGAACACGATGTCGGCTTCGTTGGCTTCCAGCAGGTGAGCGGCCAGCTTGCGCGCCTTCTCCTTGATCTTGTCGACGCTGCGCTTAATTGCCACGCCGCCGACGGCCAGCGAGCGCGAGCCATAGGTGCCATAGCCGAACGGCGTGCCCTGCGTGTCACCCCACTGCACTTCGACATCCTCGTAAGGCACGCCCAGCTCATCGGCCACAATCTGGGCGAAGGTTGTTTCAAGGCCTTGGCCATGCGGCAACGAGCCAGTTGTCACCACTACCTTGCCGGTCAAATGCACACGGACGTTCGCGCTTTCCCAGAGACCGGCGCCCCAGCCTTGACCACCCATCCACGCGCTGGGGGCAATGCCGCAGATCTCGACATACGACGAAATACCGATGCCGAGATAGCGGCCCTGCTTGCGTAGCTCTGCCTGCTGCTTGCGGAACTCAGCGTAGCCGGCAATTTCGAGCGCCTTATTCAAGGCCGGCTCGTAGTTGCCGCTATCGTACGGCAGCAAGCCTAGCCCATTGTCATAGGGGAAGTCTTCGGGCTGGATATAATTCTTCCGCCGCACCTCAGCCGGATCCATCCCGATCTCGGCAGCGAAGCGATCGACCATGCGCTCGATCAGATAGCTTGCCTCTGGGCGACCAGCGCCGCGATAGGCGTCAACCATTGCCGTATTCGTATACGCGCCGGTGACATGCACATACGCCGCTGGAATCTTGTAGACACCAGTGATAATGCGCCCGTAGAGCGTCGTTGGAATACCGGCAGCAACCGTTGAGAAGTAAGCGCCGATATTCGCCCACGTCTTCACGCGCAGGCCGGTAATCTTGCCATCGCGGGTGCCGGCCAGTTCAGCCTCGGTGATGTGGTCGCGGCCATGAGTTGAATACTTGTAATTTTCAGAGCGATCCTCAACAAACTTCACCGGGCGGCCCAGCTTGCGCGCAGCCCACATCGTGAAGGCCATATCGTTATAGCAGAAGATCTTCTGACCGAAACCGCCGCCAACATTGGGGGCAATACAGCGCAGCTTGGTTTCGGGCACGCCGAAGACAAACGCGGTCAGCAGCAGACGATGGACATGGGGCGCCTGCGAGGTCATCCAGACCGTCCACTCACCGGTGGTAGCGTCATAGCGAGCGATCGAGCCGCGCGTCTCCATTGGGGTGGGAATGAGGCGCTGGTTAATAATCTCTTCCTTCACCACCACCTCAGCGCTGGCAATCGCAGCATCGGCTGCCGCCTTGTTGCCGCACTCCCACTCAAACACAATATTGTTGGGCGCAGCCTCGTGGATCTGGGGCGCGCCGGGTTCGACAGCCTTGCGAGCATCGACCACTGCCGGCAGCGGCTCATACTCCACCTCTACTGCGTCAGCCGCATCGCGGGCAATGTAGCGGTTTTCGGCCACCACCATCGCCACCGGATCGCCCACCAGCGCCACCTTATCGACAGCCAGCGCGCGTGGCGGCACCGGATAATTCTTCACTCCGGCGGCTTGCCATGCCGCTGGCATCGGATTAATGTCGAGCATATCCTTGCCGGTAAAGACGGCAACTACGCCGGGCATCGCCAGCGCCTTGCTAGCATCGATCGAGACAATCTTGGCATGGGCGTGGGGGCTGCGCACCAGCGCGATGTGCAGCATGCCGGGCAGCTTGATGTCATCGAGATAATTGCCGTGACCGGTAATCAGCTTCGGATCTTCACGGCGCTTCAGCGCCCGCCCAACCAGTCGCTCCTTCATCTCGGTAGCGGTCATCCTCGACTCCTCACTAGGTTCATTGTGAACAGTTGTCGGACCGATTAATCAGCGGCTTGCGCGGCAGCCATCTTCTCAGCGGCATAGCGCACAGCGCGGACGATGTTCTCGTAGCCGGTGCAGCGGCAAAGGTTGCCTTCGAGGCCGTGACGAATTTCTTCTTCGGTGGGATTGGGGTTGCGTTTGAGCAGGTCGGCAGCGGCCATAATCATGCCGGGGGTGCAAAAGCCGCACTGAAGACCGTGCTTCTCCCAGAAACCTTCTTGCAGCGGATGAAGCTGGCCGTTGTGGGCAAGGCCTTCGATGGTAGTGATCTCAGCGCCATCACACTGCACAGCTAGCATTGTACACGACTTGACACTAACGCCGTTGATGTGAACAACACACGCGCCGCATTGGCTGGTGTCGCACCCGATATGGGTGCCCGTCAGATTGAGGTGTTCGCGCAGGTAGTGAACGAGCAGCAAGCGCGGCTCGACATCGCTCGTATAGCGAACGCCATTGACCGTGACCGTAATCGTTGTCACTCTCCAACCTCCTCGTTGACTGCGAAGCGAACGACAAGCCGATATGAGACGAAAGTCATTGCCTTCCCGTGGGCCTATGCAAGATACCTGAAGGATTGAGAGGCCCACGTAGAGGAAGGTCAGAAAAGGTCATTCGAAGAACTACAAGCTTTTCTGAGCTTATAGGTTAGGCTCTGCTCTTTCATTCACTGCCCTGCCCCTCGCACACAAGGACAGGGCGCTGCCAATGTACCTACCGTGATCGGCGCTGGCCGAGCAGATAGCCGAGTAAGAACGCAATGATCACCCATGGCACCCATGGACGCTCTTTCAAGAAATCTTCGACAACGCCAACCGCAACATCAATCTCGCTCAACCCTTCGCCAGCCGGTACGTGGATCGTGCGCCGGAAAGCGGGCGTCTCAGCCGGCTCAGGCGCGGGTGTGGCGACCGGCTCAGGCGCGGGTGTGGCGACCGGCTCAGGCGCGGGTGTGGCGACCGGCTCGGGCGCGGGTGTGGCGACCGGCTCAGGCGCGGGTGTGGCGACCGGCTCAGGCGCGGGTGTGGCATGCCCGGTACGACGCGCTTCGATCTGAGCGGCAAGCGCTTTGAGACTCTGCGAGATCAAAGTCTTCGCTGCGCCATCGAGCAAGCGCTGACCGACGCTGGCAATTGTTCCACCAACATGGGCCTCGCCACCATAATCAAGGATCGTCTGGCCATTCTCCTCGCGCAGTGTAATGCTGCCCGAACCCTTCAGAAAACCGTTGTTGCCCCTGCCATCGACATGAATTTCGTATGACTCAGGCGCGCGAATATTATCGATCTTTACCCGGCCGCTATACACGCCGCGCACTGCTTGCAAGCCAATTTTCAAGGTGCTCTCGTATTCGTTCTCGCCAACTTGCTCAAGACGTTGGCAGCCGGGAATGGTGCGGGCCAACACTTCGGGATCATTGAGCGCAGCCCACACTTCGTCGCGGCTGGCCGAGAAGGTATAATTGCCGGCGATCTTCACGCTGACTCCTTGTTGCCCAGTTCGTAGAAGCTGATCCGGACAACCTCTGCGACAAGATGAGTATCACAGGAGCGCTCCATCCTCATCCAAGCGAAGCAAGGAGAGAATATCGCGCACGCACAGTATACTCAGGATGGACTTATCACGCTTAGATATGGGTTCCATATCTATCGTACTCAACAGCACAAGCTTTGTCAAGGGAATGTGCAGTTGTAAGCTATTGGTGAGATTGACGGAGAAGGCGACGCAAAATTGATTGCCAAGATACTTGACAAATCCGCGTCGCATAGTTTATATTACCTGCAACGCACAGGTGTAGGCGACACCAAATCGCACCTCAACAATATACACGCACTCATCCAGAGCGGTGGAGGGACCGGCCCGTTGAAACCGCAGCAACCCTCGCATGCGTCGCCGCGTGCGAACGGTGCTAATTCCGGCAGAAGTGTTCTGGAAGATGAGCGACGTGGCAGCGCGGCTTGCCGCAATGATTTCACGCCCTCATCGCACGTTGAGGGCGTTTTTGTTGCCTGCAATCTGGCCCGCTTTGTAATGATGCTTGAGGAGGTTGTTCATGTCCGATGCTCCGCGCTTCACCGGTTTCGAGACTCTCGCCCTGCATGCCGGCCAAACCCCTGATCCAACAACCGGATCGCGGGCAGTGCCAATCTATGCCACGACATCGTATCAATTCAAAGATACCGATCATGCGGCGCGCCTATTCAACTTGCAAGAGTTCGGCAATATCTACACCCGGATTATGAACCCGACCACCGACGTCTTCGAGCAGCGGATGGCCGCGCTAGAAGGCGGGGTGGGGGCGCTGGCATTGTCATCGGGGCAAGCCGCCGAAACGCTAGCTATTCTCAATTTAGCCGGCAGCGGTGATAATATCGTCGCCTCGTCAGATCTGTACGGCGGCACCTACAACCTCTTCCGCCACACCCTCCCGAAGCTCGGCATTACCACCCGCTTTGTTGATGCCCGTGACTACGATGGCTTCGCCGCCGCGATTGATGATCGCACCAAAGCCTTCTTCCTCGAATTGGTCGGCAACCCACGGCTCGATGTGCTTGATCTGGAACGGATCGCAGCCATCGCGCACGAGCGCGGCGTGCCGGTGATTGTCGATGCAACCACGGTCACGCCATACCTGTGGCAGCCGATTAAGCATGGGGCTGATATTGTCATTCACTCGGCGACTAAGTATATCGGCGGGCATGGCACCGCTATCGGCGGGATCATCGTCGATAGCGGCAAGTTCGATTGGGCGGCTAGCGGGCGCTTCCCTGAATTTACCACTCCCGATCCGAGCTACCACGGGTTGGTCTACACTCAGACGTTCGGTAATCTGGCGTATATCATCAAGGCGCGGGTACAGGGCTTGCGCGACATTGGCGCGTCATTGAGTCCCTTCAACAGCTTCCTCTTCCTGCAAGGGCTAGAAACCTTGCCGTTGCGCATGGAGCGGCACAGCCAGAATGCGCTGGCCGTGGCTCGCTATCTGAGCGAGCATCCAAAGGTGGCATGGGTGAACTATCCCGGTTTGCCTAGCCATCCGAGCTACGCGCTGGCGCAGAAGTATCTGCCGCGCGGCCAGAGCGGAATCGTTGGCTTTGGGCTGAAAGGCGGGCGGGCGGCTGGCCGCGCCTTTATCGAGCGGTTGCGCCTCTTCTCGCATTTGGCTAACATTGGTGATGCCAAGAGCCTTGCTATTCATCCGGCAACGACAACTCATAGCCAGTTGACGCCGGAAGAGCAGCGTCTGACCGGCGTGACCGACGATTATGTGCGGCTTTCGGTGGGCCTTGAAACGATCGACGACATTTTGGCCGATCTCGATCAAGCGCTGGCCGGGACGCCGTCATAATGCGTGGCAGGCGCGGCGGCGACAAAGGCGTCGCTGCCGTTGCCGGCTGCTGTGCTTGTTTGTAGGTAGGGAGAAGAAGATGGAAGCTGTGGTTCATGCGCCAACCCCAGAGGGGGTTGGCTATGTGCGCACCCAACGCATGCACTGGACGACGCCGCTAACGTTGACAAGCGGCGCGACGCTAGGGCCGTTAACGCTGGCCTACGAAACCTATGGTGAGTTAGCGCCCGATCGCTCCAATGCCATCCTGATTCTGCATGCTTTGTCAGGAGATGCGCACGCCGCCGGTTATCATAGTCCTACTGATCGCAAACCGGGCTGGTGGGATGGGATGATCGGGCCGGGACGCGCGTTTGATACCAACCGCTATTTTGTGATCTGCTCGAACGTGATTGGTGGTTGTCGCGGCTCGACCGGCCCCTCAAGCCCGCATCCGGTTGATGGCAAGCCTTATGGATCGCGCTTCCCGATTATTACTATCGAGGATATGGTGCATGCCCAACAGCGCCTGATTGATGCGTTGGGTATTGATACGCTACTGGCGGTAGCCGGCGGTTCGATGGGCGGATTTCAAGCCTTGGCATGGGCTGTGGAATACCCGCAGCGGGTGCGCGGCGCGATCTTGTTGGCAACAAGCGCCCGGTCGAGTCCGCAGACTGTAGCATGGAACTACATTGGCCGGCGCGCGATTATGGCCGATCCGCGCTGGCAGGGAGGTGACTACTACGATGGTGAACCGCCGCGCGATGGTTTGGCAGTGGCGCGGATGCTCGGCCATATCACCTATCTGTGTGAAGAGAAATTAGAGCAGCGCTTTGGCCGGCGCGGCGATCCCGGCGCGCTCGATCTTGGGCCGCGCTTTGCGATTGAACATTACCTCGAACATCAGGCAGCGCGTTTTAACGATCGGTTTGATGCTAATTCCTACCTCGTGATCACGCGCGCGATGGACAGTTGGGATCTCGCGGCGCGCTACGGTTCACTCACTGCCGCTTTCGAGCAGGCGCGGGCGCGATT
>JANWYE010000121.1 GCA_025057175.1 Chloroflexus sp. | reverse complement strand
CGCAAAAAGTGGCAGCCGAGCACGCGATTGATTTGCGCACGGTGCCGGGCAGTGGTCCCGGCGGGCGAGTGACGAAGGAGGATGTGCTGCGGCTGGTATCGAGTGCCGGGCCGAGCGAGGCGACAGCCAAAGCCGACGAAGCGCGCGTCCATGTAGCTCACCCGACTCCAGCAGTAATTGAAACTGCTCCCCCGCCGCCGCGGCCCACGCCGCCAGCGCCGGCTACGCCGCCGCCACCACCGCCACGACCTACGCCGCCGCCCCCCGCGCCGGTGATCTCGGCTAATGGCGACCGGCGCGAAGAGCGGCAACGGCTTAGCCGCCGCCGTCTCACCATTGCCCGCCGCTTGGTCGAAGCGCAGCATACCGCCGCGATGCTGACCACCTTCAATGAGGTGGATATGAGCGCGGTGATGGCACTGCGCAACCGCCACAAGGACTCGTTCAAAGAACGGCACGGCATTGGTCTCGGCTATATGTCGTTCTTCACCAAGGCGGTTGTCGGCGCGCTGAAGGCCTTTCCGATGGTGAATGCCGAGATTCAAGGCGATGAAGTTGTGATCAAGTACTACTACGACATTGGCATTGCTGTCGGAGTGGACGAAGGGTTAGTGGTGCCGGTCGTGCGCGACGCCGACCGCAAGACCTTCGCTCAGATTGAGCGCGAGATCGCGCAACTGGCGAAGAAAGCGCGCGAGGGCACGCTGAGCCTCGCCGAATTGCAAGGCGGCACCTTTACTATTACCAATGGCGGCGTGTACGGGTCACTCATGAGCACGCCAATCCTGAATGCGCCACAGGTAGGCATTCTCGGCATGCACAAGATCGAAGAGCGCCCGGTGGTGGTTGGCGGCCAGATCGTCATCCGCCCGATGATGTATGTCGCGCTCAGCTACGATCACCGTCTGATCGATGGCAGTACAGCCGTGCGCTTCCTCGTGAAGGTGAAGGAACTTATCGAGGATCCCGAAGCACTCTTGCTAGAGGGCTGATCAAACGGCTGCCAATCCTCTCATTCCAACAGGAACGGCTAAAGTTGCCGTTCCTGTTGGGTTGCCGCCAGATCACGAAACACGCACATTGCATAGATAGCCCAAAAGACAATTCCGCTAAATTTGGCCACATCTTCGTACAGCGTATAGCGCGGCATAAAGGGTAACATCACATCAATAAGATATGAGGCAGCCAACAGACCGGCAGCGATGAATGCCGGCAGGCAGTCGGTGCGTAGCATACGTGGCAGCGCATATACAGCAAAAGCTGCCGCGACAAGCGCATAACCGATCAAGAAAACCTGCTCATCAAGATTGGTTACACGTGGCAGAAGCACCTCATGTAACATCATGCTATCATCGATCAGCAAGAACGCCGTGAACGCCGCTGCGCTCACACTCAAGCCATAACGCGGATCAGATGGTTGCCGGCGAATCAGATAGGCGCTCAATACCCAAATCGTTGTTGCTACACACCAGATCAGGATGCCAAGATTCGAGACAAGCCCGGTATACAACGGTATGTTTGCCACGGTATAAATATCGCGGAGGAGTCTAGCCTCACTTACTCCGGTCACACGAGCAAAACCGATAACACCCAACGCGCATCCTACACTAAGTATTGTTCCGACTACCATAAGTGACTGATTGCGCCGCCAATGCGCGCGAAGCGAGATCATAGCTTGGCGACTGAATAGCATTCCCAAGCGGGTATGATCTGTGTTCATACCAACCTCTCTGATAGAGTGGCCATTATGATGAGTCGTCGTATGTAATGGGTTCATGGTATGGCCTTTAGGTGTTATCTCAGATAACAATTTCTTCATCTCAACTTTGGTAACGTGTGACACTAGGCACGGTTATTTGTTTTTAAGAAGGCGTTCCATTCAGAAATATGTTAAATGAAAATTGTCATTTTTTCTTAACACACTCTTAATATTTTAACAATACCGTCTACTGCAGGTATTGCTCACGCATGCAAAGAAGGTTGCTTTGGGGAGGAGGAGGCAGAGGAGTGCTTACCGCTGTTATTGCGTCGGACAGTCGGGCGGCTGCATCGCGGCCTCCTGACCGTCCGACACAATCGCCCAATGTGACGGGATACCTTCCTCTGTGGTGTGGAGTGCGGCAGCTAAACTGCCGCACTCCATATAGCTCGCTGTCATTGCGCGAGCGCGCCGCGCCTGATGCAATCTCCTGCTGCGGCAAGAGATCTGCCTAAGCAGATGTTTCTCGTACTCGCGGGAGATTGCTTCGCCGCCATTGGCGGCTCGCAATGACATGAGTGGCAGGGACGGCGCATCGCTCCGCCCCCCACGGGTGGCCCGCGATGACAAGACGACTCCTATCCCTGCTGCTCCTCGGCCAACAACTGGCGGAGCACGTACTGCAAGATACCGCCGTGGCGATAGTATTCCACCTCTTGCGGGGTATCAATGCGGACGCGAGTCTGGAACTCGCGCACGGTGCCGTCAGCAGCCGTGGCGCGCACAGTGAGGATGCGGCCATTGGCGAAACTGTTGGCAATCGCATCGGCCAGCCCGATCACATCGTAGACCTCATGGCCGGTCAGGCCAAGGCTGGCTGCGCTTTCGCCGGGCATGAACTGGAGCGGTACGATGCCCATGCCGACCAGATTTGAGCGGTGGATGCGCTCGAAGCTCTCGGCGATGACCGCCTTAACCCCCTGCAAGTAGGGTCCTTTAGCTGCCCAGTCGCGCGACGAGCCATTGCCGTATTCCTTGCCGGCAATCACGATCAGCGGCGTTCCATCAGCCTGATAGCGCATCGCCGCGTCGTAGATAGTCATCACCTCGCCGGTGGGCAGGTAGGTGGTAAAGCCGCCCTCGGTGCCCGGCGCCAGCTTGTTGCGCAGGCGGATGTTGGCAAAGGTGCCGCGCACCATCACCTCGTGGTTGCCGCGGCGAGCGCCGTAGCTGTTGAAATCGGCCGGCGCAACGCCGTGCTCGATCAGATACTTCCCGGCGGGCGAGTTGATCTTGATGCTACCGGCAGGGCTGATGTGATCAGTAGTGATGCTGTCACCGAGCAGCGCCAACACCCGCGCGCCATGGATCTCGGCTACCCGCTCTGGCGGGGTGGGACTCATCTGGTCGAAGTAGGGCGGTCGTCGCACGTAGGTGCTGTTGGGATCCCATGCGAAGCGATCGCCAGCCGGCACCGGAATATTCTCCCAACGCTCATCGCCGACAAAGATGCTGGCATACGAGCGGCGGTACATCTCAGACTGGATTGCTGTCTCAATCGTCTGCTGCACCTCGGCTTGCGAAGGCCAGATGTCGCGCAGATAGACCGGCTTTCCATCTTTGCCGATCCCCAGCGGTTCCTTATCGAGGTCGATGTCGATCCGGCCGGCAATAGCATAAGCCACCACCAACGGCGGCGACATCAAATAGTTAGCTTTGACATCTTGCTGCACCCGGCCCTCGAAGTTGCGGTTGCCGGAGAGCACCGAGACTGCCACCAAGCCCGATTGATCAATCGTCTGGCTAATTTCGGGCGCCAGCGGGCCGGAGTTGCCGATGCAGGTCGTGCAACCATAACCGACCACATGGAAGCGCAACGCTTCGAGGTAAGGCAACAGGCCGGCATTCGCCAGATACTCTGTCACCACCTTCGAGCCGGGAGCTAGCGACGTCTTCACCCACGGCTTGACAGTCAAACCGGCTTCGACCGCCTTCTTGGCCAGCAGACCGGCGGCCACCATCACCGATGGGTTGGAAGTATTGGTACACGAGGTAATAGCTGCGATAACCACCGAACCGTGGTGCAGCTTATAACCGGCGCCGGGCACTTCGACCGCAGTGGCGGCAAAATCAGCGGCTGAGAGCGCGGTATCGGGCTGAGACGGGTTGATAATCGCCGGCACGGCCATGTGGAAGGTGCGGTTCACTTCGGTCAGCGGCACCCGACCTTCGGGCCGCTTGGGGCCGGCCACGCTCGGCTCGACGGTGCTTAGATCCAGCTCAAGCACGGTCGAATACTCGGCTGCGGGCGTATGCTCATCGTGGAACAAGCCCTGCTCTTTGAAATAGGCTTCCACCAGCGCCACCCGCTCTTCGCTGCGGCCTGAGAAGCGCAAATAGCGCAACGTCTCGTCATCAACCGGGAAGATACCGCAGGTTGCGCCATATTCAGGGGCCATATTCGCAATCGTGGCACGGTCGGCGAGCGGCAGATTGGCCAAGCCGGGGCCGAAGAACTCAACAAACTTGCCGACCACACCTAGCTTGCGCAGCATCTGGGTGACGGTCAACACTAGATCGGTCGCAGTAGCCCCCTCGCGCAGACGACCGGTGAGCTTAAAGCCTACCACCTGCGGGATAAGCATCGAAAGTGGCTGGCCGAGCATCGCCGCTTCAGCCTCGATCCCACCGACACCCCAACCCAACACGCCGAGGCCATTGATCATGGTCGTATGCGAGTCGGTGCCAACCAGTGTATCGGGATACGCTTGCACCGACCCGCTGGCGCGCGGGTTCTCGTCACTGGTAAAGACCACGCGGGCCAGATACTCAAGGTTGACCTGATGGACAATACCGTTACCGGGCGGCACGACTTTGAAATTGTCGAACGCGGTTTGGCCCCAGCGCAAGAAGGCGTAACGCTCGACATTGCGCTGGAACTCAAGGTCTTTGTTGATCAACAGTGCCGCTTCCGAACCGTAGGCATCAACCTGCACCGAGTGATCGATCACTAGCTCGACCGGCTGCAACGGATTGATCCGGCGCGGATCGCCGCCCAACTCGGCCATGGCATCGCGCATCGCCGCTAGATCGACCACGCAGGGCACGCCGGTAAAGTCTTGCAAAATCACGCGGGCCGGCATAAAGGCCACTTCGCGGTCGGGTTCGGCCTGTGGCTGCCAATTGGCCAGCGCCATAATGTCATCGGCGGTCACGGTGCGACCATCTTCATAGCGGAGCAGATTTTCAAGCAGGATGCGCAACGAGTAGGGCAAGCGGGCGAGGTTGACGCCGTGGTTGGCGAGAGCGTCAAGGCGGTAGATTTCATAGGTGCGGCCGCCGACCGTCAAGGTCGAGCGAGCGCCAAAACTGTTGGCCATCGTTCATCTCCTTCGGCTGACCCCTGCAACGGAAGGCCATTCCATGTTGTGGTAGAGCGATTATAGCACGAACTGTCACAATGTTGTGATTTGTTGCACAAGCCGTGCAAAAGGTGGATATAGTGATGGAATTATACCAAATTTGCTCACGGGTAAGACCGTAGGGATACCCGGTGGCCCCGCCTTCCCCCGGCCCTTGCTCCTACACGAGGAGTAGGGGGGATCCGCTGGAGGGAGAGATTGCGTCGGGCGCGGAACGCCCTCGCAATGACAAGGGGGCGTACCGCCCCCGCGCAAGGACGAGGGGGGCGCAGAGCGCCTGTGCATTGATGATGAAGACCCTTTCTGCACTTCACGAATCACAATTCAGGACTAATGGGTGATTACTTCTGTTAGGATCTACGTTTAAGATCATGAAAGCCTGAATCGCGCCATCATTTCACTCACTTCTCACATCGCTTCAGGTTTGATATCCGCGCATGTTGAGGAGGGGTCGCGATGAACAAGGTCGTTCGCGTGCGGATGTGGTTGGCGCTGTTGGTAATCGGGATGTTGTGCGTCGCGCTGTGGCCGGCAACGCCGGCGCCGGCGCAATCGCAACTACGGCTGCCGGTATTTCGGCTTACGAAACCCGCGGTGAGCAATGACACGACCCAACAGTTAGGAGGTGTGCTCGAAGGTATCGGCCGCACTGCCAATGCAGGCCAAGATCAGTTTCGCGGCAAGAACCGGTTTTTCCGGTTTAACGAGAACAACCGCACGGTGCTGACCCAATATGAGGCATCGGGCGGTTTCTTTGCGTATGACGTTGACGAGCTAGGTCGTGAGACACCCGCCGGCGGGGTGGATGTGGAAACGGCTAAACGGCTGGCATGCCAATTTCTGACCAACAACGGTTTTGTTGGCCGCGATGGCATTCTTGCTGGCAATGGCCAGAGCAACTATCCGGCCCGGCTACCGGTAGCGCCGGAGGCATGCAATTCGACCAAAGACTTCGGGCGCACCACTCTGATCCGCGCCGCCCAAGCGTCAGCGAGCGGCCCTACGTTAGGTCAAGTCACCGAGTCGGTGGTTGGCGTAGTGGTTGAGGTGCCGTTCGGGTTTGTCAACGGACAAGATTTCATCCCAATCGGCGGCGCGGGTGGGCATATCTCACTCCTCTTTACCCACACAAACACGGTCACGCCTGCCAATACAGGCAACTCGCTCGATAGCTCCGTCCCCGGCCTCGCCTCGGTCGCTATGCCCTTCTTTGGGCGCACGCTCGATTTTCGAGGCGCCGTGCCAGTGCGCAGCCTCAACGACGTGCGCAGCGAAGTTGAAGCGCTTGTGCGAGCATCGTATCCTAACGCGACAAACGTGAATGTCCCGGCGCCGGTGCTGACCTACATGGTTGATGACGCTTCGTTCGAGCAGACGTTCCTCGAACCGGAAGCACTCTTCGAGAACATTACGGTGACGTTGCCGGGTGGCGATGTGATTGTTCTGCGCTCGTTTTCGGTGCCGGCAGCCGAGGGCGGCGCAGGCGGCCTTGGCCCAACCGTCACGATCACTGCGCCGGCCAATGGCAGCACCTTCCCCACGACCGGCTCGATTAATCTGATCGGCTCGATCACCGGCGGCACCGCGCCCTACACCTACCAATGGCTGCTTGGCGACGAAACACCGTTGAGTAACCCAACCACCCTCAATGCACCCGGCACGGTCAGCCGTTCGGTGACGCTACCGGCCGGCCTGCGCGAGACAACTCCAACCGCAGTGACCATTATCTTGCGCGTGACTGACAACAACGGGGTGCAGCGCGAAGCGAGCGTGAGCGTGACACCGGACTACCGCTTCGTCTATGTGCCAACGATCATTCGCAGCGGTAGCAGCCCGGCCGCGCTGCCGCCGATTGATCTGGCTCAATCCTCGACTTACTCGTTTGGGGCTGAAGGCAACTGGGACTACCAGCCCTACGGGCCGGGCGGTTCTGACCTGCCGGGGGTGATCCCTGATGTCAGCGGTTTCCGCAGCGGGATGAGCAGCTACGGTTACACGTCAATCTTTTATTGGGCGAATGCCAGCGCTTGGGAAAAAGACTGGCGTGACCCGACGTTGGGCGGGATCGATAGCACGCTTGGCGTCGATCGGGCGGCGTTTGTCTACTACGCCGGACATGGCGGCGCAGGCGGCATCGTGATGACATCGAATAAAGACAGCACGTGGTTCGATGGCAGAAATGCGCGCTACCAAAATCTGCGCTGGGTAGGGTTTGCCTCGTGCCAGACGCTGCGCGTGCAGGGGTATGCGCTGGGCAACGAACCGATCCGCAGATGGTTCAATGCCTTTCAAGGCGCGCACATGCTGCTTGGTTTTAATAGCAATATGGCCGATATCGCCTTTGGCGGCAATCTGGTAGCGAATATGCAAATACCAAATATACTAGGGATCGAGCTACCGTGGGCGCAACTAACTATTGCCCAAGCTTGGGTCAAGACGGCGTTTGATATGAATGCCGGCAAGCCAGCCTACATCTACGCGCGCAGCGGATCGATCAATCCGAGCAATGACAAACTGCCCAAACCCGGCACGCCGATGCCGCCGCGCCCATTGCCGGTAACGTCGTACCATTGGGTGTGGTGGGAGTTTTAATCGCCCCAAATATCGGCCATCTCCCATGCTTGCATTGCCACTATCTCGGCGGAGTTGCCTTCGGCTTGCAAGGCCACCCCGCTGCTATCGGGCCGGACGGGATAGATGCGGCTGGTGATTGAACGGCGGTCGTTGGCGAAGACCTCGATCAGCGAGCCGTCGAGAAAGACGCGCAGGTGAAGCGGTTCGCCAGCCGCCAGTGGCAAGGGAGCATGGTGGGCATCACGCCAAACATCGCTGGCCAAGCTCGACCGGCTGCGGTCAAGGGTGAGAATGGCGCGGGCGCTGTCGTAGCGCAAGATCGTCGCTTCATCACCGTCGGGGCTGGCGCGGAGCCACACGCTGCACGCGCCTTGCGCTGGCGGAAACAAGGTTATCTCTAGCTCAAGATGCGCGCCGCGGATGGGAGTCCACTGCGGCGCGCCGGGCATAATGCAGCCGGGCGATACCCGTTGTCCCATACCGCGCAACTGCCGCACCTCGGCAATCGGCAATGCGACCACCTGCCCGTCACTTGCCAGCCGCACCTCGCGCGGCAACGACATCACCCCGGCCCAGCCTGCTGCCAATACCGCCGCCTCGCTCCGCCCCTCCATGACCCAGCCAAACATAATTCGGCGGCCATCGCGGATGGGCATCGTCTGCGGCGCATAAAAGTGAGCATCGCCATAATCGAGCTTGTGAGTCACCTGCGGCGCAAACCGGCCATCACGATAATCACCGCGCATCGCGATCGTGTAGTATGGGCGTTGATCCCATACCGAACAGATCAGCACATTATCTGCGCCCAACGCGAAAAAATCCGGGCACTCCCAAAGCGTGCCCGTCCAGACCGGATCGAACTGCCCAGCATCACCGATCAGTAGCGGCCCGCCGTATTCCCAATGCCGCAGGTCAGCCGAGCGATAGAGCAACACCGTGCCACCTTGGCCGCGAATGCCGGCGCCAATGAGCATAGACCAACGACCATCCTCACGCCACACCGTATGATCACGAAAACCAAGCAGATCGAGATCGGGCGGCGGAGCGGCAATGATTGGCTCTGGCCACTTCTGCCATGTCAGCAAACCATCGTGGCTCACCGCCAGACAGGGGGTTTGCGCATCGGGCAGGCGGAAGCCGGTGTAGATGATGGTTGGCATGCCGTGATCATTGACCGCGCAGCCCGACCAGCAGCCATCAGCATCCGGCCCGCCCGGCGTGGGGGCAAGCGCAATCGGCTGATGCTGCCAATACAACAGATCGGCGCTAGTCGCATGCCCCCAGTGAATATGGCGATGGTATGCCCCAGCAGGGTTGTATTGGTAGAAGAGATGAAACGTCTCACCCCACTGGATCAACCCATTTGGGTCGTTCATCCAGTTGGCCGGCGGCAAAAAATGGTAGCGCGGGCGATGCGGGTCGCCGGTCATAGATACCTCTTTCTGGATCATCGGAGCAGCGTTGCGCGGCAACTTTGCTCTCATTTATGTGTCATCTCGTCATTATGGAGCGCGGCAGTTTGACTGCCGCACTCCATAGCCCATCGTTCGCGACCGCCCGATGCATAGGCAATAGCGCTGGTATGGAATACCAATTTACCCCTTCACCGAGCCGGCCATCAGACCGCGCACGAAGAAGCGCTGCAGCGAGAAGAAGACGATCAGTGGCACGATCATCGAGATAAAAGCGCCGGAAGTAAGCAAATGCCACTCTTGGCCAAACTGACCGAGCAGGCTGAGCAGACGCTGCGTCACGACTTGCACCCGCGGCTCAGCGCCAAGGAAGACCAACGCCACCAACAGATCGTTCCACGTCCATAGGAATTGGAAGATGGCAAAGCTAGCCAACGCCGGCATCGAGAGCGGCAAAATCAGGCGGGTAAAGATTGTAAAGTGGGTTGCGCCATCGAGGAAGGCCGACTCGAAGATGTCGCGCGGGATAGTGCTGATGTAGTTGTAAAGCAAATAGACCGCTAGCGGCAGACCAAAGCCGGTGTGGGCCAGCCACACGCCGAGGTAGGTGCCACCCAAGCCCAAGGCCACGTAGTCGCGCAAGATCGGCACGAGCGAGATTTGCAGCGGCACCACCAGCATCGCCACCACCAGAATGAACAACGGTCGCCGGCCGGGAAAATCGATCCATGCGAAGCCATACGCGGCAAAGGCTGCAATCAAGATCGGAATAATCGTCGCCGGCAGCGCCACGGTCAGAGTATTGAGCAGCGCCACCTCCATGCCTACCCGTGTGCCGCCCGTAACCGGACGATCGGGCAGCGGAATGCCCAGCACCACCCGATAGTTATCGAGCGTAAAGCGCGCCTTCTCCGGGTTCGTCACCACCGACCACCAGCCACTCGTCTTGACATCATCAGCCGGGCGGAACGAACTGACCAACAAACCAACCGTCGGTGTAATCCAGAGCAGAGTAATTGCAATCATCACCACGTACACCATCAGGTGGCCAAAGCGAAAGCGACGACGATGGCGTGGCGCAGCAAGGGTCGTGCTGGTCATCGGAAGGCCTCCGTCTGCTTGTTAAACTGGCGCAGGTTGTAATACATCACCGGCAACACGGCCAATAGCAGAATGATCGCAATTGCCGCCGCGCGCCCGTTGTTCACTTGCCGGAAGAGTTGGACAAACTGCACATTGGCAATTACCTGCGTGCCAAAGTTACCGCCGGTCATCGACTGGACAATATCGAAGATCTTCAGGGTGAAGAGAATGATGGTCGTCGTTACTGTAATCAGCGTACCCTGAATTGATGGCAAAATGATGCTGCGGAAGATTTGGAACTCATTGGCGCCATCAATCCGGCCCGCTTCGAGCAGATCAGAGGGAATGCCTTTGATCGCCGCCGAGAGAATCACCATCGAATAGCCGGTCTGCAACCAGACCATAATAATCACGAGGAAGAGGTTATTCCACGGCTGGATCAACAACCAGCCCTGCGATTCAAACCCTAGCGCAGTGATAATGCCATTGAGCAAACCGATCTGGGTCGAACCGGTCGGGCGATACTCGTAGATAAACTTCCAGATCACCGATGCGCCCACACCTGAGATCACCATCGGCATAAAGATCAGCGCCTTGCAAATCGTTTCAAACACCGGATGGGTACGATCAACCAGCACGGCGATCAACAGGCCAAAACCAACGCTCATCCCGGTGCCAAAGATCATCCAAAAGAGGAAGTTATTGCGGTAGGACTGCAACATCTCTTGGCTGGTGAAAGCGTAGACATAGTTATCCAGCCCGACAAAATTGATTCCGCGCGCATCGTAGAGGCTAGCAATAAACGAACGGATCGTCGGCAAGACGAGATACCACGTCAGAATAGCCAACGCCGGTCCGACAAACACAAAGGGGATCAGGCGACGCCGCCACGTTGGCCCCAATTGCTCGATCAGATAGTTCGAGAGTGTAAAGAGCGCCAACACGCCGCCGACACCCCACAAAATCGCGATAATCGCCGTAATCCACTGCGGGATCTGAGTGTCACGCAGGAAGATAAAGACCTGATAAAGCACCAGAAAGGTGATTGCCGGCACAAAGATCGAAACGAGCAGGCGGCCAAGCGTCGTCGAGAGAAAGGCGCC
>JANWYE010000120.1 GCA_025057175.1 Chloroflexus sp. | reverse complement strand
GCAACCGGCTGAAGTGATAGATCAGATTGCCGAATTTTTGGGAAACTCTCAGATCGGCAATGGCCTGAGTTTTGCTCAACGCATGCGGTTGGCAGCCCATCTCGAACGGCGACGGTATCCACCCGGTGCATTAGTTGATCGCACCAACCAAGAGTCAACCGACCTCTATCTCGTGCAAGAAGGATCACTAGAGGTCTGGAGTCCACCAATTGATAACAATCCCGACAGCCAACGTTTGCTAACCACAGTGGTAGTTGGCCAAATTACCGGTGAAATGTCACTGCTCGATGGTGGCCGGCGCAGCGCCGATCTGCGCGCCGGTGAGGAAGGGGTGACAATTTTGGCCCTGCGCCGCGATCGGTTGCGCGCGCTGGCCGAGGATGATCCGGCGTTGGGAAACGCGGTGCTGTGGAATATGGCTAGCGCGCTGGCCTTGCGCTTGCGGCTGGCCAATTGGCAACAGCAGGGTCTGGCACGTGAATTGCAGGCGCTCAAGCGGTGAGATTGCATTGCTGAACGGAAAAGAAGTATGGAAACAACTAATCGTCAGGTTCTTACAATCTCTTGGCCGCAACTTGCTATTCTCATCGGGGGTGATGCGGTCGTGTTTCTTGCCTTCGCCTTGCTAGGGCGCAGTTCGCATGGCTTGGTCGATGAGAATCCATTGCTAGCCTCGGTGAGGGTGGCGTTGCCCTTTTTCATTGGCTGGTTGCTGATTGCGCCGTGGTTTGGCCTGTTTCGCTGGCAGCCACCGGTGCGGATGGCTGGGCTGACCCTTGGCGCATGGCTGATTGCATTGCCGGTGGGTTTGGGTTTGCGCTGGTGGCAATTGGGACGCTCTAGCCCATTGAGTTTTGCGTTAGTGACCTTCCTCACCGTCGCTGCATTGCTGCTGATCTGGCGGGGCGCGTATAGTTGGTGGTTAGCGCGGCGCGGGTAGTATCGTTTCACACACCTGCAGAGGGGGCATGCTATTGGGCAGAACGCTCTCGCCAGAGCATGCCCCCTCTGCAAAGACATCATCGTATAGTGAACTTAGCAAAGGCGCGGAGAGTGAAAACAATTCTCTCGCACTTGGTGACTTCGCGCCTTTGGGTGTTCCGCTTACACACCCACAGCCAACTCAAGCGGCAGCCGCTCATCGATCCAGTAGCGCAAGCTGGGATAGCGCAGCTCGATGCCCAAATCGTGATGCATGCGCGCGTTGCTCAGCCTGACCGATGAGGTTAACGCCCCCACCACCGAGCGGTCGAGGCCGGCCCGGAGGCCGATGCTCGGATCGAACGTGCGCGGCGGTAGCATGCCAAGCCGGCGGCGCACTTCGCTGACGATCTCGATCAGGCGCATTGGTTCATCATCGCCAATATTGTAGATGGCGCCAATCTGACCAGCGTCAGGCGCGCGGATCAACGCCTCGAGCGCGTCGTCGATATGAATGTGCGGCACGAAATTGCGCCCGTTGCCGTAGATGGTCAGTTGGCCGCTGGCAATCGCTTCGAGCGGATCGCGATCAGGGCCATAGACGGTGGCCATGCGCAGAATGATGGCCGGGAAACGATAAGCGCGCACTGCTTGCAAGATCGTCTGCTCAGCGGTAGCCAGAATGGTACCAAGCGGATACGAAGGCGCAATTGGGCTATCTTCATCGACCCAGCTCTCGCCGTGATCGCCGTAGGGAGCAACATTGGAAGCCCAGATGTAAGCGCGCACGGTGCGCGCGCGCACTGACATTGCAATCAGGTGCTGGTTGCCATCAATGTAGAGTGAACGGAGCAAGGCCGAACCGTCGATCGGCATGCGATTGGTGAGGTTGTAGACAACCTCGATCTCGTCGGTGACGCCATCGATCGTTTCGGGGCGGGTGAGATCACCGATCCAGACCGCCATACCGCGGGTGGCAAGGCGTTCGACTACTGGATCTTCGGCGCTGTAGACAAGACCGCGCACGCGGTGGCCAGCAGCAAGGAGACGCGCGGCCAGTCGCGAGCCGATGTATCCCGCTGCGCCGGCAATCAGATAATTCGTCATAGGTCACCTCGTCGTGTAGGGGCGGGTGACTGCCCTGACACCGCCCGACTTTCAGAGCAGGCTGCACATCGGCAAAAGCGGTGCTTGTCTGTGTAGGTGCAGCAGGTTATTGACTATTGTAACATCCAACGGCCATAGTTGCCAGCGGAAATTTACCTGACAAATGGTGGGCAAATGGTGGATGTAGCCGTGGGGACGATCCATGGGTCGTCCCCACCAGCTTTATCAGTTATGGAATGCGGTCATAGGCCGGCAAGGTCAAAAATTCGACAAAATTGGGGTCGGTCGTGATCTCATCGAACAGCTCGGCGGCCTCTTCGTAGCGACCATCATCGTAGGCCGGGCCGAGAATCTCGCGCACTTTGGCCAATTCTTCGGGCAGCATCTGGCGGAAGAGTTCGACCGTTACCTTGCGGCCATCGTTGAGCACTCCCTTCGGGCTGCGGATCCACTGCCAGATCTGGGCGCGCGAAATCTCGGCGGTGGCGGCGTCTTCCATCAGGTTGAACACGGGGACGCAGCCGTTGCCGGCTAGCCATGCGCCGAGATATTGAATGCCGACATTGATATTGAGCCGCATGCCCTGTTCGGTGATCGGTTCGCTGGGGCCAAAGGCGAGCAGGTCAGCAGCAGTTACCTGCACATCGTCGCGCTGGCGGCTGATCTGGTTAGGGGTGGGCATCAGCCGGTCGAAAACCTCCATCGCTACCGGCACGAGGCCGGGGTGGGCCACCCATGTGCCATCGTGACCATCGGTTGCCTCGCGCTCTTTGTCGGCGCGCACCTTGGCCAACGCCGCCTCGTTGGCAACCGGATCGTTCTTGATCGGAATCTGCGCCGCCATGCCGCCCATGGCATGCGCGCCGCGACGATGGCAAGTCTTGATTGCCAGCAACGAGTACGAACGCATAAAGTGGGTGGTCATCGTCACCAGTGCCCGGTCGGCGAGGCAGAAGTTGGGGTCATTGCGGAACTTCTTGATGCACGAGAAGATGTAGTCCCAGCGCCCGCAATTGAGGCCGGCTGAGTGCTCGCGCAACTCATAGAGGATTTCGTCCATCTCGAACGCGGCGAGGATCGTTTCGATCAGCACGGTCGCTTTGATCGTGCCGCGCGGAATGCCGCGCAACTCTTGCGCCAACACAAAGATGTCATTCCACAGCCGCGCCTCGAGATGGCTCTCCATCTTGGGCAGGTAGAAGTAGGGGCCGCCCTGCACATCGATCGCCGTTTGGGCATTGTGGAAAAAGTAGAGGCCGAAGTCGAAGATCGCGCCTGACATCGGTTCGCCATCCACGAGCACGTGCTTCTCAGGCAGGTGCCAGCCGCGCGGGCGGACAAACAAGATGGCCGGGTTGTTGTTGAGGGCGTAGTGCTTGCCTTCTGGGCTAGTATAGGTAATTGTGCGGCGGAGGGCATCGCGCAGGTTGATTTGGCCCTCGATCTGATTCTGCCATGTGGGAGTATTCGCATCCTCGAAGTCGGCCATGAAGACCTTCGCGCCCGAATTGAGCGCATTAATGATCATCTTGCGATCAACCGGCCCGGTAATCTCAACCCGGCGGTCGTTAAGCTGCGCCGGGAAGGGCGCGATTGTCCAATCACTTTCGCGGATGTGAGCTGTTTCGGGGAGAAAATCAGGCCGTTCGCCGGCATCGATCGCGCGTTGCCGGTCGGCGCGGCGGGCTAGCAGTTCGAGACGGCGGGCGTTGAAGCGACGATGCAAAGTCGCAAGAAACTCCAGCGCTTCCGGCGTTAGAATCTCGGCGTATTCCGGCGTGATCGGTGCGGTGATCGTTACTCCGGCGGGGAGTTGGGGGGCAGTCATGCAACCCTCCTTTCATGATGCGGAAACAAATTCCGTGAGCTATTATACCAGAAAAGCTAGGGTGGGGTGTCAGCGGTACGGCGCGCACGGGGGATAGTTTCAAAAAGGTAGGGGCGGGGTTGGGGGTATGATGGCTCTCATCTCCCTGCTCCCATACGGGGAAATGACAGCCGGGCGCCGGCTGCGCGCCAACGCGGCGCTCGTGGGGAGGGGTAGCAGTGGGAGGAGTTGTTCGCGTCGTGAGGTCTCGTTGCCCGCATCCCCACTGTCCCTGCTCCCATAGGAAGAGATTGTCGCTGGGTACCTATTGCACGCCGACATTAACTTTACGGCTGGAAGGAGGAATAAGCAGGTAGCTTGTGTTCCTCGCTCGAATATGGTATAGTAGAACAAACGTTCGTTTAAGGAGGTGGATGATGACCAGCCAGCCGGTTGCTGCCACGCCGATCGTCTACCCCGATAGTGACGGCATGCCTATGGCAGACAATACCAAGCAATTTCGCGCCATCGTCACCATTCAGGGGAATCTTGATGCGCTATTTCGGGAGCGGGCTGATGTGTTTGTGGCCGGTGATCTGCTCTGGTACCCGGTTGAAGGCCGGCCCGACATCCGGCGCGCGCCGGATGTGATGGTGGTCTTTGGCCGGCCCAAAGGTGATCGCGGTTCGTACCGCCAATGGGAAGAGGATAATATTGCGCCGCAGGTAGTATTTGAGGTGTTGTCACCGAATAATACGTTGACCGAGATGGCGGCTAAATTAGAGTTTTACGACATCTATGGGGTCGAGGAGTACTACCTCTACGATCCTGACACTGGCGATATGAGCGGGTGGCAGCGGATTGATAACCGGTTGCGGGTTATTTCTGAACTTGATGGTTGGGTAAGCCCACGGTTAGGAATAATATTTGGCCGCACTGCCGATGGCATGCAGATGTACTGGCCCGATGGAAGACCATTCGTGAGTTTCGTCGAGTTACAGGCCCAAGCCGAGCAGGAGCGGCAACGGGCCGAGCAAGAGCGGCAACGGGCTGAGCGATTGGCGGAGCGCCTGCGCGCATTGGGAGTAGATCCTGAGTAGCGGCGTGGTGCGAAACATCACTCCTCTCCTCCACGCACCATCACCGAAAACCGAGTACAATAGGGGGCAAGGTGACGTTGTGTGAGGAAGTCTATGCCTGAATATATCGCCACCATTGGCCTTGAGATTCATGCCCACGTGTTGACTGCTTCCAAGATGTTCGATGGCTGTAGCACCGATTATGCCGGCGCGCCGCCTAACACTCGCGTGTCGGTGGTTAGCCTTGGTTTGCCCGGCGCTCTGCCCGTGCTCAATGCCCGCGCCGTCGAACTAGCTGCGCTCTGTGGGTTAGCGCTCGGTTGCCGGGTTAACGAACGCTCTATCTTTGCCCGCAAGTCGTACCCTTATCCCGACTTGCCCAAGGGCTTTCAGATTACCCAGTACGATGAGCCGTTGTGCAGCGATGGCGCAATTGAGATTCGCACTGCTGCCGGCGAAGTGCGCCGGATCGGGATCGAACGGCTGCATATCGAAGAGGATACCGGTCGCTTGATCCACAGTCCTGACGGCGCATCATTGATCGACTATAACCGCAGCGGCATGCCATTAATGGAGATCGTCACCCGCCCCGATATTCGCACCCCCGAAGAAGCTCGGCTGACGTTTGAGAAGATCCGCCAGATTTTAGTCTGGATCGGAGCCAATAGTGGCAATCTCGAAGAGGGTGCGTTGCGCTGCGATGCCAATGTCAGCGTGCGTCCGGCAGGCGCCGAACGGTTTGGCGCAAAAGTCGAAATCAAGAACATCAACTCGTTCCGTTTTGTCGAACGGGCGCTGGCGTATGAAATCGAGCGACAGATTCGGGTGATCGAGGCGGGTGGCGTGGTTGAGCAAGAGACACGCGGTTGGCGCGAGGATCTGGGCCGCACCGAAGGCCAACGCTCGAAAGAGTACGCGCACGATTATCGCTATTTTCCCGAACCAGACATTCCGCCGCTGGTGCTTTCACCCGAATGGATCGCTGCCCGCAAGGCTGAGTTGCCCGAATTGCCCGATGCTCGCCGCGCCCGGCTGATGGCAACTCATGGCTTGTCGTGGCAAGACGCCGATCTGCTGACCCAAGAGCGGGCGATTGCCGATTACTACGAAACGGCAGTGGCGGCGGTCAACCGGCCTGACGGGGCGAAGGAAGTGGCGAATTGGGTGCTAAACGAAGGCTTCCGTTTGCTGAAAGACCGCGGTGAGCCGGCAACGGCACTGATCGACCGCATGCCGGTGGCTCGGTTGGCGACGCTGATCGATCTAGTGCAGCAGGGAACCATCACGCGCGCCGTGGCTAAGCAACTGTTTGAAGAAGTCTTTGCGACCGGCGCCGATCCGGCAGTGTTGGTTGCCGAGCGTGGCCTGACCCAGATCAGCGACGATGGGGCCTTGCTTGAGGCAGTGCGGGCGGCGCTAGCCGATGAAAAGGCGGCCAAGGCCATTGCCGAGTATCGCAAAGGCAAGACGACAGCTATCCAATTTTTGGTCGGTATGGTAATGCGGGCGACGAAAGGGCAGGCTAACGCGCAGCGGGTGCGTGAGTTGTTAGAGGCAGAACTCGGATGACACTGACGGGGGATGAGCCAACCGCGATCAATCCGCTTACCTTGCTCGAGTCGGCGCGCGAGAAGTACATACTGGCGCGCGCGCGCCGGGAGGTGCCCGAATTGGCGCTGCTCAGCATCCATGGCGCAATCGAAGACACGCTGCGCGCCCATTTGCTGCGGATTAATTCACCTGCGGCGCTTGGCCCGTTTGCTGGTGTGCTAGCTGCAATGCAAGCCCTCGACCGGTTGCCGCTCAGCACCGAAGAGGTTGACGCGGTGCAACGCCTGCACCGGTTGCGCGGGCGGATTGCCCGTGGCGAGCATCTAGCGGTGACCGGTGAGACGCTGGCGGCCTACCAGCGGCTGGCCGTGCTGTTGCTGCCGCGCTACGGCGTGCAGGCGCTGCCCACCACCGAACCGGATCGGCCCCGACCACGCTCGACCCAACCGATGCGCGCGCAGACAGCATTGCCCGATGATGAGCCGGTGCGCGTGCGGTTGCGCGATCGCCATACCGCTTATGACGAAGCGCGCCGCATCCGCGCGCTGGGCAACCGCACCTATGACGAAGAAGCGCCGCGTGGGCCATGGGTGCCGGGTTGGGTCGCGCCAACCCTGATTATCGTCAGCATCTTTGTCATTGGGCTAGCGATTGCGCTCAGCTTGCAAGGTCCGGCGCCGGTAGTAGTGCCGACCGCGCCGGCCATCAGTCCCTCTCCGCTGGCAACGGAGTTGCCGGCGACTGCACCGCCGGGGGTGGCATCACCTCAACCGACAATAACTAGTGTTGTCGAGCCGACAATTCCGCCGGCGCCAACGCCAGCAGAAGGGTTGGCGGTTGGGCGCACGGCTATTGTCAGCGCCGAGATCCCGGCGCTCAATGTGCGCGCGCAGCCGAGTGTGGCCTCCGTCATTACGTTGGTGTTAGCGCCGGGCACGCAGGTGGAGATCATCGGCGGCCCAGTTGAGGCTGAGGGCCGGGTTTGGTGGCAGGTGCGCAGCGCCGGTATTGAGGGCTGGTGCGCCGGTGATTTTTTGCAGCCGCAGTAAGGGCTAGATCAGCAAGAATAGCCTTTGCGACTTTTGCTGCGGCGGATAGCGATTTGTGCGGCGCAATGCCACCGCTGTGCGCAAATTTGCTATAATAAGAGCCGGCGCGCGCCGGGCCGGAGTGGCGAAATGGCAAACGCTGCGGTCTTAAAAACCGCTGGGGGAAACCCCTTACGGGTTCGAGTCCCGTCTCCGGCACCATTTGATAACGCCACCACTTCAATCGAAGTGGTGGCGTCTATGTTTATGGCTGTGAAAGCAGCAGATCCGCTCAGGCTCTATTGCCTTTGCCGTTTCTGGTCGATCCGCTGCTCGGCGGCAAGCCGTTCGAGGTCGTAGTCGCGCTGGTCAACGAACCGCATCCCAGCCGCGAGGGTAGGATGCACCGCATTGATCGCGTGAAACATCATCTGGGCAATTTGGCGGTAAGCAAGGTGGCCCTGCCGGGCGCTGCGCAACTCAATCAGATGATAGGCTTCGCGCAAATTGAGCTTGACTCGCCAGCGGATGCGGAAGGCGAAGGGCACAGCGTACTGAGCTTCGTGGGGAAAATCGGCTTGCAAATCGGTCACGAGTTCGGCGGCTTGCGCGAGGGCAGCGCGGTATTGATCGGCAACGCCGATAAGCTCTAGTTCCGGTGGCGTAACATAACCGTGAGCCACAGTAAAACGCTGCCGTTCTTGGGTAAGCACACGGTGACGCTGTAAATCGCGATATGCGCCAATATCGGCAAGGATGTCGAAGGTATAGTATGGCTCCTCGAAGGCGCGACCGGGCCGGTGGAAGCGGTTGGCTCGCTCGCCAATCGCAGCAGCGATGATCGCTTGCCGCTCGTTGGACGGCATGGCTCTGACCCGTTCGAGGATGGTGTCCAGCGGCAGATCGAGGTGCGGGTAGAGGATGGCGGCGACGGTCTTTTCCTCAGCTAGCGGATCATAGTCAACCAAGCGCACCGCAACCTGTTCACCAGCCGGTGGCATAGTATCAAACTGTGCAGCGATTCTTGCCACCTGCTCGCGCGTGGCTGCGAGATAATCGGCATACGCCTGCCCGCGCTCGCTGCGCGCCCGCTTGACAAACGCCGGAATAACGTAGTCGAGTTCGCGCTGGATGGCTTCGCTCAGTGCGCGCGCTTCGGCAAAGGGGGCGGCGGCTAGCTTGATAATCAAGTATTCGAAAGCGCGCCCATTGCCAAACAGACCGACATTGGTTTGAGTCGCCATCGGCAACAACCCGCGCAGCAGATCAAGCGCCTTAGCCTGAATCGCGTTGCGGTAAGCGCGTGGCGTGGTTGCTTCATCGCGGGGGAACTTGGCTTGCAGCCATTCTTGCACCGGCCCAAGCAGCGCGCTGTAGGTCGCGAAGAGGTTATCTATCGTCGCTGTGTAACGCGCGGCAAAGGGTGAGGCCATGATGGCCGGCTCGCGCAGATAGCGATAGCCATCCGGCCCCGGCAGATCGAACCGCACGTAGCGGGTTGACTTCTCTAGTGGCGATAGCCCCAACCGGCTGTCTTCGAGCAGTTTAGCGGCAATATTGCTTACCCCTTCACAGGCGAGGTGCGCGCCGCCGAGTTCGGCCACCGAATCATCACCGTATCCGATTAACACCCGCTCGTAGAATGCTTCAGCCTGCTTGGCAGCGATCAGTTGCGTGGCCGGGCTATCGCCTACTGCCGACACGATCGCGGCAAAGCCCGATTCTGGCTCCGTGATGAATTCATCGAGCAAGAGGCGACGCAAGCTCTTGGCGCTGCGGCTGTAGCGCGCAAAGAGCGCTCCCTTCACCACTTCCGGCAAATTGCGCAAACAGAAGATAGGCCGGTCAACGTTGGTGACAAACGGTTGCAGTAGCGCAATCTCTTGTGGTGTGAAATGTTCGGTCGTGTGGGTGAACATGTGCCAATCCCTATACACTTTATCCTTGGCTATTGTACCGCTTTTCGGTCTCTTTAACATACCGGTCATAACTCTGTGTTACCATAGAACGAGAACTAATGGCTGCTTTGCGGAGAATGACATGACCATCGTCTACTTGATCCGTCACGGCGAGACCGACTGGAATATGCAAGGGCGCTGGCAAGGCCATGCCGATATTCCGCTCAATGAGATAGGCTACCGGCAGGCACGCTTATTGGCTAACCGGCTGGCCCGTGAGGGGGTCACATTTGCCGCCATCTACAGTAGCGATCTATCGCGCGCCTATCAGACGGCATGGGAAATTGGCGCGGCACTGAAGGTGCCGGTGCAACTATTGCCGGCATTGCGCGAGATTGATACCGGACGGTGGAGTGGTCTGACCACAGAGGAGGTACGGGCGCAGTTTCCCGAAGAATGGGAGCAGATTGTCCAAGGCCATGATCTTCCGCGTGGCGGCGGCGAAACGGCATCAGCCTTTCGCCGGCGAATCGTGACCGCCGTAGAGGCGATGGCGGCGCAACACCGAGGCCAGACGTTGGCTTTTGTGACCCACGGCGGATGCATCCGGGCATTGTTAGCCCACGCGGAAAACTTTCATGGTTCGATGTTTGGCCGCTACGCCCATATCGGCAATACATCAGTAACGATTCTCGAAATCGGCTACAAGCATTGGCGGGTGAAGGTCGTGAATGATATGCGGCATCTGGAAGAAAAGCAAGAACCAGAACTGGTTTCGACGCCGCCTGATGATGCCGAGCTGCCTGAACAAGCGCAGTGATCGAACGTGTTTTTACCTTTGAGGCGCAACGGTGTGGGCCTGAAAGCTTTCCTCGAGATAGGAAGGAGATGTTCTTACCCCGATATACAGACACCAAGCGTATAGTTGTGCGAGCCGGAGCGCGACGGGCTGCTGGGGTTGTTCGTGATGCATGCGCAGGAGCGGGCTTCACGGGGTGGTGAAGCCATAACAAAGAGGCACAAAGCACTCTGTAAAAGAGGGAAGAAGTGGTCTAGCCTGTTACACAAAAGGTAGCAATAGATTCGCAAACGGAAATCGCGCTGAAAACCAAGCGCCATTCAGCCCATGCTCACGACAGGTCGTATTGCCAATACCTATCAGATCGAAACGCCGGAGGGCGTTGCGATTACCTACACTACTGCAGGGTTGGCCAGCCGGAGTCTGGCGGCTTTGATCGACTACGCCATTCTGCTGTTGTTCCTCATCATCGGTTTCACCACCGTCAGCTACGGTGGCGACAGTGGACTTGGCAATCAAGACCTCATCTTAGCATTGTTAGCGTTATTCGCCTTTGTGCTGAATTGGGGTTACTACGTCTTCTTCGAGTTGATCTGGAACGGCCAGACGCCGGGCAAGCGGTTGCTGCGGTTGCGAGTGTTGCGTGAGGGTGGCCGTCCGGTTGATGGGGCAGCAGTGGTGGTGCGTAATTTGATGCGGGCGATTGATTTTTTGCCGCTTGGTTACGGCATTGGGCTGCTAACGATCTTTATAGATCGCCACAACCGCCGGCTTGGCGATCTCACTGCCGGCACTGTAGTTGTGCGCGAAGGCGCTCCGATCACGCTGGATCAAATGTTACACCCGGTCAAAGTAGTGGTGCCGCCACGCGCGCCCGATGCGCCGCCGACGCCGTTGTTGCCCAATTTAGAACGGTTACTGCCAGAAGATATGGCGCTCGTGTTTGACTTCTTGCAGCGTCGCGGTACGCTCAGCGCCGATGCGCGCGCCGCTCTGGCGATACAACTTGCCGCTCTGATCCGCCAGCGCCTCGCGTTGCCGCCGTCCGATGGCCATCCCGAACGGTTTTTAGAGCATGTGGTGCGTGAATACGATGTCTTTCAGGCCAT
>JANWYE010000011.1:19470-32407 GCA_025057175.1 Chloroflexus sp. | reverse complement strand
GTGCTAATCGACGAAATTCAGGATGCGCCCGGTTTACTGCCCTACATTAAACTCGCTGCCGATCGCGCCGGCGCAACAGGGTTGTTTTGACTGACCGGCTCCCAACAATTTCATCTGATGCAGGGCGTGTCTGCGTCGCTAGCGGGATGCGCGGCTGTGCTGCAACTACACGGCCTTTCACGCTGGGAGCGGATTGGGCGTGGGTTAGAATCGACTCCGTTTGTGCCTACGCCATCTGAGCTTATCCGGCGCGCTCACGGCTCGCCGCCGCTGACCTTGAAAGAGATCTATCGCTTGATCTGGCGTGGCTCGTTACCGGCAATTGCGCTCAACGACGCCGTCGAGCGCGATCTCTTTTACGGCTCATACGTCCAAATCTGTCTGTGCGAGCAGTGTTTGCCACTGACCGAAACGGTGTGGGCGATTCCGGCATGGGTGGTTTAGCCCATCCGTCCAAAGCGCGCTTACGGCACCATAGCCCCAATCGTCGCCGCGATTGCATCGGCGTTGGTGCGTTCCATGTTGCTCAGCACGATCACGGTGCTTTGGGTGTCTGGGTAGTAGGCGAGGTGGGTAACGGCTCCCGACATAAAGCCGGGGTGGTAGATGACTCGCCGCCCGTTGCGGTCTTCAATCTTCCAACCATAGCCAAAATTGTTGCGCACCGGTGTATACATCTGGGCCAGCTCGGCGGACGGCAACAGTTGCCCGTTGTTGAGCGCGGTCACAAACCGGTAGAGGTCTTCAACCGTTGAGTAGAGGCCGCCGGCGCTGTAGAGATTGCTAGTGTCGATCGGAATCGCCCGCTCGGCTCCCGGCCCCAGATAGCCAACGGTGCCGTTGAGCGCTGAGGCGTCGCCACTGTCGTACCCGCTGTTGGCCATTCCCGCCGGCGCGAAGATGTTGTCGCGCACGTAATCGGCATACGATTGGCCACTCACCGCTTCGATCACCAACCCTAACACGACATAGTTGGAATTGCCGTAACGAAAGGCGCTACCCGGCACAAAATCGAGTGGCAGATTGCGAAAACGGGCTGCGAGCTGGGTAGGCGTAACCGGCGAGCGTTCGAGTTGCTCGAAGTCGCGAAAGTCGGTGTAATTCGGAATGCCGGCGGTATGGGTGAGTAGATGGTGGAGCGTGATCGGTTGCCATGCCGGCGGGCAGTCGGGCAGGTAGCGGCAGACCGATTCGTTGACGTTGAGCTTGCCGGCAACTTGTAACTGCATAATCGCCAACGCTGTAACTGGTTTTGTGATCGAGGCAATGCGGAAGCGGGTCTGGGCCGTGTTTGGCAAATTGCGCTCGACGTTGGCCTGCCCATAACCGCGCGCTACCAGAATGCGCCCTTGCGTAGCAACCAGCACCGAGCCGCGAAACTGGCCTTTTTCGGTCAAATCGCGCAGATAGTTGTCGATTTGGGTAGCAATCTCAACAAGGCTCGGCGTTGGTGTTGGGCGCACCGGTTCCATAACCGCGACCAGCGGCGTGCTGGCAGCCGGCGCTTGTTCGGGTGTCACGCTGGGCAAGATGGTTGGCTGCGGCCCGATCGGCGCCCACGCCGAAATGATGGGATCGCGCTGGCCGCAGGCAGCGAGGATGATGATGGTGAAGGTACACAATGCGATAATGTAGAAACGCATAGAGATGCTCTATCGGTATCGTTGTTGTGCCCAAGTCGAGAGGTATTTTCTTGTTCCTTGCTCTGCTCACCGCGCGAGAGGAGCATGAGTATTTAGCGGAGTGAATACGCTGTTCTACCTATCCCCGCTCATTCCTCCCAAGAATCTTTTATCCGCCCAACGGCGCAAACCGCGCTTGCGCCATCGCCATTGCATCTAGCTCCGCCGCCGTCCAATTGGACGGAGTGATGATGACATCGTACCGCTGATGAAGCACAGTCGCAAATGCGGTCGCTAATGATGCCAGATCGGGTGGAGTGGCGCAAACCGTTGCCAAATCGATCACACGGGTAGCCAACTGGTCAATCAGGAGTTGGCGCTCTGTTTCGGTGATCGCCAAAAGCGCCGCCAGTTGTGCGCCCGGCCAGTGAGTATAGAGGCCAACTTGAAACAGCATCCCCTCACGCCGGCGGATTTGGGAAAAACCAACCAGCTTGCGCCCGCCCACGAGCAGTTCGTATGGCGATTGGCCGCCAAAACACGCACGCGCCACCAGCGGATCGAGTGTTGCCCGATCGGCGCGAGCGGCAGCAATCTCAATCAGGGTCGTGGCGATACCAAACTGGGCCAACGTCGCTTGCCACACTTCACCCAACCAGCGGTACGATTCGCTTACATCAGGATGGGCCAGCGGATGGCTCGCCGGCAGGGCGATGTCTTGCATCAAGAAACCGGGCACGAAGAGCACCGCCGTGCCGCCGCTAGCCCGCCGGTGCAGGGTCATGCCGGATTGAGCCAGCGCCGCGCGATCCACCTCGCTCGGCTTCTGACCAGAGCCAATCACAAGCGCCGGTTGGGGCGCGGCGGCATACCAACGAATTGCAGGCTGTTGCGTCGTCGCTAAGCCGGCCAGCATCGCAGCGCCGGCAGCCAGCTCGCTGGCCGGATCACCCTGCGCCGGCGGCAACAACCGCCACTCACTCATTCCTCCCATCGGCATTCCCCTAGCGGTGCAGCAAAGTGGGCGGCAACATCAGCGGCCAACGCTGCTAGCTGCGCGCGCGTTGCCGCTGACAGCGGCGCAAACGGGCGTAGGGTGACGATCAACGCTGGCCCGCGCCAATCATACCGCCACGTGCCGGCAATCCGCCCTTGCAGCAATATGGTCGCCTCAATATGGCCGGCTGGTCGCCAAACGTGCTTATAAACCGCCGCATCAATCAACCAACTCCGGTCACGGGTGCCGAGCAACAACGGGTCAAAGCGGCCAAGCAGGCGCGGCGGCAAGTCACCCGGTTCTGGCAAGGCAGGCAGCCGTTCAAGGCAGCTCTGCAACCACCATGCCGGCCTGCCGCCAACCGTCACCTGCACCACCTCATCACCCAACCGTGCCAACCAACGCTTGATCTCTGCCTGCGTCCGCCCGCGCCAAGCGGTCATATCAGCGAATGACACCGGCCCAAAGACAGCTATATAGCGGCGCATCAACTCGGCGTTAGCCTCTTCGGTCGAGGGAGGATCCCATGGCAGATCAGGCCGCCAGCGCAAGCGGTGGGCCATCCGCGCTTCGCCACCGCTCGGCGCAGCATGGCAGGCCAACCCGCGCCGGGTCAGAATCGCGAAGATTCCGCCCCAACCCGACAAATGGCGATCATCGATATCCGGCGCCAGCCGGCGCAGATCGCTGCGGCCCATCGTCTCGTGTTCAGCCAGCCAGCGCGCTGCGCGCTCAATAAAAGCTTCGTACTCCGCCGGATCCCAGCCATCGCGCAGCGCCTCTTGCTCCCAATAGGTGGAACGTCCGGCCTGCGCGGCGTAGATGAGCGGCCAATCGGTAGCAGCGTAGAGATGGAGCGTCCCGCGCTGGCCCCACAACCGCACCAGTGCGCGCTCGTGGTAGAGCAGATGGTCAAGCTGGGTTGCAGTGAAGGCCGGCACGCGATTCCAGAGCGCCAGCCCGGCAGCGGGCAGAATCTGCGCTTGCACCCCGGCAAGATGGGCAGCAGCTGTGACCGGATCGGCGAATGGCGTGAGCAGGCCATTCGCCACAAACCGCGTAACTGTCGCTTGTTCGACGGTCAAATCGAGCGCAGCCTTCATGGCGACCTCAGCAAGGCGAGCGCCGCAGCGCCACGAGCAAAGACTCGCACTAACGGCGCGCTATCAGCCGGAATAGTTGGCGTGGGCGTCACCTCGATGGCTGCCGGGCCAAGCGCGTTCATCACTGCATCCACCTCCGCTGGATCGGCAAAGGCCGGCAAGACGACCAACGCATCGGTATGGGAATCAAGCACACCGCGCCAAATCCGCGGTTGATCTGCCGGAGCCAGATCTGAGGTCAGAAACTGTACAGTATCGCTGAGCACCCACTCGCGTGGCAGATAGACAGTTACCGCCGTTTGGGCCTCTACCGCATGCGCAGCGGCGCGGCGCGCAATTTGCGCCATCACGGTCTCGACTCGATCGAACTCGCCATAGACCCGCGGATCGTGCCACATCAAGCCAAAATAGACCCACAGATTCACGGCCAAACTGGCCGCTAGCGCAGCCGGGATCAGCCAGCGCCGCCACGGTGCGCCGGCAGCCAACCGGCTCAACCCCCAGCCGGCCAACGCGCAAGCCGGCGCGAGCGTGCCGAGCGAACGCATCGCATGCGGGGCATTGAAACTCAATAGCCCCGGTAGATAGTAGAGCAGCCAAAAGACAACAACGACCACTGCCGCCGTCCGTCGCGCGCGCCACGCTATACCTAAACCGATCAACAAAAGCAAGCCAACCACCGGATCGACCATTGGCGCTAACGGCAAGTGGTGACGGCCATTCGCTTCACCTTGCGCGTGCCACATCAGCCCATAACGAACGATATGCTCGGCAAGAAAATCGAGCGGACGATGGCGCGCGAGGTCATCAGCTTGAAAAATCGAGACCGAGCCAACCCGCCGATTAAAGCCGGTGCTATCGGTGAGCACATACCAAACGAGCGGAGCAATCACCATTGCGCCAATAAGCGCTGCCAACAACACCCGCGGCCAAGCCACTCGCCAATGGCTCAAATCGCGGCCCAAGCGAACGAGCGCCACCACTAACAATGCCAACGGCGCCAGCCGCCCGGTGTGGTATGTGTAGACAGCCAGCCCACCCAGTATTGCTGCTCCGGCCACATGCAACCAGACGCGCCAACCATGGCGGGCCGGATCAAGCCCGCGCCACAACAACCCAGCCGCCGCCAGCACCAGCAGGTGGTCGAGCGTTGCCGGGAAGGCCCAACGGCTCATGCTCACTGACCATGACGCCCATGCCAGCAACGCCGCGCCCAACACCGCCGCTCGCCGCCCAATCAGCGGCGCGGCAAACCAATAAAGCGCCAGTGGCGTCAATGCGCCAGCCACTGCGCTCACCAACCGCGCGCTCCAAGCATGCGGGCCTAGTATCCCAACGGCCGGTGCCATCAGGTAAAAGAGCAGCGCTGGCAGATCGGCGAAGACCGGCACATAGATTGGGCGAAACGTAGGATCTACCCAGATCTGCAACGCAAGCAGGCCGTGACGGGACTCATCGCGCCACAGCGCCGGCGGCATCTGATCGAGCGCCACTAGCCGCACCACCAGCGCAACACCGGTAATTGCCGCCAGTGATCGGCCGATTGGCCATAACGATAGCGATACATCGTCCCGTTCGGCAATGAGCGGCCACGCCAACCCAACACCGATGATGGCAGACGGTAGTGCCAACCATACTGGCGCACCGGCACGCAGGGCCAACAAGCTGACTCCGGCCACGACTAGTCCCATCCAGCTTGCTACTGGCTGGGCGGCTACCCATTGAACTACTGAACGCCGGACAGCAGCAAGCGCTGGCCACGCGACGATCACTAGTGCTGGCAGCAGTGGCCACCACGGCCACGGCACAGTAGGCAACCAATACTCAGCCGTGGCCGGCAACAGCGCCAAACCGATTGCCGGCAACAGTGCCAGCCCGGCAACGACATCACGCCAGTGCGCCGGCCAACGCCAGACTGCACCCGCCGCCCACACTACCAATGGCAAGACACTCCAACTGATCGTCTGCGCGCTGAGCGGTGGATGCTCGGCTAATGGCCACTGCTTAACGCCGCTCAAAGCCACCCCCAACTCACGCACATCGGGTAGAGCGACGTATGGATCAGTAGACCACTGCAGCACCGTCTCGCCAGTAGCAGTGGTAGGGATGAGGAAGCGGTAGCGACGCCAATATCCAGCTACGGTGATAGTGCCCAGTGCGCCATCTTGACACGCAAATGCCACTTTGGCCGGCGGCGTCCCCGGCTGGCGCGGCGCAGCCAAGCGTAGTTCAACCAATGCCGGCGCGCCGCGATAGCCATAGAGAAACAATGCCGCTTGTGGCTGTGACCAGCGAAAGAGATCGGTCTCATTTTGCTCGTTACCGTGGAAACCAACCAGCACTGGCTCATGATCTTCGCCGACACGCCAGTAGTGAGCTGAACGAGGGGAAACAAACAACAGCAGACCAGCGGCGAGAATGGTCAGCGCTGCCGGCAGCAACAGGGCTGGCTGAAACGACAAGGTTGGGCGCGCAAGCGAGCGAATCACACCGCGTATTATAGCCGGATGCGTGCAAAGGCGCAAAAAAGGTCACGTCGCGTCACCGACGCTTCAGGCCGCTCCGGCGCTCTTTCCCCGCAACGCGCCGAGCAACCAATCAGTAATCGCCGCCAGACTGCGCCGGCCAAAGAGCCGCACGTAATCTGCCGCCGCCACCAGCGGCCCCGGATCGGCGCCGCCGTTGCGCTCACGCATATACCAGCGGTGATCCATGATCCAGCGATAAAGATCGGCCTCGGTGCGTCCGGGGAAGTAGCGCAGCGCATTCTGTGCCCGAATAACCTCGATCACCGGCATATAGACATTATCGTACCAACTCGCCACTGCCTCTTCGCGTGACACCGGCCGGCCTAGCTCTTGGCCCAGATAGTAACGGTGGGCATTGATATGGCGCACCAAATCAAGATAGCCGCCGGGTTCGCTAAACTCGATCCGCTGATCAGGGCGCAAATCAGCGAGGCCGGTCCACTCAAGGAAATCGCTATACTCCTCTTTCAAGAGCAAATCGCGTAGGCTGAGGCTGGTATCAAGCGGCACATCAACCACCAACTCTGTCACAATCGCATCAATTTCGCGCTGGCCTTGAAAGCGGGCCACCGAGATGCGGTGATGGCCATCCTTGACAAAATAGATGTCGCCCAACTTATACAGTTCAACTGAGGGTAATGGTATCCCTTCGTGATGAGCGCGGTCAATGCTCATCCAGCGAAAGCGGTTGGCGTTATGCCGGGGCGCAAACTGGCGATCGAAATCGCTATAGCGGCCCTCGCTGCCGACAATTTTGTCGAGCGGAACCGTCTGATGGCCAAGGTAATGTTGCCCGCGCACATTCAACCGCGCCCGCACCTCATCAAATGGCAACAGCTCGTTGGGGCGGCGCGTAATAAGAGCCAGCAGTTCGCGCAACATCTGGTCGCGGCGAATGCGGGTAAATTCATCATGCACGATTGCTTGAATGGCTGACATCGGCCACTCCTTTCGGCCTCATCATAATGATGGTCAGCGCGCGAACGGTGCGCTCTGCAAGCGACCGGCGACGCCGGCGGCCGTTGTCGCGGGTAGCGTACCATGAGAGAGACGCAATTGCAACGTAAAAAGTTACCCAAAGAACCATCTTGGTGGATTGGTTAATCGCCACAAAGAAAAACAACGTGGCAGTAACCGATCCGCTCGCCCTAGCGGTATTGTTGGCGCACTTGTGCGAAGGTTGCTGCCGGCGCTTTGCACTTTCACAATGACGTAAAAAACCCATAATGACGAATTGCGCGGGCAACGTAAACGCGCCTCACACCACCAGATCAAGCACCCGATAGCCAGCCGTATTGATCACCAGCGTCTCGCCTACCTGTGTCTCGGTGGCATGGCCAAAGCCGTACGAGAGGTGGATATGGCCGTGAATGAGGTAGCGCGGGCGAAACCATTGCATCAGCAGCAACAAAGCGCGAAAGCCGCGATGGGGGTAATCGGGGCCGTTGTGGATGCCAAGCGGTGGGGCATGGGTGAGCAGCACATCAAGGTAGCGGCCATAGCGCAGCCGGTTGAGGAACAGGCGTGGAGCCATGCGCCAGACCCGCAACATCATCTGCGTCTCGGTGTACTGGTGGTGGCCATCAGGCTTGTAGCGGATCGATCCACCCAAACCGCCGATCAACAACCCATGGTGGCAAACCACCCGATCTTCGACACAGACCGCGCCGCGCGCATAGCTCACCACCTGCCCATCGGCCTGCACCTCCGGCGCATCGTGATTGCCCCAGACATAGAAACAGGGTTGGCCGAGCATCGTTACCACAAACTCAAGGTAATAGATCGGCAGATCACCGCAAGCCAGCACGAGTTGGACATCGGCGAAGCGTTGTTTGATATTTAAGCTGTAGACGGCCGGAACGATTTCGTCGCTAATCGTGAGCGTGCGCATGCCGCCTATTGTACTCTATTCCGCGGCAGGCGCAGCAGATGCAGGCAGCGGCAGATAAATGGCAAAAGTGCTGCCGCGCCCAACCTCACTCGCCACGGTCACATAACCGCGATGCGCTTCAGCTACCCACTTCACAATTGACAAACCCAAACCGGCGCCGCCACTGTGCCGCGAACGTGAACGATCAACCCGATAGAAGCGGTCGAAGATATGAGCGCGTTCGGCCTCACTAATGCCGATACCAGTATCGGCCACACTGAGGCAGGCAAACTGTTCGTAGCGTTCGAGGCTCAATATTACCAAGCCACCCGGCGGCGTATATTGCAGCGCATTTACCCCTAAATTCAACAGCGCTTGCTTAATCCGATCACGATCGCCATAGACCAGTATCTGATCCTCTGCACCAATGCGCAACCGCACTTGGCCGGCCAATGGGCGCAGCTCGCGGAAGACTTCAAGCAGCAAGGTATCAAGTTCAACCGGTTCACAGCGCAACGCGACATGCGTCTCACTCTGCGCAAGCAGCAACAGATCATTCACCATGCGGATCAACCGTGCCGTCTCGCGCCGCATATCGCCAATCACCTCCTTGAGCAAGGCCGGATCGGTGCAGGTACCGCGATCGAGCACTTCGAGATTCCCCTGCATCGCTGTCAGGGGCGTGCGTAACTCGTGGCTAACGTCGGCGACAAATCGCTGCTGAGTAGAAAAGAGCTGCTCAAGGCGTGACAATAACTCATTAATCGTCACCGTCAGTTGGTGAATCTCATCGCGCTGCGCCGGTTCGGGAATCCGGCGACCGAGATCCTCGGCGCGGACAATGCTTTGCGCGGTGAGGGTAATCTGCTCGATCGGGCGCAGCGCTCGCTTTGACAAATACATTGCGCCTAAGCCATTGATAATCAGCGCAACCAAGCCGCCACCGATCAGAATCTGTTGCAATAAGGTCAGCGTGTCAACCACATCATCAAGCGGGCGCGACACCTGCAAGAAACCGAGGAGTTGGCCATCGCGCAGCACGACCGGTGTAATCAACGATTTGACTGACACACCGTTAATTTCACGCACCAGTGACAACCCGTTGGTATCTGCTGGCGTTAACTGTAACGCTTCCGCCGGCAACGGCAGCATATATGGTTCGAGATTCGGGGTACTGCTCGCTAAAGTGCCATCAATCCGAAAAAATTGCGCGCCGATATTACGATTGGTGAAGAGTTGAATAAAATCACGATCAAGATAGAGTTGCAATTCTCCGCTCGGAGTGCGGATGCTTTGGAGGCCGACGGCATTGAGGATCGCGCGCACCTGTTGAGTGGCCGAGGTTAAGTCACGCTGCACACCGGCATAGAGCGCCTGCGCGACAGCGAAATGAACGCCGATGCCAATCACAAGCAGGGCGAGCGAGAAAAGGCTGGTATAGAGCAGCGTCAACCGCACCCGAAATGGAACGGCAATCAATTCGCGCCGCAGCCGCGGCCACCATAGCCGGCGCGCAGCCGGCGCGGCGGGTGGTTGATCAGGGGCAGAAGTTATAGTCGTTTGCGGAAGGGTCTCATTAATATCAGCCATACGTCTCTAATCCGCGCAACTATGGAATGCGGCAGCCGCGCTGCCTAGTTTCATTTCTGAACAACTATGGAGTGCGGCAACTAGGCTGCGCATGCCAAGTTTCATTAATATCAGCCATACGTCTCTAATCCGAACTTTGCGCAGACTATCGAGTTTTTGGATTCGTTTCTAGCAAGCTGTTTTGTTTTTGCCCAACTCGGCTATACGTCACCGTAGCTGCTCTTGCCACAGAGTGGCTAGGCATTCACTTACCTTTCCATCAGCATACCACATTGCTCTCAAGCAGAGGGGTTGACAGATTTGCGAAACTAAGTCATAGTATTAGCCACACTTGTTAAAGCTTTAGCCCATCAACAGCGATGAACATCTACGACATCACTGCCCGCACAATCAATGGCGCTGTGCAATCGTTTGCAATCTATCGCGGCAAGGTTTTGCTGATCGTTAACGTGGCTAGCCACTGTGGCCTTACCCCGCAGTACGGTGATCTCGAATCGCTCTACCGGCGCTATCACGAGCGCGGTCTCGTTGTGCTCGGCTTTCCCAGCAATGATTTTGATCAAGAACCGGATGACGAAGCGACGATTAAGGCCTTCTGCGTGCGCAATTATGCGGTGACGTTCCCGCTGTTTGCGAAGATCAATGTGAACGGGCCAAACACGCACCCGCTCTTTGCGTATCTCAAGGCCCAGCAGCCGGGCCTCAGCCCCGATGGCGAGATCAAGTGGAACTTTACTAAGTTTCTGGTTGATCGCAACGGTCGCGTGGTGCGCCGGTTTGCGCCCACCGATACCGTGGGCGCGATTGAGCGGGAGTTGGTGGAGTTGCTTTGATAAGCTTCATTCCGGCGACGACACAGCCGTGCGTGAAATCGTGAATGAAGAGGAGGTTACGAATAACCCTCATTAGCGCCACCATTTCCTACACTCCCCATACGGTATTTGATGTCGTAGTGAATAATGAAATCCAGCTCCTCCTCCGTGAAGCCGTAGTGAGTGGCAAGAGTCTGGTCAATCTGATCGAGAATGGGTTTTGCCTGCGCAACATCGACATGGATCTCGCTCGCGCGAATGGTTTTACCACGACGGATGCAGGTGGTTCGATGAGCATCGTAGGCAGCCAGCAAGGCTTGTTCAAGAGCCAGATATGGACTGATTTCGATGCGATTCAAATCAAATACCGGCAGTTCCAATACTTCGCGTGAAACGACATCCATACAGTTTGAATTGACGATCCAGTACCAATAAAAGAGTTGGCTGTTTAGCAATGCCAAGACGACCGAGCGCAATCGTTCAGGAACGATAATTGGTTTGTAATGTGACGATAGTTTTTCCGGCAGCGCCTTCCGCCAGTAACGTCCGCCAGAATGATAATAAATGGGAATGCCCTCTGCCACCACAAAGTCTTTTAGTTTGCGTTGATGGGAATGCATTTTGGCTAGGATATTCACTTCAATTTGCGAACCAATTTTCGGCAAGGGATTGACATGGGTTGCGATCCCTTCCCACCGGCAATAGGCCAATTTTTCAAATAAGAAGGGCCGATCGCTCTGCTTGCCGCTAAACCACCGGTAGTAGGAAGTACAGTACACTTGAGGAGCGTGCGCTGAGGGCTGGAGCAGCGTTATGGTCAGATTCATATCAACACCGGCAAATAATTTGCCGGGCCTAACTGCATAATTGCTATGCCATTGGGTGTAGTCGCGATAGATGCGTTGCAACGATTTCATGCCGTCAGTAGATATTGAAGCAATAGGCACGATCATGCCACATCGTCCTTGCTTAGACAGCATATTCAACGCTCGTTCGATGACAAATGCGTATAAATTGCCGCAATCTTCGGTCTTATAACCAGCGATGCGATATTCGTTTCGTACTTTGCTATACGCGACATACGGCGGATTGCCAACAATGACATCAAATCCGCCACTGTTGAGGATTTCATAAAACGCGGTACACCAATGAAAGGGTTGCGTGTTGTAGCCACCGGTGGGCAACCGCCACAGGTGGCCGGCCCGCTGCAACTCGTCATTCAGGCACTGATTGATCGCATCAAGCCGCCGGCGAATCCGCTGGCGCATATCCTGACCGCTAGCCGCAGCCGAATCGCGGCGAAGCTGCGCGCGGCGATAGGCAGCCAATTCGCGCTGCGCGTCTGCAAGCGCAACATCTATGCCGGCCAAGCTAACTTCTGCCGGATGCGCGTACCCAACAAGGGCATTCCCGGTCCAAATGTTGAAATCGATGTCCGGCAACGGTTCAATATGGTGCGCGCCGTCAAGCGCGGCTATCATACGCAGGAAGAGCCGCAATGTGCAGATCTCAGTCGCCTCAGCCATCAGATCAACGCCATAGAGGTTGCGCGTGATAATGCTCTTGGTGATGAAATAGTCCCGGCTTGGGTACCCATCAGCTTCAGCCAGCGCCGCGCGGAACGGCAAGCCGGCAGTCTGCCTCAATCTGCTGAGTTCGTCTATGCGGTCGAGAACAGCCGCGTAGATCGGCTTGAGAATCCGGAGCGCTGCAAACAAAAATGCGCCTGAGCCAACGGTTGGGTCGAGCACGCTCAGCGGCACTTGCCCCTGTGCCGGATCGCCGGCCAAGGCGGTGTACAGCGCATACACCTTGGGCGCATCAAGCAGCGAGATGAGATCGGCCAGCAACGCTTCAAGGTCAAGATTTGCCGTCACCGCATCATTGATCGTCATGATCTTGCCGGCTGCCGCATCAGCCACAATCGCCGCGACCCGCGCGCGGCGCAGCGCCCGTTCGCGGGCAGTTTCGGTGGGCAATGGCTCGTCCTGCCGCATGGCTGGATAGATGTACTTACTGACGTTCTGCGCTAACGCGAGTGGCGCCAGCGATAATCCGGCTTTGTCGAACAGCGCGGGGATGATTGTCGAGCGGCAGATGTAATCGGTGATGTCATCGCTGGTATAGTACGCGCCCATCTGCTTTTGATTGATGTATTTTTCGAAGATGTAGCCTAACACGGTAGGATCGATATCGCGCTCACTCACGCGAGACCGTTCATTCAGATGCCAACGCCAACCACTCAAAAAGGCAAAAAGGTGTTCAAACGCGGCATCGGGAATATCCAGCGCAGCGCCGTAGCGCTCCTCAAGCGGATGCGGCAGAAACAAGCCGCTATTCAGATAGGGGATGGAACCCAGAATCTGCGTCACGCGCGGGTTGCGCCGGGCCGGTTCGCAAGCAAAGCCTTGCCAG